>JAITRZ010000010.1 GCA_031288185.1 Coriobacteriales bacterium
TTCCTCTTAAGCGAAGAAGAGGTATTTCGCACCATAGCCAACGGCACAACCACCACCGATGCCGCCAGCCTGGATCTTACCCAAAACCTCTATGGCTCAAGCGTTGTCCTCTTTGCTGATGCCAACGCACGAAGAACCTCCGGGACAAACTCGTACTACTGGCTCCGCTCTCCGCGCGTCAGCACTGGCAGGGCCGCTCAGGTCTACGCCTCTGCGGGCGCGGTCAATGACGGCGGCGTGAACGTCGCGTACGGTGTCCGCCCCGCTTTTCGTATGAATCTGTCATAAGGGAGAAAGCCACGAGCTAAAACTACCTGCCCGCATTACCCCTATGCTCACAAAAAGAGGCGGGAGCGTGAACGCAAAGCAAATCGGTTCATCTGTCTGGTAGCCAGGCAGATGAACCGATACCTTTTGTCCCCTGCGCTACCGCTTTTCCGCAGGGTAGACAGGAGTGGGAATCGGAACCCAAAGAACGCTCCAAGGCAAGCTCCAAAAAAAGCCCAAACCCATGCTTGACAGACCCCTGAGCCTTTGTTACCATATGCTTACTCAAAGTTTAAGTTAGCTAACTTTTGATTGGGGAGACACGTTATGGGTTTAGTTGAAGTTGTCGATGATGGTTATTATCGCATCAAGCGCATTAATGGTGACACGCACGTGCGCCATCATTTGGAGAATCTGGGTTTTGTGCCAGGGGAAAGGCTTAAAGTCATCAGCAAAACTGCAGATGGCCTGATTGTTAACGTTAAGGGCAGTCGGGTCGCGGTTAACAATGACGCTGCCAGTATGGTTGTAGTCTAAAAGCACAGTGTATCCGGGCCCAAGCCTAAGTCCAGGCTCTCCGGCCCAGACCTCCAGGCTCTCGTAAGCCAGAAGCCTCGTAGTGTCGGGCCCAAACCGATCCAGCAGAATAGGAAAAATGTACATGCGGACTCTTGAGACAGTTAAGACCGGCGAGACGGTTTCAGTGCAAAAACTCAATGGCAGCGGTGCCCTAAAGCGGCGCATAATGGATATGGGCATCACGAAGGGAACACAGATTTACGTACGCAAGGTAGCTCCTCTTGGCGATCCCGTAGAAGTTACCGTACGTGGTTATGAACTCTCCATTCGCAAGGGCGAGGCAGAGTTTATCGAGGTTTCCTAAGGAGCGATTTCTCAGGGCATACATTGTCCTGACCGTACCAGCGCTCTATAAAGCGCGTGGACTCTTGAAAGAAGAGTTCTTTTTTTGAACCTAAGTTAGCTTTTTCTAACAGATACCGATACCGGCGCGTCTGGCTCCGCCACAGGGCGGAAAGGAACAAATACGAAAGGCAGGAGATGGCAACCACAACTATCGCGTTAGCTGGAAACCCCAATTCAGGAAAAACCACACTTTTTAACGCCCTCACCGGTGCTAACCAGTACGTGGGTAACTGGCCGGGGGTTACGGTTGAAAAAAAGGCGGGCAAACTAAAGGAGAATAAAAGTGTCTCCATCGTTGACTTGCCGGGGATATATTCGCTTTCTCCTTACACTTTAGAAGAATTGATTTCGCGCAACTATCTCATTGATGAAAAGCCAGATGCCATTATCAACATCATTGATGGCTCCAATCTGGAACGCAACCTCTACCTAACCATGCAGCTTCTGGAGATGGGCATACCCACAGTTGTCGCCATTAATATGATGGACGTAGTTACAAAAAGCGGTGAGGTGCTGGATTTGGAGAATCTAAGCCGCAGCCTGGGATGTAAGGTTGTGGAAATCTCGGCGCTTAAAAACCAGGGTATCGACAAACTGCGCGACGCGGTTTTGCAGGTTGCCACAGGGGCTGAGGACACCAAAAAAGACTATGTGGACAAAACCGCTGCCGCTGCTACCTACTTCAGTTCAGAATTGAACAAGGCTTTTGACCAGATTAAAGAGCATCTTCCCCAAAACACCCCAGCTGAACTACGCGACTTCTATGTCGTCAAATTGTTTGAGCGGGATGAAAAACTGGCTACTTTTCTGATAGAGGAAAGCTCCAAGGCTGCTATGGTGGCCGGACAGACAACACCCAAGGTTATTGCTGAGGAAACCGTCCAGCAATATGCAGAACAGGCAGACCAACCAATTGATCGCAAGCATAGCCATCAGACTAAAGATGCTGAGGTGGTCTTGACCCAGTTGTCCACCGACCACAAAACTGCCAAACAGCTGATGGCTGCTGCTGAACCGATCATCAAAAACGCCGAGACCGCCCTTGATGACGATTCTGAGTCCCTTATCATCAACGAGCGCTATTCCCATATCGCTGACATAATCGCTGGCAGCTATAAGAAGCGCAACCCCAAGACTGATTCAGTGTCTGACCGCATCGACAAGGTGGTGACCAATCGCGTGTTGGCGCTGCCCATCTTTGCGGTTGTCATGTTTCTAGTCTACTTTATCTCAGTTACTACGGTGGGTACTTTTGTTACTGACTGGGCCAATGACGGCTTGTTTGGCGACGGCTGGTTTCTAAGTGGTGGGGGAGAGGCCTGGGAAGAAGTGGTCGCTAACTATGAAACGGCTCAGGCTCAGATTGAGGGCTTTGAGCATGAAGCGGAACACTACAATTTGGATCCGGCCTCACCAACGTTCACCCAAGATGCCGCCCGGCTGGATCTGGTGGGCACCTATGAAAGCTATGACGATGAAACCGGCACCAGCGAAGGCGCGGAAGTAACCCTGGCTAACTACGAGGCTGCCTTGGAGGTGCAAGAACCCGACCCCAGTGAATATGGCATCTGGGTACCTGGCGTACCGGTTTTGGTAGGCGACCTGCTGACAGCTATCGGCTCGGCTGAGTGGGTGGATTCTTTGGTGTTAGACGGTATTGTTGCCGGCGTGGGCGCTGTGTTGGGCTTTGTGCCCCAGATGCTCGTGTTGTTCTTGCTGCTGGCCCTGCTGGAACAATGCGGCTATATGTCACGCATCGCCTTTATTCTTGATCGCGTTTTCAGGCGCTTTGGCCTAAGCGGTAAGTCTTTTATCCCCATTCTGGTTGGTACCGGTTGTGGTGTACCCGGCATTATGGCCTCGCGCACCATCGAAAACCAAAATGACCGCCGCATGACCGTGATGACCACCACTTTCATCCCCTGTGGCGCCAAGCTGCCGGTTATCGCCCTGTTTGCCGGCGCTATCTTTGGTGGTGCCTGGTGGGTGGCGCCTTCGGCTTACTTTCTGGGGATCGCCACCATCCTCTGCTCTGGCATCGTCCTTAAAAAGACCCGCTTCTTTGCCGGGGACGCGGCTCCGTTTCTGATGGAGCTGCCCGCCTATCACCCGCCCACGGTGGGTATGGTGGCCCGCAGTACCTGGGAGCGCGCTTGGTCATTTATCAAACGCGCTGGCACCATCATCCTGCTGGCCTGTATTCTTATCTGGTTTATCTCCTCCTATGGGTTTACTGAGGAGGGCTTTGGTGCGGTTGAGGATCAGAGCCAGTCTATCCTGGCTGTTCTGGGCAGTGGCCTGGCCTGGATATTTGCGCCTTTGGGCTTTGGCAACTGGCAGGCCACCAGCGCTTCTATCACCGGCTTAATTGCTAAGGAAAACCTGGTGAGCACCTTTGCTATCCTCTATGCTGGCGAGGGCGGCTGGTACAGCCTCTTCCAAGGCAGCATGGGGTTGGCAGCCGCCTACGCCCTCCTGGCCTTTAACCTGCTTTGTGCTCCCTGCTTTGCGGCTATGGGCGCTATCCGTCGAGAGATGAACAATGCGCGGTGGTTTTTTGCGGCTATCGGTTATCAATGCGGCGTCGCCTGGATAGTGGGATTATGGGTGTTTCAGTTTGCCGGCCTGGCCACCGGCGAAGTCGCCTTTAATGTCTTTACCGTGGTAGCTACGGTGCTGGCCGCAGGCTTTTTCTACCTGCTGTTAAGACCAATGAAGAAGTCCTATCAGGGTCAGGTGGCCAAGCGGGCCGTAGACGCTGCCTGACCGCACGAGCTAGTCGTGCGGTCTGGATGACAGGACAGGCCTGTGGCTTGGCTCCTAGCAACCTAAGCTAGCGAGCCGGTTGCGTGCGGCCCAAGCCCGTCGATCTAAGCTCGTAAGACCGGCTTGTGCCGCCCGTCAAACATGGGGTACAGCCTGCCTGTGATGTGCGGCCTAGGCGATCCTGCCGCCCATCAAACATGAGGTGTCTGATACCAACAAGAAAGTGAACGATATGAACCTGGGAACCATAGCTGTTATTCTGGTGCTGGCCGTCCTTGTGGCCGCAATCATTCGCTACTTGCTTAGGCAGCGAAAGGCCGGCGGTTCTTCCTGCGCTCAGTGTAGAGGCTCTCAGTGTAGAGGCTACAGCGCCTGTCACGGCGCGGCCTCACTGACTCCGGACACTAACGACCTTCAGCCTACGCGCTGCGCGGATAGTAAGCCTCGTCCTTCTGTCAACCACAGCCTGGACACTCTCTCCCATTCTGTGTCCGCATCTGCCACCTCCTTGGGCGGCAAACCTCCTGCTGCGTCCACCTGACACCCCCTCGGCCACCTCCTTTGGCCTTGTGCATTGCCTCCTCCTTCTAGCAAAACGACTGCCCGTCCTTGGCAGTCGTTTTGCTATGCGCCCGTTTCTCAACGCGGGTGAAGCGTAAGATCCAAAATCACCAACAAGCGCTGAGAATTGTAAGGGAACTGTAGGGAATTGTAGAATCTAACGTCACCGGCAGATGCCCATCTCCCCTGCATTACGGCCCGTATATCTGGTATACTTAACGAGGTTTTGAAAATTTTTGCGGCTTACACCACCTTGCAACGTCGCGAGGTGGTTTGTCTTTATTGAAACCAGCAGAAATAGGTATGACTAACGCGCTTGATTCGCTTGCGGCGGCGCATTGAGTTGCCCGCTAGAGCCATTGCGCGTGCATGAAGAGGCGACAGATGAACAACGATAGACAGATTTTATTTGAGAATAGCGCAGACCGTTCCAGAATAGCTGATCAAGCCCTGGCCGACGCTGACATCCTGGCAGCCCTGGTTGAGAACCTGTCTGCTGCCCAAAGGCGGATACGCCAGTTTTCGGCAACCGCCATCAAGGAAATCTCCGTCAAAAGCCCTGAAACGCTGCTTACCCACGTGGGTGCCATCGCTGATGGCCTGCATCGCCCTGAGGCCCAAACCCGTTGGGAGTGTCTGGAAACCTTGGCCCTCCTGGCCAAACTTGACCCGACCCCCCTTGCCGATGCGGTGGAAGGCGCCGAGGTTTCACTGTTTGATGAAGAGAGCGGATTTGCCCGACTGGCGGCCCTGAAGTTTTTGTGCACCTACGGGGCCCTAGACAGTGGGCGCGCTACCCAGGTTTGGCCGTTGATTAGGGAAGGCATCCAGTGTTATCACGGCGATCCTGAATTTGAGGATATGCTGGTTTGTGTTGAAAGTTTTGCTGCTGGAAATGTTGGTGGATCCGTGCGCCAGCTTGTTTGTCAGTGTTTGCAATTTGACGCTGATAATTCCAAGGGTGCCATTGGTCGACGCGCTAGCTCAATAGTACGCATCTGTCAGGGCGAGTAGCGGTGGAGTCAGCAGGAGCAATGGAGTCAGCCAGTCTAATGGTTTGTGCTTTCTTAATTGGCAAAATGAGGACGATGTGCCGACACATACGGTAACCCTGATCCCCGGCGACGGCATTGGCCCGGAGATCACCGCCGTCATGCGTGATGTTGTTGAGGCTTGCGGCGTTCGCGTTGAGTGGCAGATAGCACATGCCGGCGCTCAGATGCTGGATCAGGCGGGAACACCCTTGCCAGAGGCCACCGTCGAGTCCATTCGTCAGACCAAAGTTGCTATCAAGGGCCCGGTAACCACCCCGGTGGGCAGCGGTTTTCGATCCATCAATGTACAGCTGCGTAAAGAGCTGGATTTGTTTGCGAACCTGCGGCCGGCTTTTTCACTGCCGGGCAGTGGTGCGCGTTACCAGGACGTGGATTTAGTGACCGTGCGCGAAAACACTGAGGATCTCTATGCCGGCATAGAGTTTGAGGAGGGCACGCCTGCGGCACAGGGCCTGATAGACTATTGTAATCAAACGGGTGCCGGCGACATTCGCCCTGATTCTGGCATTTCCCTTAAGCCTATCTCGATTACCGCCTCTCGTCGCATTGTGCGCTGGGCCTGTGACTATGCTCTGGCCAATGGCCGACGCAAGGTCACGGCGGTGCACAAGGCCAATATTCAAAAATTTTCTGACGGCTTGTTTTTGCAAGAAGCTCGCCAGGTGGCTGAGTGCTATACCGATCAGCTAGAATTTGAAGATCGTATTGTGGACGCCACCTGTATGGGGCTTGTTACCCGCCCCCAGCAGTTTGACGTACTGGTGATGCCCAATCTCTATGGAGACATCCTGAGTGATCTGTGTGCCGGCCTGGTAGGGGGCCTTGGTATTGCCCCAGGTGCCAACATCGGCGAGCACTATGCGGTTTTTGAGCCGGTACATGGCTCAGCCCCCAGCTACGCTGGCAAGGATGTGGCCAATCCTACCGCTGAACTGTTATCCGCAGTGTTGATGTTGCGGCATCTGGGCGAAGGACAGGCCGCCGAGCGCATCCTGAGCGCCATCAGCGCGGTGCTGGCTGAGGGTCGCTTTGTGACCTACGATATTAAACGTGCCCTGACGGGCTCTGTAGAGGGAAGTGTTGGCACCCGCCGGTTTGCGGACGCAGTTATTGCCTTGCTGTAGATGCGCTGTAGACGTGACCATGAGGGATGACACCCTCGCGCGCTTGTGCTACACTATGCGCCGTTAGAACAAGCAGGTAAGCAAGGCAGCAAGACAAAGCACCACTAAGACACGCACTACCAAGACAGGCACCACAACAGGCAAGCTGAAAGGAGCA
>JAITRZ010000018.1 GCA_031288185.1 Coriobacteriales bacterium
AGGCGACGAGGGCGCAGAGTGTT
The DNA here is from genome assembly GCA_031288185.1 of Coriobacteriales bacterium. GTDB lineage: Bacteria > Actinomycetota > Coriobacteriia > Coriobacteriales > UBA8131 > JAITDU01. The sequence goes on from JAITRZ010000018.1 coordinate 24, forward strand.
TGAGCGGGCGCTCCCTGTGTAAGGGGCTTCTGTGGCCGATACTCTTTGTGTCCTCGTTTGCGCTATATCAGAGTGCAAAAAACCGCCTGGCACAGGAGCCTCCTCCACCATCTCTGCGCGCGAACACAAAAAAGCCGCCTCCAACGACTGTTGGCAAGCGGGCTTGGGCGGGGTGGTTATAGAAGGGATCAGAGGGCTAGGAGATAAATACCCCCCCCCCCCCGGCGAAATTTGTGTGCGCCTGAAGACTACTTTGCATGCTCGTTTTTCCCTTCCCTCACGTTGGTGCCCATTAAAGCTATTTTCTGATGTCTAAAAACCATGGTTTATGATAGCACAAGTGCAGGCCGGAGCGCAGCAAAGCAGCAATCCAGCAATCAGTCCATCACTGCGTCCAAGGTGTACACGCGATGGCTCTGGAGCGCTTCGCTGGCGCTCAGCGTGACAAAGCCAGCTGTCAGCGATGAGATGTCAGCGGTTGAAGATGACCCTTTCAGATGAGAACATCCTGGTTAACACAACAACGCAGAGCGCCGCTGCCAGCAGATTAGCGCATACCGTTAGTGCTACATGAAGCGCTGATCCGCTGAAAGCAAAGATCGCCATCATGCTCTTGACGCTGTTAAAGCAGGGGATTAGGTAAAAGAATAAGGGATTAGCGGCATTTTGCGTAAAGATGGACAGCGTAACCACTAACATGACCACAACCATCAGCGGCATCATTAGCGTGTTGGCCTCTTTAACCGTGCGCGCAAAAGCGCTGATAACGCAGATCACACCCACCAGCATCAGTACGGTAGACAAAATAACCAAAAGCAACATCAAAAAGTTAGTAAAGCCATACAGGCTAATGTCCAAAGAACCATTATTCTGGTCAAGCACATGCGACATGGCCAGTATCACGCCAATAAAACTTGAGGCGCCAGAAAGCAGCGCGATCAGCCCCAGACTTGCCACCTTGCCCAGCGCCAGTTCCCACCGTTTAAGCGGGGTAACCAGCAGGGTGGCGATGGTGCCGCGTTCTTTTTCGCCGGCGATGGACTCTGGCGCTACGGAGATGCAGCCGGTGTATAAAAAGATCATCAAGAGCATGGGCACAATGGTGGCAAGCAAAAAGCCAGTTTCCTCTTCTTTGGTAGCCAGGTCATAACTGACATCGCCGTCGTTGATGGTAAAGAGGGGAAAAAGTGCTTCTTTGTAGGAATTAAGCAGGGCTATGACCTCGCCATAGGCCGCGCTTGACTCAGTGCGGGTAGAGTTGAGGTATATCTCAACCCGCGGTACGGCTGGGGCCTGTGGGTCAGAGGCAAGAAGCGCGTTTTTGGTTGCGGCTTGGTTTGCGAAGCGTGGGTCAGAAACAAAAAGTGCGTTTGTGGAAATGGCATTGACCGTGGCATCGGTTGCCCTGCTGTCAACGCCCGCCTCTGATAACGGCACCAGAGCGTTTGCCAGCAACTGTGCGCCTTTTGTTTCATGACCAGCGCTCGCGATCAAAGCATCAAGTTGCTGGTCAAAATCGCTGGGAAACACCACTAAAAGATCGGTTTCCTTAGAAGCGACGCTCTGTTTCGTGCCATCAAGCGCTTCGGCGGTTATAGAATGAAACCGCAGTTGAGCCGCGTCGGCTAAGGGTTTGAGCGAATCCGGCATTGCAAACACAGAGATAGTGGGCTGATAGTCGTCAGATACCGAAAACTGGCTGCTCATGGCGCCGCCCGTAAATGAATAGACAACGTAAAACATCAGCCCCGGCAGCAGAAGCGTAGAGATGACCATGCGCCTGTCCGTAAAAAAGCGACGCATCTCCTTGCGCATGATGGCAAGTAACCCGTTAGGACGACGTTTTGACGCAAAGAGGCGCCCCGATGCGTTCCTCATCGTTCATCACCCTTGATGGAAACATACAGGTCAAAAAAGACTTCTTCCAAACTGCGGCCACCACGCAGCTCATTGGTTGGGCCACTGGCAACCATACGTCCGTCAATGATAATACCCACACGATCACAGATCGTCTCAGCAAGCGAAAAGATGTGGGTAGAAAGAATAATTGTTTTGCCAGCGTTGCGCGCCTCGTCCAGATAGTCAACAACTGTTTTGGCGGTGAGAACATCCAGGCCGTTGGTTGGTTCATCAAAGATGATAAGGGATGGATCGTGCGCCAGTGACACTACCAACGATGCCTTTTGCTTCATGCCAGTTGACAGGTCGGCCACCTTGACCTCCGCGAAGTCGTTGATGCCAAAGCGCGCAAACAACTCGGCCTTGCGAGCGGCGGCCGCCTGCGGATTCACGCCGTATAAATTTGCGAAAAAATCAAACAGATAACTGGGTGTAAAAAAGGCTTCCAGCTTTAGTTCGCTGGTAAGAAAGCCTATGTTGGAGCGCACCGCCTCTGGATCAGTGCGCACACTGTGACCCGCTACAAAGGCATCGCCGTCCTGGGATTTGATCAGCGTGGCCAAAATCCTGAGTGTTGTGGTTTTGCCAGCGCCGTTGGGGCCAAGCAGCCCAAAAATTTCGCCGGCATAGGCGGTAAAACTGAGTTCATCCACGGCCACACGCAAACGGCTGTGACTGCGCTCCAGTCGTTGTTGGCGAGGGCTGAGCTTAAATGTTTTAAGGAGCTTGTCTGCGACAACCAGGGTATCTTGCGTATCATACGGTGCCTCGTGCGAAGGATCGCGTGGAAGGTCTGAGGGCACCATATCTCGCAGGGCCTCCTGTGGGAATCGTGACACGTGGATGGGTGTGTTGTCTGAACAACTGTCCGCACCAGATTGGTGGGACGCGTGCGTGTGTGCGGCATCTGTCATGCTGGTAGCCCCACGCGCCGCTTCTTGAACGGCAGGCTTGTAGGTAGTGCTGGGCCATTGCTCTCTGATACGTTCTGGGCCATTGCGCTGATTGCTCCTTTCATATATTCCTTCAAGCATGTTGCGCACACGCCCTGCCCTCGCATTGCGATGGGGGCATATTTTTGCTGTTTGCCTGCCAAAGGACGGAACCGTTATTGCTGATGGGGAACCCTCCCTTTAAGCCCCATTATAACAAGAGCGCCCGTTGCCGTGACCGTTGCCACGGTCAAACGACAGCCAGCAGAAGGGCAGACTCCAAAGGGGTGTGATTGTGCGCTATACATCCAAAAGGGGGCGCTAAGAGTAGAGCCAAACAGTGAAACCAATCCCACTGATTTCCCTTTATGGCGCAACAATGCTGTCTTGATCGATGGAGAGACGTAATGTTAGTTATGCAATTGCGCAAGGAAAGATTGGGATTGGGGTGACGGCGTTAATGTGTTGGTCGCAAATGAGAGCGTTTGGCTGACGCAGGGGTCAATCTGCTCGCTTTATGACACGTCTAAAAGCACTGTTTCAGAACATCTGGCCAATATTTTTTCCAGCGGCGAACTGGACGAAACTTCAACTGTTTGGAAATTCCGAACAGTTGCCTCCAACAACAAAACGTACAACTACAAGTATTACAACCTGCAAGCGATTATCGCCATGGGCTTTAAGGTCAACTCCGAAAAGGCCAGCCGCTTTCGCGCATGGGCATCAGACATTCTTACCAGCTTTGCTGTGAAAGGCTATGTACTGGATAAGGAACGGTTGAAAAACGATAGAATATTCTCGCAGACCTATTTCGTGCATTTGCTGGAGGACATTTGGGAAATACGGCTATCCGAGCGCAAGTTCTACCAGAAAATTACCGACATTTACGCTCTGTCCTACGACTACAACCCCAAAGGCCAAGAGACAGTAGTATTTTCAAGGCGGTTCAAAACAAACTGCATTACGCCATCCACGGCCACACAGCAGCAGAGATAATCGTGGAGCGCGCCGCTGCCAAGAAACAATACATGGGCCTGAACACTTGGGAGGCTGCGCCCAAGGAAAAGATTCGTAAGTCTGATGTGGCCATAGCCAAGAACTATCTGGATGAGCAGGAGATGCCGTCACTCGAACGGATTGTCACGGTGTACTGGGGATTCGCAGAGCTTCAGGCAACACGACAGATACCCATGTCGCAAAACGATTGGAAACAATGGCTTGACCTTTTCCTGCAAGCGTCCGGCACCGACCTACTCACCAATGCGGGAAAAGTATCGGCTCCGGAAGCTAAAATTTACGCAGAGAGCGAGTTCGAGAAACACCGTGTCGTCCAAGATAGGCAGTTCACCTCCGACGTCGACAGGTTCTTGCAGGAAGCAGGCATTGAAGACTTGACCCGCAAGATGGACAAAAAAAATGGGGGGTGACATCTAAGGGTTCATCTGTCTGGCTGCCAGACAGATGAACCGCTTCGTCTTATTTAACCGACCCCTTTTCTATCTTGTTCCCCTTTACGACAGATTCATACGAAAAGCGGGGCGGACACCGTACGCGGTGTACACGTAGAAGTCATTGACCGTGCCCGCAGAGGCGTGGACCCTAGCGGCCCCGTTAGTGTCGACGCGCGGAGAGCGGAGCCAGACCCAAGTGTCTGTCCCGGAGGTCTTTCGTGCGTTGTTATCAGCAAAGAGGACAACGCTTGAGCCATAGAGGTTTTGGGTAAGATCCAGGCTGGCGGCATCGGTGGTGTTTGAGCCTTGGGCAATCGTGCGAAACACCTCTTCTTCACTTAAGAGGAAGAGCTTCTGTCCTGTTAGCTCATAGTAGCCGTTGTGGCCGCTGTCAGAGGCACCTCCTGTTTTATAGGGAGCGGTGCGTGCATCGCTAAAGCCTATCCTTGTGTAGAGGGTGGTATCGAGTATCTTTGTCTTGATGTCTGTGAGGTTGTTGTAGCTGTAGGCATAGGTGCTACCGTTAAGGGACGCCCTAAGTGCGCTACCATCCCAGCGGATGTTGGTGTCCCAGTTGGTGGCAGTGGCGTTGATTTGTTGGGCATCTATGATGTGTTCTGCGATGACGAGAGCATCGGTGTTACTTGCCTTGTAGAGGATGCGCCAGTCAAAGCCTGAAGCATAGAAGGTATCACCACGCTTAAGGGTTGTGGAGGGCGCACGGTTAGCTTGGACATCAAAGGTGATGGTGTAGGCATCTGAGGTAAGGGTGGCGGTGCCGGTAGCACCTTGGGGGATGGACACAGAGGTATTTGCGCCTGATGATGAGGCCAGAGTAGCACCAGTAGTACCTGCATCAAGGCTCCAGGTTGCAGAGGCATCACTGGTGCTGAAGTAGCGTACGGTAGGATAGCCTTGAGGGCTCGTGAGGTTAATGGTGTAGCTGGTGGAGGCAAGACCGGTGAAGTTTCCTGAG
>JAITRZ010000029.1 GCA_031288185.1 Coriobacteriales bacterium
TCGAATTAAGCCACATGCTCCGCTGCTTGTGCGGGCCCCCGTCAATTCCTTTGAGTTTTAGCCTTGCGGCCGTACTCCCCAGGCGGGGCACTTAATGCGTTAGCTGCGGCACGGAAAGATTCATCTTCCCACACCTAGTGCCCATCGTTTACGGCTAGGACTACCAGGGTATCTAATCCTGTTTGCTCCCCTAGCTTTCGCGCCTCAGCGTCAGTTACGGCCCAGAAAGCCGCCTTCGCTGCCGGTGTTCTTCCCAATATCTGCGCATTCCACCGCTACACTGGGAATTCCACTTTCCTCTACCGAACTCCAGCCTGCCAGTTCAAGGTGCGACTGGGGGTTGAGCCCTCAGATTTGACACCTTGCTTAACAGGCCGCCTACGCGCGCTTTACGCCCAATGAATCCGGATAACGCTTGCTCCATACGTATTACCGCGGCTGCTGGCACGTATTTAGCCGGAGCTTCTTCTGTAGGTACCGTCATTATCTTCCCTACTGAAAGCGGTTTACAACCCGAAGGCCGTCATCCCGCACGCGGCGTTGCTGCGTCAGGCTTTCGCCCATTGCGCAAAATTCCCCACTGCTGCCTCCCGTAGGAGTTTGGGCCGTGTCTCAGTCCCAATGTGGCCGGTCAGTCTCTCAACCCGGCTACCCATCATCGCCTTGGTAGGCCACTACCCTACCAACAAGCTAATGGGACGCGACCCCATCTCTTGCCGTATGCGCTTTCTTGGCCCTATCATGCGATAGAGTCAAAATATCCGGTATTAGCACGGATTTCTCCGAGTTATCCCAGTGCAAAAGGTAGGTTGGTCACGTGTTACTCACCCGTTCGCCACTTTATACACCCCGAAGGGCTTTAATCGTTCGACTTGCATGTGTTAAGCACGCCGCCAGCGTTCATCCTGAGCCAGGATCAAACTCTCCGTTTAAGGGGACTACCCAATGGCTTATTGAGCCTACGCGCCGCTTCGAGGTAAACGCTTGCGCGCTCCATCGCAACAGCTGCCCGGTTCCACCTGGAACCTGAGCGTGCGCTAACCGGCAGGTCTGGCACTCACGCGCCTCGCCTTACCGCCGTGGCCTTAGCCGGTTGGATGCCCTTGCACCGATTAGAATAATCGGTCAAATCCAAAGAATTTGTTCTTGGTTTTTGTCTTGCAGCCGTTGTCTGTTAGTTGACCGTGCTGCTTGACGGGTTCTTATCTGGCTGCCGGGGCTTATCGAAACACAAGGTTTCGCCCCGGCTTCTAAGCAACCAGACCATGTTGGTCTGCTGTCTTAGTTCATCACAGTATCCAGTTTTCAAGGTGCTTGAAACTCGTCCTGACAAACAGAATTCGAGCTGAAATGCGGCTCGATTCTGGCAGTTGCCCAGCGCTTTTTATTATCCGGTGCGCTGAGCGCGAATGAACATCTTATCGGCTTCCCCTATGGGTGTCAAGCGACATTTTGATGGCACCGCCAAAGGAACAGGCCTGAACGGACAGCTGGACAGGTGGGCGGCATTTCTTCCCTTCGGCCGCCTCCACTCACCCCCGGTAGCATGCCAAAATGGGCAGTTGAGCGGGTAGATGGGTGAGGTGGTGAGTGGACAGATGGGCGGGCAGACGGACAGACGGGCGCCCTCCTCCTCAACATCTCCCTACGCCTTGGTCATTCCCTATGCTCTCGTGTGTCTGGCAGGATGGTGGCGCGTACGAGGGGCGGCATTCTGCCCCAACATCCCTTACTCTCCCCGCGCCAACTTTTCTAAAGCCTCGCGGGTTTGGGCATCCAGCAAACTACTGAGCGTGTTTTTGGCCGAGGTATTGAGCACCGGAGCGCCGGATTTTTGATTGAGTGCGCGGAGAGAGACCACCTCTTTGCAAAAATCCACCGCTGACATCCGCGTAACCCGTTTTCCAAAGACCGTCCACTGCAAGGTGGCATCAGAACTGACAACGACAACCTCACGCCCCTCCTGTACCGCCGCATGCGCCAGCGCTTCAATAACGGTGTCAGCAGATGTACCGCAGGGCGAAAACAGGTAACAAACAGACCCAAAATGTTGAAGCTGGCCGCGCGAATGGGGATTGTTAGCGGCATCAAACACAACCGTAGCCGCAAAATCGCGGGACGCAAAACTGGCAACGTCATTAAGCAGCGCTTCGCGGGCAGCATTGAAAATGTCAGAACCATAGTCAGGCGCATCCTGGGCCAGGGAACGATACAACGGGCCAGAGCGCAACACATTATAGCCATCGACCAAAAGAACCTTAAGGGGCAGAGGCTTGAAGGATGGGGGCTTAAAGGGCGAGGGCTTGAGGGGTAGAGGTTCTTCTTCCATCGCTCAGTTCCACACCAGCGCGCCGATACGCTCAAGGGCTTCTTCGAGACGCGCGTCAGGGGTTGTGAGGGAGATGCGAACATATCCCTCACCATCCGGGCCATAGCCACTGCCCGGCGTAACAACAACATGGGCGCGCGCGAGCAACTGGCTGGTAAACTCCGCTGAACTGAGGCCGGCAGGCACCTGTGCCCATACATAGATAGTAGCGCGCGGCGTTTCGCAGTTTAGTCCAAGACGTCGCAGTGTTGTTACCACTAAGTCGCGGCGACGCTGATAAAGCGCGCACATTTCGCGCACTGAGTCCTGCGGGCCGGAAAGGGCAGCAATGGCGGCATCCTGGATAGCGGTAAATTGCCCACTGTCCAGATTATTTTTGACGGTAGCCAGGGCCTTGATGGCAGTGGCGTTGCCCACCGCAAAGCCGATGCGCCAGCCGGTCATGTTGTAACTCTTAGACAGCGAAAACATCTCAATCGCCACATCGCGAGCACCGGGCCGCTCCAGCAGCGAAGGCGCGCGGTAGTTATCAAAACTGATTTCTGAATAAGCATTATCATGTACCAGCAGAATGCCGTGGCTCCGACAAAAGTCCAGCGCGGCATCAAAGTACTCGTTGGTGGCCACCGCACCGGTAGGGTTATTGGGATAGCCTAAAAACAGCAGTCGCGCCAAGGCCAGCACCTCAGCGGGTACACGGTCGAAGTTAGCCAGCCAGTTATTTTGAGCGCTCATGGGCAAAAACCAGGTGTTAGCGTGCATCAGCGTGGCGCCGCCGCTGTAGACCGGATAGCCAATGGACGGTGCCAACACATAGTCGCCGGGATTAACAAACGCGGTATGGATATGGGCGATACCCTCCTTGGAGCCAATCAGGGCAAGGCATTCATTTACCGGATCCAGTTCTACGCCAAAGCGGTGACGCATCCAGTCGCAACAGGCTTGCCGGTAGCTCAGTGAGCCGGCGTAATCAGGATACCGATGGTTTTTGGGGTCGCGGATAGCCACAGCCATAGCGTCAACGATGTGACGGGGCGTTGGCATATCCGGGTCGCCAATACCCAGAGAAATGACATCGGCACCGCTGGCGAGCAGGGCATCGCGCTGAGCGTCAATGCGCGCAAACAGATAGGGTGGCAGGGCATCCAGATTGCGGGCCGGGCGGATATGAGGCAGAAGATCAGGCGGCGGTAGCGGTTCCTGACCACAGGCGGACTGATTATTGGCGGCGGATTGTCTGTTCATGGCTGCTCCTGGAAAGGTTGTGAAAACGCGGCAGGCTCAGGTTGTCATCCAGCGCGGTGGACTCATGGCGAGAAACGAGATTATCCAGCGCAGCAGGCTCAGGGCAAGAAGTGAGATCATCCAGGTCAATACTGCCTCTGAAAACCGTCTGGGCCGGGCCGGACAACAGCACATGGCCATCATCACGCCATCTAACACACAGAAGACCGCCGGGTAGTTGCAACCAAACTGGCTGGCTGCGCTTGGCCCGACCTAAGATGATGGCTGCTAGCGCCGTGGCGCAGGCTCCCGTTCCACAGGCCAGCGTCTCGCCCACTCCGCGTTCAAATACCCGCATCGCCAGACGATTGGGCCCCACAACGGCGGCAAATTCCACATTGGTTTTTTTGGGAAAGACATCGACCAAAGCCTCCAGAAAGCTGCCTGGCTCGGTGATGTCAAAATCTGAAGGATCGGCGGCAAAGCTGCGGGCCAGCTGTTCATCCACGTCTTGCCAAAATAGCACCGCATGAGGATTGCCCATGTTAACGCAGGTTAGCGGCAGGGTGTGCTCGCGCGGGGATCTTTCTCGGTTATGCACATCACTCGCAACCGTTAGCGGAAGCGCGCGTTCGCGCGCGGGGTTCTTTGCCCCTGCCCTGGCAAAAACGGCCTTGAGCATCTGTTTAGGAACCGTCACCCTTGCCAGCACCACTGCGTTCTCACGGCTGCCGCTACCGGTGCTGGCAGGAAGCTCGCGGGTAGCTGAGAGGCTGGTAGGGATGCTTTCCGGTGCAAAGCGGGGCGCTCCCATATCGACACTGGCCCAGAGAATGGGGGTCTCAACGGACACGCGCGGCGTTTCTATATCTTCCTGGCTGTCTCCATAAACCCCAAGAGCCGGGGTCTTAGCAGAGCTGGAGCGCAGGAATGTGTAGCTTACCTGTCGCAGACCGGCCGGTGTGGCGATGGTCATGCTGGTTTGAGTCTGTGTGCCCGCCGCGCAGTGAGCGCAGTTGTGAGAAGCGTCGCCACGGGCCTGAGAGTCTTGGTCTTGCGAGGCAGGGGCGGCTGCGGTACCCGGCGTCAAGTGGTGATCCAGCAGGTATTTAGCAAAGCAACGCACACCATTACCGCACATTTCCGCAAGACTACCGTCAGCATTGATGTAGTGCATGAAGGCGGCGGCGTCCGGCTCAGCGGCGGGCCTCGCCAGTATCACACCGTCTGCGCCTATGCCAAAATGACGGTCACACAACAGGCGAACCTGCTCGACAGTTAGGTTGAGCTGTTGAGCCAGGTCGTTTACAACAATAAAGTCGTTTCCTGCGCCGTGGATTTTGTCAAAAGCGATCCTCATGTACCGGATTATAGCGGAGTTTGTACACAGAGCGAAGGGAAGTCCTGTTGGGCTGCGCATGTTAGGCCGCGTGTCTTAGTGGCGGGCAGGGCTTACTTCAGTCGGCCTTCTGTTCGCACATCAATGCAGGCGGAGGGCACAAGTCCTGACAACTAATAGATGTTGTCTGTGGAACCGTAAAACACCGTGTAACCCGCATTCGCGTCAAAAACGATTTTGCTAACGTCAATTTGGGAACCATCATCGGGCAGCATTACACCTGAGACTCCATAGAAAATCCTCACTACCGGCTTTGAAGGAATAGTCCCTGGGATGGCCGCACCTTTCGGAAAATATGTGTACATGAACGCCAGGGCATTAAACATGGTGTAGGCGGCTTCATCGGGCGCCAGTAGGTGGAAATACCAGTACCCGTCATCGCCGGCCACAACAGGGTAGTCTTTCCCCATAAGATTGGATGCCTCTTGGAAAGAGTACAGGATCCAAGTGGGGTACTGGGACTCAAGTATGCGAGGGTAAAGGTTTTTACTGGCACTCCCCAGCCACCTTGATTTCCATTGGCGATATAGTACTCTACCTTGTCAGCACTGAGGCCCAAACCGAGTGTGCCATTGACGTACATCTCATTTGCCAGGGATAGGGTAGCGACCACCGCGTCGCGTGCCTACATCTTCCACTCTTCATCCTGTGCCTTTTGTATATAGCCGGTAAGGGCGGGGATGGCGATAGCGAGCAGTATGCCTAAGATAACGATAACGACTATCAGTTCGACAAGGGTAAAGCCGGTAGTGTTAATTTGTTTATTCATTCGTGGTGGGTCTTGTATAGTGCCTCGCACAGGGGACGTCCGGTGAGTTCCGCAGACCGAGGAGTCTTGTTGATGGGCCGCAGGAGAGTTTGCACTACTGAAGTGACGAGGGCGCAGAGTGTTTGAGCCGGCGCTCTCTGTGCAAGGCACCCACGCGGCACTATTCCCGACAACATGAGCACCACCTTTCTTTCCAAAGCCTGCATCCGCATACAAAAAACCGCCTGGCGCAGGGGCCTGGGCGGCATCTTTGGCGCGTACACTCGCGCCCTCATAGTGGTTGGTGGACTGAA
>JAITRZ010000022.1 GCA_031288185.1 Coriobacteriales bacterium
AACAGGAAATCTGAAGGGAGCGGGAACACATGAGCGCGAAAACATCCAGAATATGCCCGGGGGGGGGGGGGGCTCATAGCTTAGCCCTTCTCCCATCCACCAACCACTATGAGGGCGCGAGTGTACGCGCCAAAGATGCCGCCCCGGCTTATGTGCCCGGCGGTTTTTTGTGCTCAGAAATAGCACAAATGCGAACACAAGAAGCACCGTCTACAGGGGTGCCGCGCACAGAGGGCATCCGGCGAGTTCCGCAAACCGAGGAGCCCTGCAGGTGGGTCGAAGGTGAGTTTGTGCTACCAACGTTACCGGGGCGACGAGGGCGTAAAGTGTTTGAGTCGGTGCCCCCTGTGCGCGGTGACTTACAAGACCCACCACACACCCGCAGAATAGCTAGCACTAAAGGTTTTACTCTCGTAGAACTGATAGTTGTTATTGTGATTTTGGGTATCCTGTCCGCAGTCGCGGTGCCGGCGCTTACGGGCTACATTGGCAAGGGGGAAAACGTAAAGAAGGAAGCAGACCTCAACACCTCAGTTAAAGCCATCCAAACCTGGGCAGTAGAGAGATTTGCAAATGGGCTTATTGGACACAACACCTTAGTTATCATTGATAGCGCAGACCTCCTTGATAACGCCTCTGACCCTATTGCTCCCACGTTCTACGGCGGTACGTCAGATGAGGCAACCTGGGAGGGCATCGTTGCCACCTACTCCAAGCTCGATCTAAGAAACACCGGCTGGAGGCTTGTTAACGTCACCTTTGATGACAGGAACAAGCTCTTGAGCCTGCGCATCATAAACACGCGCGACCTCAGCGACTTTGCTGACTACGGAGAGCCCCCTGCCCCCCTGGTGCGCGAGCCCTTTCGCATCGTGATGCTCGGCTCCATGGACTATCCCTCCATCACCTTCAATATGGATTTTCACTTAGGCAGGAGCACGTCAAACCGGGAACTTCAGTTCGTTGCCTTCTATTCCGACCACTCTATAGTCTCAGTTACCTGGGAGCGTTCCGGAAGTAACTGGGGGGGGGGCGATTCGTTTGCGGGCGGAGCAGGGTACCATCTCATGCTTCCTAAGAGAGGAAGCATATTCTTCCCACCTCTTGATGGTGATATAGGTAGCGTGACCCTTGTCGCCACACCACATGATCCCCGCATTATAGGCGATCCTATACACATTACCGTGACGATACCGTAGCCGCTTCTGACCCCACCATCGGTTATATCCCGCCCGCATGCCCGCGTAGGGATGGTGATGCCAGCACTCAGCGCAAGGCGTGCCTCTGGCGTGAGGCAATGGCGACGGGAGATAGGGGCAAAGATCCTATGCTACGGTTATATCCTGGTTTATATCCAGAACCTCAAACCAGGTGGTTCCGGGCTTAAGGAGGATGGGGTTGCCGGCGGCATCCTTAAAGCGCGGCGCGGCGCCTTTGACGCTTTCCCAACTGCCGTCAATGCGTGTGCCGTCCATAAAAAGCGATGCCGCTCCTGTACCCTCAAGGCCAATGAAAAAAGTCAGATTGTCTACCGAGATGCTGTAGGGAGCCCAAAGAACCACAACGTTTGCGGCTCCTATCTGCTCGTTGGTGGCAGCGTCGACGCTCGGGCCGTCCATTGAGCGCAAAAAGGCCCTTCTTGACGTATCCCAGCTCCAGGAAGCGAGGTAATAATCGCTAAAAGGTAGGGTAATAGTAGTTGCGCTTGGGAGGTCTCCTCGCGCGGTGCTTGAAACGCTGCCTGCGATGTTGGCGGCCTGGGCGCTTGCGCTCTGGCCCGCTTCACCCTCTGCGTAATCGGGAGAAAATTCAAGAGCTCGCGGGCTCTCCGTGGTTGTCGCAAAGCCCATCTCTGAGGCCAGGTTCCAGGCACCCGACAGGTTCAGGTACAGGTTATGCGGTGCCACGCGATAATCAACCCGATAGTAGAGGCTTGATGCCGCGCTGTGAGACATGGTGGGCAAGCCCACAGCTGCTATCTGGTCAATAATAATGGGATTGGCACCGCTAAAGAAGAAGAGCGCGTCGTAGGCGGGCACAATAACAAGGTCAGACAAACGGGCGCTTCGTACCGGCCCTACCTCATCGGGTACCCGGCTTTGAAACAGGCAATTAAAACGTGTGATACCGCCCTCAGCAACCGTTTCATAGATGACATCAGCCTGTGAAATGCCGGTTTGGGGACGGGCATCAGGCGTATTTTCTATCTTGACGGACAGGGCACGGCGCAGGGTGGCCGCTTCGTCTGTGGTGGTTATCCCGGTTAGGGGAAAGGTCCAGCTGGTAGGCGCGGGTGGCGGTGTTGGTGTGTCCACAACCACCAGGGGCTCCTCAGGTTCAGGCGTAGGCTCAGGTGCGGATTGGGTGAGCGCCAACGCCACTGCTGAGACAGCAATAAGCACCACGGCGACTGCGCCGCCTATCGCAAGAGCCCTGGTGCGTGCGCGTTTAGGCGGTACCTGCCCAGACGCGCCGTATCCCTTTTCCTGCGCATAACGGGCCATTTGCTGCCTAGCAGCTGTTTGTGCGCCTTTTTTGTGTGTGCCCGCATACTGCCGGGGCGTTTTCTGTTCTGTCACAAAAGCATCCTTCCCAAGCCAGAGCGCAAAAGCCCTGCCCACTGCATGCTGCTGTTTAGGCCACGCGGTCGCCATCGAAAAACCGCGTGGAAAACTGCTACGGTTCTCAACAGAACCATTATAGTGATTTTAGCAAATCGTGCGGTAGGTCAGCGGTTTTAGTGGGTGTTAGTTGATAAGGGACACCTCCGCCTTACAGATGGCGGCCGCGTTTTGGTGCCGGCAGTGGCCGTGTGGGTATCTGAGGCGATGATTATTGTTGGCGCGGCTTTCTATGCAGTGCCGGTGGCGGACACGTGTGGGCATCTGACCTGCATAGCCATAGCCGCGATGCCTATGCTTTCGTACAATGCTCCATGCTATCCATTGAGCACAATAGCCAAAAACGGGCAAGGAAAGGAGTGGCGCGCTGGTGGATGAGTGGATGACCCATACCCTGCCTCATACCTCACCCGCGCAGCGGACTCCTGCTGGTAGGCGGCCTAAAATTGTCTAATAGTAACGCATTTTTAGGCTGGGCACACACACACAGGAACCCCCTTATCGTTGCTGGGCTTGTTTGTATCTGCCTGGGCATCGATGTTGTTGCCCTGCGCAGTGTACAGGACTATGCCCTTACCGGCGGCTTCTCTTTTTTGGGCCTGTTCCTTATCATCTTCATACCCTTCACCATCGCGGTTCCGGCGCTCTGGTATCTCATTGTTGTGAGGAAGATGCGACAGGAGCTTGTCTTTCTTATTGCAGCCACGGTTTTTGGGCTCCTTCTTATGTTGGTGAGAACCCCCTATACCTGGTTTGATGAAAACGACCACGCCTATTTGGCAATCTATTACTCTGATGTCGCTCTGGGAGCGGAGCATGGCGTTAATGAGGATGGCCAGCTTACCTGGACTGGCCGCGCTGAGGATGCCAACAACGCCGCCTTAAGCCCTGGGGCATTTAGCTACCATAAAACCAGTGTCGATGATTACCGGCTTATGGTCGAGCACTTCTTTACGCTTGAGCAGAATCCTGGCCAGACAACCACTCTGGCTGTTGATGACACAGGCGTGTTCTATCAGTACATCCCTTCTGCCCTTGGCGTAACCATCGCGCATCTGCTGCACTGGGGCAAGGTACCCACCCTGTATCTGGGCAAGCTGTTTTCGCTGGCCTTCTTTGTTCTCATGATGTATCTAACCATCAAAATTGCTCCTCAGCGCTTCAAGACCCTTATGGCTCTGCTGGGTCTGATTCCCTTTATCCTGTCTTCTGCCGGTACTTTTTCCTATGACACTACCATCAATGTCCTGAGTTTTTTCCTGATCGCCTTTGTGTTGCGTCTAGCCTATGAATCAAAACGTGTTCGCGCGCGCGACATTGTCCTGTTGGCTATCATCGGTACGCTCCTGGCCCCCTTGAAATTTGTCTACTTTCCTTTGGTGTTTCTGCCGCTCATCATTCCGGGGAACAAATGGCCCAGGCCGCATTTTCGAATATTCTGGTGTCTGGGTATGCTTATACTGGGGCTGTGCTCCATTGGACTTTTTTCCCTGCACCAGACAACCACAACGGTGGCTGGCGCAACGGCCGATACCAGCCTTGACTCCTATTACCCAGATGCCTATACACTCAAATCCCTTTTTGCGCACCCCACCAGCGCGCTCAGGGTTTTGGGCCGTTCTTTTTTTGAGCATATCGGCCTTATCATCGATACCAACTCAGGCTTTACTTTTAGCAGCAGATTGCCAACCTGGACGTCCTACCTTGTATTTGTTCTGCTTGTCTTAAACACGGGCAGCAACGGCAACGAGGGCAGCGCGGGCCGTAGCAGTAACGCGGGCAATGACAGCAATGCGGGCAGCAGGGCGGATAAAGCCCTCCCAACCATGCGTGCGAGCACGCGCCTGATCACGCTGGCCCTGGCCTCTGCCATCTATGTACTGGTGCTTTTAGCATCGGTGAGCTGGACCACCGTTGGTGCCACACTTCTTATGGGCATACAGGGACGCTACTTCATCCCCCTGCTTCCCCTGCTGGCGCTTGCCATCTCCGGTCTCATCCGGCCTAACAAAGACCTCAGTTATACAAGCCTCTACCTGTTTTGCTGCCTGAATGGCATGGAGGTGTTTTTCACCTTCCTGTCGGTTATCTAGCGCATGTCCCCGGCTTGTATGGTTGGAGGTATGGGTGCGTTCATCAGCGTTATTGTGCCGGTCTACAATGCCGAAGGTTCCCTTGGCACATGCCTTGACGCCCTGGTGTCACAGGAGGGGGTAAGGCTCCAGATTATCGCGATTGACGACGGCTCAACAGACGCCAGCGGAAGAATCCTTGATGCGTATGCCGCCCAAAACCCTGATATGGTGGTTGTTCATACCAAGAATCAGGGGGTTGGCAAGGCTCGCCTGGAAGGACTTACCAGGGTGCAGGGGGATTATGTCGGATTTTGTGACAGCGGCGACAGGCCGGATAGAAGGATGTACGCGCTGTTGCTCGATAGCCTGCTTGCGGCTTCAGCTGAGATGGCCGTTTGTGGGTTTGAACGCATCAACGTCGCCGGCGGCCAACGACCCAGGGAAGAGATGCTTGGCTTTGCCTCAAAATCCTTGGTGCTTGCCCAGGATCCCGCGCTGTTGCTGGCTCTCAATACTGCTGTTTGGAATAAACTTTTTAAGGCCCGGCTCATCACCCAAGCCATCCTTAACTTTACCTTTCCGCGCGTTGGTGAAGATCTGCTGCTTCAGCTTCTCCTGTGTCAACAGGTTACACGTGTCTCCTTTGTTGACCAACCGCTGTACCACTACTACGTTCAGGATGCCTCCCTGATGTCTGGGGTAACGGGGGCAGATTTTGACCAACTGCGCTTGGGACTGCTGGAGTTGAAAAACCATATAGTGCGCACAACCAATAACCAAGACCTGCTCGCGGTTTGTGACATAAGCGCGTTTGTGCATCTGGGCCTGTCCTTTCCCCTGCGCCTTGCGACCACAGAGGACCAGTCGCTTCCCCGCATGATTAGACAGACACGTAAGGTGCTAAAAAGGGATTTTCCCTTATACGCCACCAGCGATCTCTGCTCGCTGGCTACGGTACTGAGGCACCGAGGCCGCACTTTTAAGCTGTTTGCGGCGCGGCTGTGTTATAAGCTGCGCCTGGCGACATTCCTCGTCTGGTTTTTGCGCCTCAGCGCCCGCTATGGTTGGCTCAGGGGATACTGGTGATTGTTAGATCGTGCAAAAGGCCGTCCAGAAGAGCTCAGTTAGGTCGCGCGAAAAGGCCATCGTCAAGTCGCGCAAAAAGGCCGCACGGAGTCCTGTCGTTTGCGTCACCCTGGCCTTAACCACCGGCGTGGTTAACCAATGGCGCGGCTTGGACAGGCCGCCGAAGGGCTGCTACGGCGGCCGCTTGTGATAAGATTACGAGCACGGGACTTTCCCCCGCGCCTTGTGCGCGCTGAACAGCCATACAACATCTTTGGTGCGACCAAACGTCTGAAAGAAACACAGGTACCTGAAATGAGAGCCAGGATCCTCTTTCTCAACCTTCCCTATGACTTCGCCATCAGTCGAGCTAGTCGCTGGCCTGAGAAAACCAAAAGTGGCACACTGTACTATCCCTACTGGCTTTGTTATGCGGCTGGTGTCTGCATGGAACAGGGGCATGAAGTCAATCTGGTAGATTGTGTCACCAAAAAACTGTCAGTAGACGCAACCATAGAACTGATAAAGAGGGAAGTTCCACAGTATCTGATGGTTGAGATAACCACGCCCACGCTCATCCATGACTATCAGGTACTCACCCGCATCAAATCTCAATGCCCCTCCATCAGGCTTATTGTTGGTGGAACTCACGCTACGGTACTCTCGCGCCAGGTGTTGGAGGAATGTCTGGCGATAGATGTGATTGCGCGACAGGAATATGACTTTACCATCGGCGACATCGTTAAAAACTGGGAAAATCCTGGCGCAGTTGAGGGCATTACGTATCGCGATGAACAAGGGTGCGTCCAACAAACGGGTGATCGTCCCTGGCTTCAGGATATGGACAGCCTGCCCTTTGTTTCCCAGGTCTATGAGCGGTTTTTAGATAGTAATGACTACTGCTACGCCTTTGCTCAAAAACCCATGGTTCAGGTGTTTAGCGCTCGCGGGTGCCCCTTTCACTGCAACTTTTGCTCCTATCCTCAATCAATGAGCGGGCATCGTTTTCGCAAGCGCAGTGTCAAGAATTTTGTTGATGAACTTGAATACATCCACAAGCACCTGCCCGCTGTCCGTGAAATATTTATTGAAGATGACACTTTTACAGTCGATAAGAAGCGCGTTGTTGCCATCTGTGACGAGATACTAGAGCGGGATCTGTCGATTACCTGGTCTTGCAACACGCGGGCCGACCTGCCCTATGAGGTCATGCAGAAGATGAAGGCGGCCGGGTGCAGATTGCTTGTTGTTGGCTATGAATCAGGCAATCAACAGGTACTTGACGCGACGCGAAAAGGGATACAGCTGGAGGACTCACTCGCGTTTTCCCACGCCACCAAACGGCTTGGACTAAAGGTTTTTGGTTGTTTTATGATAGGGCTTACGGGCGATAATCTCCAGACCATAGAAGATACGTTTAGATTTGCGCAAAAGACCCGTGCCGACGAGGTCTTTTTTCAGCAGGCCGTTCCCTTTCCTGGCACCACCTTTTATCAATGGGCAAAGGATGAAGGGTATCTGCGCACTGAGGACTACGCGCAGTGGCTCAATGAGGGCGGCTACCTAAACTGCCTGCTTGATTACCCGTACGCGCGTGCCGCAGAGATCGAAAAGCTCAGGGATCGCCTGATGAGCAGATACTATTTTTCATTTACCTATATTGTTAGAACCTTTCTTGCCAATCTCAGTTGGGCTGAGTTTACGCGTGTGGCAAAGGCTGGCAGCGCCTATATCCGGTTTCGGTTAAAAAAGGTTTTCAGGTGAAGCCAAAACCGATGAAGCCGCCATCCGTGCGGCCGGGGCCAGAGAGAGTCCCTCGCGCACAGCTGGGGCCAGAGAGAGTCCCTCGCGCACGTCCGCTGCTGGATGCCCTTAAGGCGCGCGCGACGCGCCAGGGCCTGTCCAAAGGCGGCGCTGTTACTCAGACGCTGGTAGTCGAGGCGCGGCAAAGAAGAAGGGGCGTAATCTGGAACGCGCTTGGAAGTACCCTGTTTGCCGCTAACACGCTTATGATGATTGTTGTGGTTAGTAGAACCTCAAGTGTTGCTACGGTGGGTTGCTTTGGCATTGCCCTTGCTTTCGCTCAGTTGCTCTTTAACATCGGTGTTTTTGGGGTCAGCCTCTTTCAGATGACCGATTATCAGAAGCAGTATACGTTTTCTGACTATTTCTGGACTCGCATAGGCACCTGCCTGCTGATGATGCTTGTGTGTGTGGTTATTGTGGTCTGGGGCATGTCTGAGCCCGAGAAGAGATTGCTCACCCTTTTGCTCACCGCCTTTTTTCTTCTTCATGCCCTGGGTGATCTGTATCAGGGGTTTTTCTTCCAGGAAAATCGCCTCGATCTTTCAGGACAGGCGCTCTTTTTTCGCGCGCTGTTTGCGCTGGTAGCATTTACCCTGGTGCAGTTTCTAACCCACGACGCGGCGCTTTCGCTGGTTGCGGCCCTTGTTGCCAGTGTTATCAGTATTGCTGTCTGGGGTGTTTTTCGCATAAAACCCTCTGACAGAGCCCCTCGGCATATTGACGTAACAAAAATAAGTGCTGTTCTTAAAAGCTGTTTCCCCCTGTTTATTTCTTCATTTCTTGAAGTGTTGCTCTTTAATGCGTCGCGCTATGGTATCGACTGGCTTTTAGATGACACAGCCCAAGGGTATTTTAGCATGATTGTCTTGCCCGCCCTTGTCATACATTTGGTCAGCCAGTTTATTTTCAAACCTGCCCTCAATGATATTGCGCTGGCTTTGCGCAGCGCTGCCCAAAGAAATCTCTGGTTTCTCCTGGCAAAACTGGCGCTGGCCATCGTCCTGCTTACCATTGCCGCCGCTCTGTTGATGCCAACCCTTGGTATCATGTTTTTGGGTGTGCTTTATGCGGTGGATCTTTCCGGTCTTTCATTGCAGGCATCATTGCTGATAGTTGGCGGCGGGTTGTTTGCCCTTAACCAACTGCTCCACAGCGTGTTGGTTGTCATGCGCAGGCAGACAGGCATTCTGTTGGCCTATAGTGTGGGCGTGGCCGCGACACTTTTCATTACCACACTGGCTATTATGAACCAGGGGCTTTCAGGGGCCTGCGTGGCCTTTGTGCTGTCTCAGATTCCCGTTTTGATCATTTTTACCTGCGTGCTTACCCGCAGGCTCAAGATGAAAGGTGTCCCGACATGATACGTCCTCAAGCGACCGCTGACAGAAAGGGGGACGCGGACATTTTTTTGTCCGAGAAGGTTCTGGTCATCATACCAGCACACAATGAAGCTGAGAGTATCACCACCACCGTTTCCGACCTTATCTCGTGCTGTCCAGACGTGGATTTTATTGTTGTTAATGATGGCAGTACCGATACAACCGCCCGGCTTTGCCGTCAGGCCAACTTCCCACTGCTTGATCTCGCCTGTAATCTTGGCCTGAGCGGCGCGGTGGGCGCCGGTATGCGCTACGCCTGGCGCTACGGTTACACGGCCGCCGTACAGTTTGATGCCGATGGGCAACACCGACCTGAATATCTAAGCCTGATGATCAAAGCCCTTGCAAACGGACATGACATCGTCTGTGGTAGTCGCTTCCTTGGCAGGTCAAAACCACCTACCCTGCGGATGTTTGGCAGTGCCCTCATCGCTTATGCGATTCGTGTGACCACTGCGCGCAGGCTTACTGATCCAACCAGTGGCTATCGCGCCTGGGGACGACGCATAATCGAACTCTTTGCGACCCAGACGAACATGACTCCTGAACCGGACACCATCAGCTATCTGATGCGCCTGGGAGCGCGTGTGACAGAGGTGCCCATGGTCATGAACAGACGTGCTGCTGGCGTAAGCTACCTGGGCCCGTTTGCCTCCCTAAAATATATGCTGAGGATGGTTATATCTATTTTGTTGATACAATTCTTTCGCAAAGGCGAGCTGAGTTCTTTGTCGGCGCATTAGGCAAGAGGCCTCTTACTCTGTGAGTGGCTGGCCCAGTTGGCCAGGGAGCTAGAAGCCCCCTGGCGTTTACCGCTTGAGTCCACAACCGATTGATTGGTAGGGTATATGTCACTGCCGCTGAGAATCATTCTTATCCTGGGATCGCTGCTAACGCTGATCTTCTTCATGGTTCAAATACGCAGGAAACGGCTACAGATAGACTACGCCATCTACTGGATACTCGTGAGTATTCTGCTGTTTATCGCCAGTGTTATTCCTGACTTTGTGGTGGGGATCGCCCTTGTCCTGGGATTTGAATCAGCCGCTAATTTTATATTTGTTGTAATTATCTTTCTGCTGTTTGTCAAATTGTTTTCCGTCACGCTCAAACTCTCTCAGTCCAACCAGCAGATAACCGATCTCACACAACGTCTGGCGCTTTTGGAACAGGCACAAAATAATCCTGAGCTTTCGCATAAGAAGATTGCTACCCCCCATCAGTCTGTGCCCCCTCCTCCCAACTGAACGCTACAATCGCCCCACACAAGACGGTTGCTACCCCGGATCAGTCTGTATCTTCTGAGAAGGGATAGGGCGGGCGGGGCCGGGAGGGTTGACACCGGAATAATGTGCGGGACAAAGCCTCGCGTTGATGCGCCGGGCTTTCATTGAGATCATGTATCCGTAGCGCGAAGTCCTGGCGCTCCAGGCTCAACCAGGGGCTGTAATAGGGATCACCCGCCTCAAGTTCTCTGTGCCAGCGCTCTTGAAAGGCTCGTGTCTCGTCCTGGAAGCGCTTGAGCTTCTGGGGCGTATCCTCATAGCCTCGGGACTTAGACTCATGATGATACAGTTCTGCGAAGGGCGTATAGACATTGAGATAGCCCACGGCACGAAATTTCATGCAGAGGTCTACGTCGTTTAAGGCAACCGCCAGATTCTCATCAAAACCGCCGACCTCTCTAAACACGTCTGCGCGCACCATCAGGCAGGCACCCGTCACGGCCGACAGGTTTTGCGCTACCTGCAGGCGGTGTACATAGCCAGGGGCATTCCCCTCAAATCCTTTATGGGCATGGCCGGCCATACCGCCGATACCCACGATAAGGCCCGCGTGTTGTACGGTGTCATCAGGAAACAGCAGCCGCGCGCCCACAGCCGCTACGTCCGCGCGTTGGGCAAACATCAGCATCTCTTCAAGCCAGTCAGGAGTAATTATTTCAGTATCGTTGTTGAGAAACAGCAGCACTTCTCCCTTTGCGTGTTGTACCGCCCTGTTGTTGATGGCAGAAAAGTTGAATGCGCCGGGGTAGGTGAGGATGTGCACCTCCGGTGTTGCCAGCTCGCGTGTGGCCTCTGGCTCGCGTGCGGCCTCTGGTGTCGCCAGCTTACACTTGGTTTCTGGTGTCGTCGCCTCCCGTGCTGCTTCTGGTGCCGTTGCCTCCCGTGCGGCGCTGTCGCCTGCAGGGCACCATTCCTTAATCTGCTCTGTCAATGACCTATAAAAGGCAAAGGTCGCGTTGTCCTCACTATTGTTTTCAACAATCAGCAGCTCAAAATGACGATAGGTAGTTTTGACCATCAGAGACTTCAGGCACCGTCTTAAGTCTCTGACGTGGTCCTTGTTGGGTATGATGATGGAAATAAGCGGCCTTGTGGTCAGTTCATACCTGACGCGATAGGTCGTTGGCAGCAAAGCGTCCCCAATACTGCCAGAAAGTTTAACGCGTTTCAAGTGGTCGCTCAACGCGCGTTTGGCACTGTTGATACATCTTAGCAACAGCCGTGTCGCCTGGGAATATGAATCCCCATGCCGTCTCCAATAGTAGAGCACCCTGGGTATGTGTGTGATGCAGCGGGCCTTTTCGCTTAGGCGCAACGTCATATCGTAATCTTGAGAGCCGTCACATTCACTACGAAACAGACCCACCTTTTGTTGTAGGTCTTGGCTGAACACCAAAAAGTGGGTGATGTAGTTATAACTTCTTAGAGTGTCCGGCGAAAATGCCGGCTTAAAATGGGGAGAGTGCGCGTCTGCAAACGTCTTGTCAAATAGGATTTCGTCGGTGTAGAGCATGTCGGCACCCAGCTCATCAATCGCTTTGGCAACCCAATAGAGAGCTGAAGGATGTAGCAGGTCGTCGTGGTCAATCAAGGCAAGATAATCTCCACTCGCGAGCTCAAGGCACCTATTGGTATTGGCGGCGATTCCCTTGTTACGGTCGAGTTTCCGGTATTTGATGCGCTCGTCCACCTTCGCGCACTGCCGGCACCAGGCGCCTGTTTCAGCATGGGTATCATCACTGGCATCGGCGAGGCAAAGTTCCCAGTGTGCGTAGCTCTGGTGCTGCACCGACTCTATCATGGGTCTGAGAAACTCAAGGGGGGTGTTGTAGAGGGGGACAAGGAGGCTAAAGGTATGCTGGGTGCCAAAGAGGTGGGAACGCTGTTGCTCAAAGATAGCTTGACTAAGCACAAAGCCAGCGTCAAAGGGCTGTGGCCTGCGCAACCCAAGCCTGCTAAGAACACGACGTATGGTAACCGTAAGGCCAAAGGTGTGCACACTCTCAAAGAAACGCACCACGTTGTTCACACTGATGATGCGATGCTTGCGCCGCTTTGGTTGCGCCGCAGCTTTCATGCGCCAGCCTCATAAGCGTCACAAACCTCCAGCACCTCACCATCCATGATTTTTTTACCTTTGTCCAGCCAAATGGCCCGTTTGCAGAGTTTCTTTATCTGGGCGATGCTGTGTGAGACAAGAAGCACCGTTGAACCGCTTTGCATCAGTTCCTGAATACGCTGCTCGCTCTTTTGCCTAAACTTAAAGTCGCCCACGCTCAATATCTCATCAATTATCAATATTTCTGGATTAATGGTGGTTGCTATGGAAAATCCCAATCGGGCAGTCATGCCTGAAGAAAAGTTTTTTATGGGGATATCCTGAAAGTCTTCTAGTTCAGCAAAGTCGATGATGCGGTCATAACGCTCAAGCATCTG
Source organism: Coriobacteriales bacterium (assembly GCA_031288185.1). GTDB lineage: Bacteria > Actinomycetota > Coriobacteriia > Coriobacteriales > UBA8131 > JAITDU01. The sequence continues at coordinate 12,669 of JAITRZ010000022.1, forward strand.
GCGCCGGGTAAAGCCAAGAACAGCCCCATTGAGAAATACGTTTTCGCGCGCGGTAAGATCAACATTAAACCCCGCGCCCAGTTCGATCAGGGGAGAGATGGTGCCAATACGCTGCACACTGCCTTCTGTGGGCCGCATGATTCCAGAGATAAGCTTGAGCAAGGTAGACTTGCCACTGCCGTTAAGTCCAACAATACCCAGGATATCGCCGCGTTTGACCTTCAGATCAACCTTATCCAGGGCCACAAACTCCTCAAAGTACAACTGGCGTTTGGACAGGCGTATCACATACTCCTTTAAGCTGTCTACCTTGTCCTTGGAGACCTTAAATCTCATGGTTGCCTGTTTAACGGTTATTATCGTATCCATACTCACCTACATATGAAGGATGAAGTCGTCCTGGGTTTTCTTAAAAACCGCTATGCCAACAATGAGGGAAACCAATGCGAAACCTATACATATCATATTTGTGCCAAAATCGGGTACCACTCCATATAACATGACATCACGCGCATATCCCACATAATATACCAGCGGGTTAAAACTGAGTATGGCCTGCATAAAGCCCGGAAGAATATCCAGGGGATACAGCACAGGGGTTAGGTACATCCAGGCAGTGGTCCAGATGGCGTAGAGGTGGGACACATCCCTAAAAAACATCACGGCCGCGCTCAGGACAAGGCCCAAACCAACGCTAAAAACCGCCGCATAAAACATCGGGATGGGCAACAGCAGGCCAGTAAGATGCAGCGGCGTACCTAAGATAAGGTATACAAAAACCACCGCTATAAGCGAAAAGAGCATGTTGACGCAGGCAAAGAGACACTTCTCCAAAGGAAACAGGTATTTGGGAATATACACCTTCTTAAGCAGAGAAGCAGACCCGCTGATAGAGTTTAATGACAGACTGGTTGATTCAATGATAAAACTGAAGATGAGGATACCGGTGATATAAAACGCGGGATAGTTTTCCACGCCCACGCGCAGGATATGTGAAAACACCGCGCTGACAATGAGCATGATGAACAACGGTTGCAAAACACTCCAGAGCAGGCCCAGAACCGAGCGGCGATATTTGATTTTTATATCCTTTGATACCAGATTAAAAAGCAGTGAACGGTACTGCAAAAAGGCAGGCAGATAGCGCTTTATTTGGGGGATGAGGATCACAAAGGCGATAAGACAGGTTGCGGTCACAGCCGTACCCGCGATCACCAGTATACTCCTGATGGTCAGTTCCATGATGACGATTATAACCTTTCTGGGGCTTTACGCCGTTCTGGGGTCTTACACCTGTGTGCTTGCCTATGCGCGCCGGGCGAAATCACTGTCTTGTCGCCAGAGAAACATGCTGGAGAACTGTGCCAGAGAAACGCGCGTCAACGATACGACCGCATGCCGCCGTCTCCTTGTGTGGTCTCATCTAAAAACTGCTTAAAACTTTTGCTATTTCTATCCTTCTCGGACAGCACAGGCATAGCGCCGGTAGGCAGGGGCCACATGATACCAACGGTAGGATCGTCCCAGCGCAGGGCACCTTCATCTTCCGGATGATAGAACTCGTCACATTTATAGAGAAACTCGGCGCTGTCGCTCAACACCAGGAAACCATGTGCCAGGCCACGCGGGAGGTAGAGTTGCCGCCTGTTGCGCGCGGTGAGCGTAACCCCGGTCCAGTATCCAAAACTGGGGCTTTTCGGTCTGATGTCCACCGCCACGTCAAAGACCTCGCCACTGAGTACGCGCACGAGCTTGGCCTGAGGATAGCGTCTTTGAAAGTGTAATCCGCGCAGCACCCCCTTCTGCGAACTTGATTGGTTGTCCTGCACAAAGGCTGCCGTGATTCCGCCCGCCCCAAAATCCTGCTCGTTATAGGTTTCCATGAAGTAGCCGCGCGCGTCGCCAAAGACCGTTGGCTCAATCATCAGCACGTCGGGTATGGCCGTTGGGATGAAGCTGAATTTGCCCATCGAGTTTCCTTTCGTGTTGGTACAGTGCCTGTATTAGGTCTTTGCGCCAGATGAACATTTGCCCAAGCGATGCGTGGGTATCTGAGGTAGCGTTTCCTTTGTGGCGACGATACCGCACAAGCGGCTTGTCCAGAAAATAGACGTCGCCATACCGCTCAGCCAGCAGGCCCAGCCACTGGTCGTGCATGGGAATGTTTGACGGGAAGGGCAGCGCGAGGTCTTTGAGGTTGCTGGTAAAGGCCATGCAGGCGCCCACATAGCTGTTCTTTAGCAGGTTTTTCAAGAAACCGGGCCCGCTTCCGCGCTGGCGAAAGTATGAGGGAGCAATCACGCGAAGATCCTGATCGACCAGTTGCGCGTCGTGGACTATGAGCAAGGCGCCGCTTTGTGCAAAGGTTTTTTGTGCCTCGTCCACCTTTCCCGGCATCCACACATCATCGTGGTCACTCAAAAAGAGATGTGGGTTACGCGTGGCATCCAGCGCGCGCTCAAAGTTTTTGGCGACACCCTGTCCCGGCCCATCGATAACGTGGACAGCGGGCGCGTTTGCGGCCAGGTGATCGGCCAGCTCGCGGGTGCCGTCATTTGAGGGATCAACCGAGATGATAAGCTCATCGCCCTCGCGCAGTTGGGCAAGGATGGATGCTACCTGAGCGGTAAGATAGGCGCTGCCGTTCCTGGTTGCCAGGGCCACAGAGATGGGCGTTCGCATCAGCGGCCTCCGTACATCCGTTCATAGTAGTCACGGTAGGCTCCGGAGGTCACGTTGGCCACCCAGTCCTGGTTGTCCCGATACCACGCGAGGGTTTTAACGATGCCGTCCTCAAAGGTGGTTTGCGGCTGCCAGCCCAGAGCCGCCTTTATCTTTGTAGGGTCGATACCGTAGCGTCGGTCATGTCCTTTACGATCCTTGACGTGGCGAATAAGTTGGGCGTTGACCTGGTTATCGATATGGCGGTGCACATAGTCGATAATTTGCGTAACAATCTGGATATTTACTTGCTCATTGTGTCCGCCAATGTTGTAGATTTCGCCGGGGACACCGCGCTCTAACACGAGGTCGAGCGCCGCGCAATGATCCTCCACATAGAGCCAGTCGCGCACCTGTTGTCCATCGCCGTATACCGGTAGTGGCTTGTGGTGCAATGCGTTGTTGAGCATAAGAGGAATGAGCTTTTCAGGAAACTGAAAAGGTCCGTAGTTATTGGAACAGCGCGTGATATTGACTGGTAGCCCGTAGGTGTCGCTAAAGGCGGTGACCAGCAGGTCGGCCGCAGCCTTGCTGGCTGAATAGGGACTATGCGCGTTAAGCGGGGTTTGTTCAGTGAAAAAGCCCTCCGGGCCCAACGAGCCATAGACCTCGTCAGTGGAGACCTGAAGAAACCTGACGCCTGGTTGGTAGTGATCGGTGCCCGTCTCATCCTCGCCCTCATGCCACGCCTGCCTTGCACACTGCAACAGATTGACGGTTCCAAGCACATTGGTCTGCACAAAAACCTGCGGATCAACAATGCTCCTATCCACATGGCTTTCGGCGGCGAAGTTAACCACATAGTCTATCGGATGTTTCGCAAAAAGCCGTCCGATGCGTTCGCGGTCACCGATGTCCGCCTGGATGAAGCGATGGCGTCTGTCGCCCTCTACAGGGGCAAGATTAGCCAGGTTGCCAGCGTACGTGAGCTTGTCAATGTTAAGAACAAGAATATCAGCGTTCTTTTGAAGGAGCCTGAGAACGTAATTGGAGCCGATGAAGCCCGCTCCACCGGTAACAAGATAGGTTTTCACGGGCGAGCGCCTGTCTCTGGCATATCCTCTTGTGGGGCTTCCTGGCCGGTGTTGGTCTCACGCCCCTGGCGGAAGCCTCCCTTTTGCGCCCCCTCTTGCGAGGCGTCCTCCAGAAGGACAAGATGCTCTGCGAGCGCGTCTTGCCAGGGACGCATGGCGTCGCCAATGGTGGCCCTGAGACGGGCATTGTTAAGCACTGAATAGGTTGGGCGCCTGGCCGGGCGCGGAAACTCGGTGGTTAAACACGGTATCACCTTGCAAGATATGCCGGCCTTTTTGATAATTTCTACAGCAAAATCGAACCAGGTACAGGCGCCATCGTTTGTACAGTGATAGATGCCGTAGTCTTTCTCAAGCGCCAGCCTGAGAAGCTCGTAGGCCAGGTCGTTGGCGGCGGTAGGGCTGCCGTGCTGGTCATGCACTACTTTTATCTCTTCAGAAGATCGGGCCCGTCCCAATATCGCCTTAACAAAGTTTTTGCCCGTAAGGCCATAGAGCCACGCCGTGCGCACGATGAAATGCCGCGTACACTCCCGGCTTACCGCTTGCTCTCCAAGCAGTTTACTTTTTCCGTAGACGCTTTGTGGTTCGCAAGGGTCAGATTCAACGCGGGGTATGGGATCATCGCCAGCAAATACATAGTCGGTGGAGAGGTGAACCAATGTAGCCTGCATATTCTGCGCAGTCTGGGCAAGGTTGTCCGCCCCTTGCGCGTTAACTGCGTAGGCAAGCCCCTGGTTGGTTTCGCAGCCGTCCACATCCGTATAGCCCGCGCAGTTGATGATGAGATCGAAACCACTTTGGCCAACAAAACGTTTGATCGCTCGCGCGTTGGTGATGTCAAGCTCGCGGCTATTTGTAAAGGTAAGCTGGGCATGGCGGTAGCTAGCAGGAAGGGATCCTCTCTGTGCCCTTCCTGTCCGGAGAATATGGCGCAGTTCGCTGCCCAACTGGCCACGTGCGCCGGTAATGAGGATACGCCTCATTCTCTGGATCTCTTCTTAACTGTCAGTATCTTATGTGCCACGACATTGTTCAGGTGTTCAGCATACAGCGAATTTCCGTAATGATGCGCCGCCCTGAGCAGTTCTTCATCGGTGACCCATCCGTTGATATAGGCTACCTCTTCCAGTGCCGCCAGCACCAGCCCCTGATGTTCCTGAACTACCTTGACAAACTCGCTTGCCTTATACAGCGTCTCAATAGTACCCGTGTCGAGCCAGGTATAGCCGCGCCCCAGGGTTATTACCTCCAGGGAACCATCGCTGAGATAGAGCCGGTTGAGATCGGTTATCTCTAGTTCACCACGTGCGCTCGGCTTGACCAATCGGGCGAACTCACAGACCCGCTTGTCGTAGAAATAAAGTCCTGTGACGCAGTAGTTGGATTTAGGATTTTCTGGCTTTTCCTCCAGGGAAAGAACCCGGCCATCGGTATCAAACTCTACAATGCCAAAACGCTGGGGGTCATCCACATAATAGCCAAAGAGGGTAGCGCCTTGTTTACGGGAGGCTGCAGTGTGCAGATAGTGGGTAAGACCATTACCGTAGAAGATATTATCGCCCAGGATGAGCGCGCAGCCCTCGCCGTTGATAAAATGTTCACCGATGATAAATGCCTGCGCGAGACCGTCGGGCGCGGATTGCTCAGCATAGCTGAGGCTGATACCAAAGTTGGAGCCGTCGCCTAACAGCCGTTGGAAGTTGGGTAGGTCATATGGCGTGGAGATAAGCAGGATGTCACGAATACCTGCCAGCATCAGCACGCTCAGAGGATAATAGATCATCGGCTTGTCATATACCGGCAAAAGTTGTTTGGAGGTAACCAGCGACAGCGGGTAAAGCCGGGTGCCCACGCCTCCCGCCAGAACGATTCCCTTCACAATCGCTCCCTGCCTCTCACAATCGCTTTCCTCCTTTTACCTGTCCTTATCGCCAGAGACGTAATCATCCAGTTCCTGAGAATCAGGACTCTCAGGACGGGAGCCCGACGGCCTCTCGCGCGGAACATAATGATGGCGCAAAACTGAATCAAAAAGACCAAACCGCCACATCAAAAACGCTGAAATGAGAACAAGGATTACGAAAAGTACGTACACCATGATACCATGAACATTGGAAATAAGAATGCCCCCGCCTGTTAGCAGGCCGGTCCAGAGGCAGACGATTGAGGCTGCCTGGCGCTGATGAAAACCGTTTCTCAGGAGAATATGATGGAAATGTTCCAGGTCAAAGCGATGGATTGGTTTTCCGTGCCGGATGCGGCGGATGATGGTAAAAAGCGTATCAAGGACGGGTATACCGGCAAAGACAATGGGTATGATTAGGGCGATGACGGTTGGCGAGCGCATGGCACCGATAAGGGAAATGATGCCCAGCAGGGTACCAAGCATCAAGGCGCCGGAGTCACCCATGTACAGTGAAGCCGGATAACGGTTGTAACGCAAAAAGGCCAGACAGATGCCCACAAGGATGACAGAGAGCATCACGGCTTCCATCCGGCCCTTGGAAAACGCGATAATAAACAGTCCAAAGGCTGCAATGCTGACAACGCCGGCGGCAAGACCGTCAAGACCGTCAATCAGATTGATGATATTGGCAAAAGCGACAAGATAAAGCACGGTGAGCGGATAAGCCCACGGGCCAAATTCGATGAAATCGCTGCTGAAAGGATCACCGATGCCTGAGAGCAGGACGCCTGAAAAGGCAATGATACACGCGCCAACAATCTGTCCTGTGAACTTGAGCCCCGGATGCAGGCTTTTTATATCGTCCACTGTTCCCACTGCTGTCACAAATGCGATGCCGGTTATTACGCCGTAGTAATGTATGCTGGCAAGGCTGCCTACCCCAAAAAAGCCCTCCCAATCAAACAGGTGTTCACCAGCTGCTTCAAACATGAGAGCAACAAGTAGGCCGCCAAACAGCGCAAGCCCTCCAAGGCGCGGCACCGGATACGTGTTGATGCGGCGCTTACTGGGATAATCAATAGCGCCCAATCGCTTGCTAAGCCACTTGGTAGCGGGTGCCAGCGCAAGGGTCACACCTGCGGCAACAAGCCCCAGGACAATAATATGTAGGAGGGTGCTATCCATGCATACGAACTTTGGAAGAGCTACGCGCCCTCTGGCCTTGTGCCTCTGGCTTTGCACTCTCCAGCTTCGCGCGCGCTTCCCGTAAGTTGGGAGAAACTTGCGAGCATAAAAGGGACGGTCAGAGCTCTGGCCTTGTGTCCGCTTCTCACGGGCCGGCGGCGATGCTTTCGCGCCACAAAGGCCACAGAGACTTCTCGTGCTTTGCGCGCTTCCCGTAAGCCGGTGATTCTCTTTGCTGACCCATGAACCAGATACACGAAATCGACTCCTGCCTCGCTAGCGTATGACACCACTTGTATGATGTCGCCGATATGACACCACTGACATGACACCTCTGGCACGACACCTCTGGCACGACACCTCTGATATTTTGCTTAATGATTCTTTGAACCTGTCGATATGATAACGCATTCTAACAAACCCTGCACGACACCTAGGGGGTAAATGATCACGACACTCCCTGATGCCCAGACCTTGCTCTAGGTGACAAAAGGACAAGCATACTGAGAGCAAAAAATTCATATATAATAGGTGCGTTGTTTTAAGATGGGACGGCTGAAGAAACGGCTAAAAGCGGTTGGATCACAAGAGAGGCAATGAACTTGACGCCACGCAGTTGTTCCAAGAAGAAGTGTATAAACTGAATGTAGAGGGCTAGGGATAAAGGATATATCAGATGTACCTGCTGATAGTCACGGGTTCGCTTGCTTGGTAAGATGAAATGGGGACGGAAAAATGTTCGCTGATAGCAAATCAGATACCTTCAAAACAGGAAACAGCGATTCGCATACCATCTGGTACTTGGGTCTTGATATCGGCACTTCTTCGGTGGGCTGGACAGTCACCAACGAACAGTATCATATTCCCCGGCTTCGTGGTCAACGAGCGTGGGGAGTGCGACTTTTTGAGCAGGCTGAAACCTCAGCTAACAGACGTATGCATCGCATAGCTCGTCGGAGATGCTACCGGCGGGCTGAACGATTGAAATACCTGCGACAGATTTTTTCACCCTACATCGAACCGATAGACCCTGGCTTTTTTGGGCGCATGAAAGACTCCTTCTTATGGAGTGAGGACAAACGCGAACAACAAGCCAATTCTCTCTTCAATGACCCAGACTACACTGATAAGGATTTTTATCACGACTTTCCGACTATATTTCACCTTCGCGATTTTTTGATGGATCCCGCATCTGCCTCATTCACGCCAAAGAAGCTTGACGCGCGTCATTACTATCTGGCAATCCACCACATCATCAAGTATCGAGGACATTTTCTTTTTGAGGGCGACATTGAGATCAATACCGACAACACTAGAGTCAAATTCGCGGAACTGTATCAGAGGTTGCAGTTAGAATTGCGGGATTTCTTACACTTCACATTTGGAACCATTTACGAAAGCAAGAGTGATGAGGTTACCAGGGAGGTGGATTTCGAAGAGGTGCTCTTGGAAATACTTTCTCAAAGAGGCAATCTCAACGGCAAGAAGGCTCGGCTGAAAGGCTTGAACATCGAGACCGACCTTGATGAAGAAGAGGGCGAAAACGTCGAACATGCCAAAGGGGAACTCTTAAAGTACCTGATTGGCGCAAAGGCGGATCTAGCAAAAATTACTAAATGTGAAGATAAATTTGAGATCCAACTGGGGCAAGCCTCAACAGAAGACAAGATAGCCGAGGCTTCTGGCAGTATTGGAGAACAGTGGCAACCGATACTGGAGATAGGAAAAGACCTTTACAACCTGGGAATCGTCCG
>JAITRZ010000066.1 GCA_031288185.1 Coriobacteriales bacterium
AACTCAGCCCAGGTAAGCAGACGGCTTGGCATTACCATCTTAAGCCTGTGCATGCTGGTGCCTCTGCTTATTGGAGTGGTACTTTTGAGTATCAGTTCCTATAGCTAAAGTGAAAGGGAACAAGGGTGCGACCGGGCCGCAATGCACCCTGAGCTGTCATTCATGGTATCATGGGGACAGACAATCAGAAAAAATGGGCGGCTCGGGCTGCTTTGGCCTGCACAGCCGCCGCATCAAGGAGACATGGTGCAGATGAAATTGACACGAAGCAAGCGCCGCCTCTGTCGTTTGCCGCTTATAGTTTTTACTCTGGCGCTCGTGTTGCTGCTTGGCTGGGGCGGTGAGCCAGTGCCGGCCGTAGCAGCAACCTCCGCAGAAAAGCAGGCGGAGGTTGATGAGGCGTTAGGCCGTCTGGATACCCTGCAAACTGAGCTTAACCAATTGGCCGATGACTATCAAAACGCCGTCTTGGCGCGCCTGGAGGCTGAAGAGCGCATGTTGGAGGCCCGGGCTCGCGAGGAGGCGGCCATCCAGCGCATCAGCGAGCTGCAACAACAGTTGGGTTCACGCGCACAGTATATGTACCGCAGTGGCTCCGGATCGTTTTTGGACGTGCTCTTTGGCGCGCAATCATTTAGCGATTTTATCAACGCCTTTGACATGATAAATCGCGTCAATGACCAGGACGCCAAGCTGGTTCAGGAAAGCAGAGTTGCGCGAGCCGAGGCGGAGGCGGCACGCATTGAGTTTACAGAACAGGAGCGTGTGGCCAAGGAAAAGCAGGAACAGATTGGAACGCTTAAAAAAGAGCGTGAGAACACGGCGGCCAGTTTGGCCAGTGAGATCGAACAGCTAAAAACTGAAGCGGCTGAGCTGCTGGTTCAGGAAGAGCTGGCTGCTGAAGCTGCTCGTAAAGCCGCCGAAGCTGCTGCTGCTTCTTCTTCGCGCTGGGGCAGCAATGTTAGCATAGGTTCTGCTGGAGCGGTTAGTGACGCGCAGCTGGCTCGTGTACGCGCTTTGGGTTTGCAATTTCCCTTGCCTTTTCGCACCTCTATTTCCAGTGCGTTTGGTTGGCGTTCTTTTGATAACGCCTTTCATTTGGGAACTGATTTTCCTGCTTCATCTGGCACGCCCATCCTGGCTGCTGCCAGTGGTACCGTTACGGCTGCCGGTTACCACTACTCAATGGGTAATTATGTAATCATTAATCACGGCGACGGCATCCGTACCATCTACATGCATGCGGTATCCCTTAATGTCGGGGCCGGAGAAACAGTTAGTGCAGGTAACACTATTTCTTTTGTTGGCACCACCGGTACCTCTACCGGCAATCACCTGCATTTTCAGGTTGAAGTGGATCAGGTAGCAGTTAATCCGATGCTGTTTTTATGACAGGCTCGCCTTGATGTTTGCCCTGACGTAGTCGAGCGGCAAAGGGCTGGGGCGCGCAGGACGCAAGCTGGGGGCATGCTTCACAATCATGAGCGATGGTGCCAGCTATCTTGTCCCACGCTATCGGCTCAAAACCGCATCGGGGATAGAAATCTCGCGACTCGCGGCAGGCCACCAGGCGCAATTCACCGTGTTCCCGCAAGGCTGCGGCCAGCAAGACCCGACCAACACCAAAGCCACGCCATTCCCTAAACACGACAACCGGATACACATAGGAAGCTGATGCCTGCGGATTAACGGTATCGCGCACATCTACAATGCGCACTGCACCAACCGGTTGATCCTCACTGTTAACGGCAACGATGCTGGCCAGCAGTTGTGTATCAGACAGCACCGGCATCTGCTCAAGGCGCAGCAGCAACTGTAGATGAGGCAGGTCGCTGGCCTGGGCCTTGCGCACGGTAAACAATGCCGCTTGAGGCTTTCGCGGCATCTCTGGTAACAATTCTGGCGACTTTTTTGGCGACCGTTTTTCTGACATTGTTTTATCAACCTAGGCCATAGGCGGCAGGTATATCTTGGCTCGCGATTGTTGGATCGCCTTTTTGTTTAATTCTCGCAGGCCGGCAATGACCGTTTCCATCTCACCCAAGGGAATACCCACAAACATCAGATCATCGCTGACATCGCTAGAGGCTCGGCAGCCGTAACAGCCAAATGAGACATTCAGGCATTTGTTAACGTAGGGCAATAGCGTGGTCTCGACACACTGGGCATTGTAGCCTGAAGCGTTCAATTCATGGCGGTGGCCGCTGTAGTAAGACGAGCTCATCAAAAGCCACATCGCCTGTTCTGGCTGAGCTACCACGGCAATGACCTGGGGTGTCAAAGCGGCCTTTGCCAGTGGGGTTACCAGGGTGGCATCTATGGTGCGCGGCGGCAGGCAGGGGCGCTCACCAACCATGCGCTGTGCTGCTGTGAGGTTGTCTAATTTGTGAAAGAGCAGGTAGAGTTCACCGGAGGCCAACTTGGCGGGCATGGGCGTAAGGCCCAAAATTGAGGTTCCGTCCGGACAGGCATGGCGGTTGGCGGGCATCAGCAGTGAGCGACCGCGACGGGCCGCCATCAGGCTTTGGCAGTAGCGCAGGCGCTCCTCAGGCATCGGCACGTCAGGAAGCGGTTGACCGGCCGCTATCAGGGTAATGGCTACCGGTTCCCAGCGCAGACCCAGTATGTCTTTAAGGGTTCTGGCCCAGTTTTGATAGCGGGCCAGCTCCACGCTGTCCAGCGGCTGGGCTACTGCGCGGCCCTCAAAACGATCTCGGCCGCCGTATACCGTCACCTTGATGGCATTATGTGGGCACTGTCCGGCGCAGGTTTCACAACCCCAGCAAAGTTGAGGACGCGTCGCCTGGGGTTCAAGCCGAGCGTCCGCCGTCTGTCCAGGCTGCATCTCGATAACATCAACCGGGCAAAAGGCCGCGCAAAGCCCGCAGCCTACGCAACGCCGCGCATCAAAGGTGATGCGGTATTCCAGGGCTGGGGGAGAGGGATGGTTGCTATCTATCGTTGCGTTGGTATTCATGAGGGATGGTTGCTATCCATCGTTGTGTTGGTATTCATCCCAGTTGATTCCGTTTTCAGCGCCGGGAATGCACCAGGGAGAAAAGAGTCTTTGTCCCCGACAATCCGTCAGTTGATAGGAACAAAAGGGCACCAGGGCACCATCGGGCATGGTCACAAACATTGAGCATTCTGCCAGTCGTTCCAGGTCAGCGTTATATGCGTCCATGTAGTTCATAATCACCAGCGAGATACCACCGGCAGGGTTGAGCCCCTTGCGTACCATAACGTCCAAAAACACCGACCCTTGCGGCGAGTTGGGGTTATACAGTTGCAGATATTCCTGACGCGTCAGGTCGCGGGTCACCGGCTTGAGACGGCCGTCTTGCCAAGCCAGAAACGTGCCGGTGTCACACAGTGGATGACTACATCCCAGCGGCCAGATGTCTGAAGCCTGTATCAGGCCGTTGCTTTGGGCCTCTAACATCATGATAACATCGCCCATGTTCAGTGGCACCGTGCGCTCGGCATCAAAGCGACCGCTTGTGAAGGCAGGCTGCAAAGCCAGGCCGCAAACGGTATCGGCGTTGCGCGCGGCATAGTCTAAAACCGCTCCTACCTCGCCATCGTTGATACCGCTCACAACGGTCATAGCCAAGACAACCTGCACACCGGCCGCGCGACAACTCTCTACAGCCGCCAGCTTGGTGGCCAGCAGATCCTGACCGCGGATTTTCTCATAGACACCGCCGCTTAAGCCATCAAACTGCAAGTAGACCCCGGTGAGACCCTGTTTAACCAGCTCACGCAAAAACTCCGGGTCACGCGCAATAACCACGCCATTTGTGTTTAGTTCAACTCCCCAAAAACCGCGTGCTCGTAGCCGGGCTACAATCTCAGGCAGGTCAGCGCGCAAGGTTGGTTCGCCGCCGGTTAGCTGTACGCCGGTATCCACGCCGGCCGTACGGGCGATAGCCTCGATAAAATCATCCAAGCGCTCTAAAGGCACGTCACTGGCCGCGCTTTCAGCGCTCATGAAGCAAACCGGGCAACGCAGGTTACAGCGCTGGGTTAATTCAATTTCCACCAGGGTCGGTTTGCGCTTATGACGATGACAAATTCCGCAGCCCGTTGGGCACGGCAGATTGGAAGGTCGTACCGTGTCGCTCTTTGGCGCTACGTTGGCAAAGGCCAGAGATCGCAGCCACTGGTAGTGGCCGGCATCGGGCCAGATCAGGGTTTCAGTTGTTCCATGGTGCGGACAGCTGCGCGTCATCCAGACCCGCCCCTGAGCATCCGCGACGATAGGTGCTGGCAACACACTCAGGCACTCCGGGCAGAGCGCGCGGGTCTGGTGTAGCAGGGTAGCCGTAGGTGAAACGGTTGGCGCACCAGGCAGGGTCTCAGGAAAAAGGGACGCGGGGGCGACTGGTTCAGAGACCGTGCGAGCGGGCTGAGTTGCGTCAAGGTTGATTGTGCGGGCGGATTGAGTTGCACGGGAGCCCATCGTGCGGGCAGCCGCCTCAGGTGTCGATGCCATCACGGCTATCCCGGTCTTCATTGGGAGGGGTGCCTACCTTCAGGCCGCGCCAATCGACCCATTGCAAAAAGCGCTGTGGCACATAAAAATCACTCTGAAACCTTTGCGTGTAACGGGCGCTACGGGCCAGAGAAATGGCATGGGCAAGATCCTGCACATTGTCCACATCAGCCACGGGACTAAGTGAGGCCATGGGCAGATCCTGCTCCGAGCACTTTTGCACGTAGGCATCCAGCGCGGGACGGCCGGTCATGCTGTAGTAGACACCCTGATGGTCAATGGGTGCGTTGCGTGTCCAGCCAATTAAACTTACGCCACATTCCTGACAGGGCGCCTGCACCATACCGCCCTTTTCGCTGTGGGTTAAAAAATACTGGAGCCATCTAAAACCATTGGTGATGTGGCTTAACGGCAGTAGGGGAATATCGCCGCCCACGCTAAGCACACTGTCGTATCCAGCGGCAAAAACCTGCTTAAAAGCATCATCAAAGTGCTCATCAAACGTAGAGCCGGAATCCAGGATATAGGTAAACTCCCGTGGCCATTCGCCGCTCTTGGTAAACAGCTCGCGCATGATGTCTAGGTTCTTAGCCGGTGTTGTTGAGATGAAAAAACCGTACTCGTGGCGTGGCGCGCTGGGATCGGCAGCAGCGGCATCTTCATCCTCTGCTTCCAACTGTTCCACCGCGTTAATACACAATTCCATCACATCAAACAGGGAGCGGTGAAACAGCTCGGCCGCCTCTTCTTCAGAAAAGATACCGCCCGCCGCCTGAGTGAGCCGAGTTTTAACCAGGCCGGGTACTGGCGGCTTGCTAAACATCAGCAGCGCGTGGCGGTAGGTCTGGTGTTTTTTTGAATCTGGTTCTGTCGCCATCACTTCTCCCTGGATATGCTGGGTTGGGTAAAGTCGTGCAGGGAATGTTTGCAATCCTGTGCTTGCCATCGGGCAAACGCGGGGTTACCAGTATAACTCATTATGACCATCGGCTTAAGGTATATAGGAGCAAGTCCAGTAGCACCAGCCCGCAGCAGCAGCCTGCGGCAGGCTACAGCAGCTTGTAGCAGGCTATGCCAGGTTTTTCAAAGCACTGCTTAACCATTGGTAAGGGCCAAACCCAGCAAGAAGGTATCCCAAAAAATAGGCCAGATTGCCAGCAACTATTCATGCTGCCAGGGTTATATAGCCAGCCCTCTTTGTCTTGACCACACGGCAGTAAAACACCCGTAAGGCCCACAGAGAGGCGACTATGACAACAACCAGCGCAAAGATCGTGCCAGCAGCCTCACTGTTGAACCAGTGAAAAAGAGGAAGCAAGGGGGTGGCCACGCCTATGGTTAAAAACACGAAAAAAAGTTTGATTCCCTCCCAGGTTACCAATATGCGCTTGCCCTTTTTTGTGGGCGCTCCATCTGCATGAGCGTTGCTTTTAGATACCTCACGCCTGGTATAGAAACACAGCAGGCTTATACATAAGAGCATCAAGATCGGCCACAATATTACTAAAACAAACCAAGCGCGGAACATTCCCCAACCATTTAAACTCTCAAATAATGACGTAGCATAGCATATCACCATACCCAGTATTGCCAAGGCAGATAGCCCAATGCCCAGAACAAGAGCCTTCATGAGGTCCTGCGGCATAAGAGAGAGCTGCCACTGACTACCTGCCTGCGTGTCTATGGGCTCTGGCCCTTTTTCTGTATCCATACTCTTAACCTTTCCGGTAAGATGCGCGGCACCTGCTGTGGCACCCTCGCCTGCGTCTGCGGTGCCACAGTAGGGCTGCTGCTGCAAGTGAGCGAGTGGCATTTGGTGGGCCTGTCCCTTTCACTTTAGCTATAGGAACTGATACTCAAAAGTACCACTCCAATAAGCAGAGGCACCAGCATGCACAGGCTTAAGATGGTAATGCCAAGCCGTCTGCTTACCTGGGCTGAGTT
>JAITRZ010000016.1 GCA_031288185.1 Coriobacteriales bacterium
AGCCCCTTGAGGCCCTGCCCGGAGAAAGCATCGAGTTTCCCTTGCCCGTTCCCGAACCCGATGTGGCCGCCTTCGGCTTTTCTGGCTGGTATAAGGACACCGAGGCCACGACACCGTGGAACTTTGAATCCGACACCGTGCCTCCCTATAGCATCGTCCTGTACGCCGGCTGGAGCTTTGAAGGCTACCAGGTGAGCTTTGACCTCAACGGGCGCACCGATGTTGAAAACGCCCCGGCTGCGGCGCGCACGAACGCCGGCGAGAAAATACATGCTCCCGACCCTGCGCCGAGCGCGGCCGGTCTTTTCTTTGGTGGCTGGTTTAAGGACAAGGCGTGCACGGCAGGCCAGGAGTGGGACTTTGCTGTTGAGACCATGCCAGCGGCCGACCTTGTGCTGTACGCCAAGTGGGAGGTTTTGAGCTTTACGGTCACCTTTGACCTGAACGGGCAGCCTACCGCCTCGCCGGTACCTTTGCCGCTTTCGGTTGCCTATGGCGCGACCGTTGTCGCGCCTTCACCCGCGCCGTTGGTGGCAAACTTCACCTTTCTTGGTTGGTATCGCGACGCGGCCTGTACGCAGAAGTGGAGTTTTCTTACCGACACCATGCCCGGTGAGAACCTAACTTTGTATGCCGGCTGGCGCGATAAGAGTTTTGTGCAGGTGACCTTTAACATGAACGGCCATGGCACGGCGGTGCCGGCCCAGTGGGTGGTGCCTGCGTCTGCCGTCTCGCGCCCCAACCCCGAGCCCGTGACGGAGGGTTGGGCCTTTGGCGGCTGGTTTAAGGACAAGGCCTGTACGGCGGGGCAGGAATGGGCCTTTGCCGGCGAACTTTCTCCCACCCTCGTGCCCGCTGGCGGCGCGAGCATCTATGCCAAGTGGGAGCCTGTGTCCCGCGCGGTCACCTTTGACCTCAACGGCCAGCCTGGTGCTTTGCCGGCACCTGCGCCGCAGTCTGGCCTTGCGTACGGATCGCTTGTCACCGAGCCGTGGCCCGCTCCCAGCGTGGCCGGCCAGGTGTTTGACGGCTGGTATGGCGATGCGGCCTGCACACCTTCCACACGCTGGGATTTCGCGACCGACACGATGCCGGATGGCAACCTTGTGCTCTATGCCGGCTGGCACGCAAGTGACTCTTTTAAGCTGCTGTTTAACCCAAATCTGCCTGCAGGTGCTGCCTTAAGCGAGCCGGTGCCGCCTTCTCAGTGGGTGGCCCCCGGTGCCCGTGCGACCGCCCCCGCCGTGACCCCCGCCGCAGCCGGCTACGCGTTTGAGGGCTGGTATCGCGACGCTTCTGGCACGCAGGCGTGGAACTTTGCGACCGATAAGGTGACGGGGACAACGACGCTTTACGCGAAGTGGCGCGCCGTACCCTGCACGGTGTCTTTTTCCACCGGCGATCACGGCACTCCCCCCTCATCCATTGCTCTGAGCCCTGGCGCGCTTGTTCCTAAACCAAACGATCCTCAAGCCCCTGGCTGGGTGTTTGGCGGCTGGTATGGCGACGGGGGCTTTTCTCCGGATACGCGCTGGGATTTCGCGACCGACACCGTGCCTGCGGCCTCAGAGCTGAGCCTGTATGCCCTGTGGTACAAGGAGGGTAGCTTTGAGGTGGCCTTTGACCTCAATGCGGGATCTGGTGATTTTGGCGGTGATGCCGCAGAGCTTGTGACCCCCGCCTCGCTGTGGCTTGTGCCCGGCTCCTGGGTCTCTGAGCCGGTTGTTGCCGCTACGGGTTGGCGTGTTGCGGGCTGGTATCGCGACGCTTCTGGCACGCAGGCGTGGGATTTTGTGAACGACACGACCCCACCAGACCCCGGCGGGCGCCTTGTGCTTTTCGCGAAGTGGGAGGCACAAGACTATGAGGTGAGCTATGAGGCAGGTGCGCACGGAACCGCTCCTGAGCCTGAGCTTGTGACCTATGGCGCTTTTCTTCCCGACAATCGCGTCCCCACGCCCGATTCGTCGGATTGGGTGTTTGGTTTTTGGTATAAGGATGTTTCCCTAAAGCAGCGCTGGCATTTTGACACTGATGCCATGCCTGCGCACAACCTCACCCTGTATGCCTCCTGGCACACGAGCGCCGCTCACCTCGCCAGCTTTGATACCAACGGACACGGAAGCACCCCCGATGAGGTATGGGTTGAGCCGGGTGCCTGGCTTGATGAACCTGAGCCCGGGCCGGCCGAGGAGGGATATCGTTTTGGCGGCTGGTTCAAGGATGCCGCTTGTACGCCGGGACAGCAATGGGATTTTGCGGCTGACACCATGCCAGCTGGTGCCGACCTTAAGCTGTACGCCAAGTGGATCCCTGTGGAGGTAACGGTGAGTTTTGATGGCAACGGGCGGGGTGGCTCTTTGCCTGAGGCGCGCCGGGCCTCCTTTGCCTCTCTGCTGGTTGAGCCTCCCGCCCCGAGCCAGTACGGGTATGTCTTTACTGGCTGGTACACTGACGAGTTGTGCTCTGAGGGCTCGCGCTGGGACTTCGCTGCCAACACGGTACCTGCCCATGCCCTCACGTTGTACGCCGGTTGGGAAGTTGGCACGTGGACGGTTGACTTTAACGCCAATGGTCATGGGAGTGCTCCGCCTTCTGTGCAGGTATCATTTGGCGAGCTCGTACCTGAGCCCGCCGCACCTTCTGTCACCGGTTGGCATTTTACGGGCTGGTATAAGGATGCTGCCTGTACGCCTTCTGCGCGTTGGAACTTTACAACCGATATGATGCTCGGACAGAAGCTCACGTTGTACGCCGGTTGGGTTAGTGTGTCGCCTACACCGACACCGGTGCCCGTGCCGCCTACACCGACACCGGTGCCCGTGCCGCCCACTCCGACACCG
Source organism: Coriobacteriales bacterium (assembly GCA_031288185.1). Taxonomy (GTDB): domain Bacteria; phylum Actinomycetota; class Coriobacteriia; order Coriobacteriales; family UBA8131; genus JAITDU01. The sequence continues at coordinate 2,844 of JAITRZ010000016.1, forward strand.
GTGCCCGCCCCATCCCCGATTACGCCGGCACCTGACGACAGCTCTGACGACCGTTCTGACGCCCGTTCTGACGACAGCGGATCTGGTGGGAAGGACGATACTCTTGGCGGTACCGACGACGATAAGGATAGGCCCTCCAGCGCCGATGGCATGGAGGCCACGTGGGCGCTTATAAACGTCATGCTGGTGCTCATTGGCCTGGGTAGCGTGCTGGCTGCTACTGGCGAGGCTTTTGTGCGCCGCGAGAAACCGCGCTATCACAGGGCAACGCTTGTCGCGGCTGGAGCGGTCGCCGTCGCCTCGGTCGTGCTGTTCTTTGTTCTTGAACCCTTTGCCGGGCACCTTGTCTTACTCAATGCCCACACGGTGCTGTTTGCCCTCCTGTTGGCTGCCGAGATCACCCTCCTCGTCTTCTCTCGTCACTCCAGCAGGATAAAGCCCCGCTGATCCGCAGGCCCACCGCGTCTGCCATAGGTGGCGCTCATCGGGTGTCAAAGATCCTATAATGCCACATTGAGCCTGACTGGTTACTGGTTTACCAGATTGATGATGAAATCAAAGAAGTGTATTTCGTTCGCACTGGCACTCATAGCGACATCTTCTAACATGATACAGCTTAATTGTACAGCGGCGAGGTGGCGAGAAGGGGGCTAGAGGGCTCTCTATCGCCGGATACTCCAGGACTGCGCCTGCTGCTGAAGGTGATAGAGGCGGTGGTAGAGGGCGGCATTAGACATAAGCTCCTCGTGGGTGCCTTCCTCAACCAGCCTGCCATTATCCAGGACGGCTATTTTGGGGCAGTCCTTAACGGTTTGCAGCCGGTGGGCTATGACAACAACCGTCTTACCTTCTATAAGGCGCGTGACGGCCTGTTGGATAACCATCTCGTTTTCTGGATCCAGTGAGGCGGTTGCCTCATCAAACAGCACGATGGGGGCGTCTTTGAGAAGTGCCCGCGCGATGGAAATACGTTGGCGCTCGCCACCGGAGAGTGTGGCACCGTTCTCACCCAGCAGCGTGTCGTAGCCGGCGGGTAGCGCGCGAACAAACTCGTCACAGCATGCCGCGCGCGCGGCGGCGAGCACCTCGGCATCCGGGGCATGCGCCCGACCGATGCGGATATTGTTCATCACCGTGTCATTAAACAGGACAACGTCCTGGAACACGAAGGATACAAACCCCATAAGGTACTCAGGGTCAAGCGTGGCAACATCACGTCTGCCAATGCTTACACGTCCGGTATCAACGTCCCAAAAGCGCGCGATAAGACGCGAGAGGGTGGATTTTCCCGATCCGGATGGTCCAACAAGAGCGGTCGTCTGTCCTGCGGGAATTGTCAGTGTCACATTGTTGACGGCCTTCTCCGCATCTGAGCGGTACCGAAAATCGACGTTTTCAAAGCGTATCGTAAAGTCCTCAAAGTCGCCCTCATCCAAGCCTGTCATAACCGGTATGGCCATCAATGTGCGCGCGCGCTTGACAACAATGTTGTTGTACAGCAGCTCAGGCAGCAGCGTAAGTTCGGTGAGAATGGGGCCGTATATGCGCGTGACCATGACCAGGAACATCATAAGCGGCATAAATTCGATATACTTATTAACAATAAGCCAGATGCCCACAAATACGGTGAGCCCCACGCCCGCCTGCAGGATGGCCTGCGAACCTGTTATGAGGGTACCCACAACAAGCTCAAAGCGGATGGCGAGGCGTTTGAGGGTAAATAAGGCAGTGTCAAGGGTGCTAAAGCGCGAGCCGGTAAGGTTGCAGGACTTGATAACCTTGATGCCTTCAAGATATTCCTGTACCTGCTCTGCCGCCTTCATCTTTGCGGCGACCTGTCGTTTGCCAAGGCTTTCCTGAAATCGGCGGCTTATGACCACAGCTCCAAAGGCTAGCGGGAGCGTACCAAAGACGCACAGGGCAAGACGCCAGTCAAAAAAAGCCAGCACTATGCAAATGACGGTGACAGAGATGGCGTTGGCCACCAACTGGGGAACCACATGACTCAGCAGATGTTCGGTGACCGCCACATCTCCCATGATGGAGGTGGTCAGATCCGTCAGATCACGTGAGTTGAACACGCTCATAGGCAGGCGCCTAATGCGCTCAGCCACAGCGATGCGGGTGTTCTCGGTTTCAAGATAGGAGGTCACATAGGTTTTGCGGTAGTCATTTCGGTTTGCGAAGAACACTATAATTGCTGCAAGCAGGCCACAGCCAAAAAGCAGCCAAAGCCGGTTGATGTCAAGCGCTCCACCTGTCAGCGCGCCGGTTACCTCGCCTATGATAAGGATGGTCACCGTGAAGGGCAACATAAGCGAGAAATTGGTGAGCGTGCAGGCAGCTATCGCGCGGCGCAGATCGCGGTAGCCCTTGTCACTGAGCATGAGACTTCGCTGCAGCCACGGTTGGCGCAGGCGGCCGCCTGTGCCAACCGTGGGAGGGGGTGTGGCGGCGGTGTCCGGTGAAGGGGTTTGGGATGAGGCGCGGTCACTCCCTTTGCTTGAACCTTCGGTCGAAGGATGCGAACGGCGTGCGGCACCCTCAGACGTGTTCTCAGACGTGTTCTCTGACATGCTCTCTAACATCGTCTCAGACATGATCATGCTCCCTTTCCTCAGCCGCCCTGCCCATGCTCCAACTGGCAGCGCGCTCATAGACGTCCCACATACCGGCATAGCGCCCATTGTTGTTAAGCAACTGGGTATGGCGTCCCTGTTCAACTATTCTCCCGCCCTCAACAACAAGTATCTGGTCGGCTCCCGTAACCGTTCCAAGACGGTGCGCTATCATAACAACGGTCTTGCCGCGCATGAGCCGCTCAAAAGCACGTTGGATGAGGTACTCATTTTCTGGGTCGGCAAAGGCGGTTGCCTCATCAAGAACAACCACAGGCGCGTCTTTGATGATGGCGCGCGCAAGCGCAACACGCTGTCGCTCACCGCCGGAGAGGTGCACGCCTCCCGCGCCTATCACCGTGTCGTAGCCCTGCGGCAGACGCCCGATAAACTCGTGGCACTGAGCGGCGCGCGCCGCCTCGATAACTTCCTCATCACTCGCTCCAAGGCGTGCCATGCGGATATTGTCGCGTACACTCTGTCGAAACAGGAACACATCCTGAAACACAAAGCTCACCTGATCCATGAGCTGCTCAGTTTTGAGGGAGCGAATGTCCTTTTCACCAAGCAGGATACGGCCGCCGTCTACGTCGAAAAAGCGGCAGATAAGGTGCGCAATGGTTGTTTTGCCTGAACCGGACGGTCCAACAAGCGCGGTCACCTCGCCTTGTCGTGCCGTAAAACTGACCCCTTTAAGTGCTTCTATAAAGGGCAAAATAGTGCCGTCACCTGTGCTACCACCTGTGCTGTTACCTGCACCGTCACCATTACCGTCACCACCCACGCCATCGTTTTTCCTGTTGTTTTCCCGGTCGCCTTCTTGTTCATTTGACGCGCTTGATGCCACCGTTTTTGCTATGCTCGGCTTGCTTGACGCCGGCGCGCCTGTTGTTTCGGGCATGTCCGGCGCCCCTGTGCCCGGCTTGCTTGACGCCGGCGCATAGGAAAAGCGCACGTCCTCAAATACGATGTCATGGGTTGTGGGTAGGGCGGCGGGGCGGTGAGGCTCAGGCAGAACCGGGGAGGAGAGTATGCGATCCATCGCCTCCACGCCGCTTGAAATTTGCATGGCGTTTGTCGATACATACATGAGCTTTGTCATGACACTGGCGATACAGGGAACAAATATAAGATAAAACAGAAAGCGCGAGGCGAAAGTTGGCAGGTCGGTTGCCCCAGCGCCCAGGAATATGCCAAGTGGTATCACAAAAATATAGATATTGTTAACAATGGCCATGAAGGCCGACATGGGATTTTCCCAGTTGAGGGTGTAGGGGATAACAAAACTTGTGTATTCGCGTATCGTCTCGCGCAGTCGTGTAAAAGAATAGGCGGTCTGTCGAAACGCCTTAACCACCGATATGCCCCTTACATACTCCACTGTCGCGTTGCTCATGTCCTCCAGAGAGCGCTGATACTTTTGCGCCATTAGCTGTGACGTGGCGCCGCCGTATGCTTTTACCTCCAGGGCAAAAGCTATGGCGATGCCCAGCAGCGATACAAGGCCAAAGCGCCAATCGATGCCCAGGAGGATAACAAACATCACAACAGGAGCCGTCACCCCGGCCACGATGTCGGGCAGCTGGTGAGCGATGAAACCTTCTATCTTCTCGATGTTATCGTCCATCACCTTGCGCAGCCGCCCGCTGCCCATCTGGATAAAAAAGCCAAGTGGAACCTTACCAAGATGGCTCGCAAAGTCTATTTTTAGCTGGTAGATGGTGCCAAAGGCCGCGATATGCGAAAAGCACAGGGCCGCGAAGTATAAGATGATGTTGCCCGCGAGTCCCGCCAGCGCAAGCCAGCCGTAGGCCATGAGCGCGGCGGGGTCGGCGGTTGAGAAATGGGGATAGAGGGCAGCGAGTTGAGCTACCAACAAGTAGATAGCGACGGCTGGGATGAAGCCACAGACGGCTGCGAGCGCCGCGAGTATGACCGAGGCAAGCGCATACCCCTTGCGCATCAGGGCAAATTGCAGTAGTCTCCCAAAGCCTCCGGAGGACTGCTGTGCCGCCTCCGTATCCTTTCGCGATGATCCCTGCCGCTTTTGGGACTTGCGCCGTGGTGTTTTAGAGGGTGTCTTGGTGCCAACTTGGAGGTGTCTGGACACCAAAGGAGCCTGTCCATCTATTCTATCCTTCATCATCGTGTTTCCCCAATCTAAGAGTTGTTTCCTGCCGCTTTCATCCAGCGGGTAGTATTCAGCTACCTCCCCATTCTCCAAACGTAGCACTGAGGTGCAGCACCCCAAAATAAGTTCGAGGTCATGGCTGATGATGACCGTCAGCAGCACATCCCTTTCCAGCTCTCCTATCAGCGCGCAAAGGATGCGCATTCCCGTGTGATCAAGACCACTGGTTGGCTCATCAAAAAACAGCAGACGTTTGTGCGCGACCAACGCGGAGGCAACGGCGACACGCTGCTTTTGCCCACCCGAAAGGGCCACCGGATGCTTATCGGCGCAGGCGGCAAGATCAAGGCGTGTGAGCAGTTTGTCTATGCGATCTTCTGTCCATGCATCCGTTTGGCTTTCTGAGCCCTGCGTGGCTCCTGTGGGACTGCGGGCCGAAAGAAGCAGTTCCTCGCGCACGCTCTCGGTGAAAAGCTGGTGGTTAACGTCCTGCATAACCAGATAGCTTGAGGCGATCCGCTGGCGTGCGCTGAGGAGCTTTCCGTTAAGGAACACCCGTCCCTTGTGAGCCTTGATTCCACAGAGGCACCGCGCAAGCGTCGATTTGCCCGCGCCGTTGGCGCCAATGAGCGCAACCACCTCGCCGTGTTGTAGGGCAAGGTGATCGATAGAAAGCGCCTGCCGGCCGTTGTAGAAACAGCGCAGCCCCTCTACGCGGAGCGCGCCAGAGCTGTGGAGCGGCCGCGTTCCGTCATCATCTGATGCCATGTTTGCCAAGGGTAACGGTGGAGGAGGGCTCAGGGTTTGTGATGGGAATGTGAGCGGGAACGACACAGCGGACACAGAGGGATCAGAAAGTGCGGGCTCAGCGGACACGGAGGACACGGACACGGTGGGCCGGGATTCGCCCATCGCTTCTTCCAGTGACAGGCAGCGTAGTCCCTTCCTGGCACGCTCATCCTTAGAAAGAATCCTGATGTGCGCGGGGGTAAAGACGGCGTGTAGGCGGCCGTTTTTGAAATGGAGATAGCGATCCGCGAGACCGTCGAGATAGTAAAGGCGGTGCTCGGCGAGTATGATGGTCGCACCCTGGCGTTTCATGAGCGCCAGCGCGTCGCGCAACTGGGCGACAGAGGCAAGGTCAAGGTTTGAGGAAGGCTCGTCCAGAAGATAGATCCGCGGACGTGTCGCGTGCACAGATCCGCAGGCTATGCGCTGCTTTTCGCCGCCTGAGAATTCAAAGATACTGCGCCCGAGCAACTTCTCCAGTGAAAAGGCACCAACAGCCGCCTCCACGCGTTGCACTATGAGGTTACGTTCAAACTCAAGGTTCTCGCAGCCAAAGGCAAGTTCACTGGTGGTGTCCATGTTAAAAAACTGACTGCGGGGATTTTGAAACACCGATCCAACAAGGCGCGCGCGATGGGCAAGGGGCATCTTCATTGCATTGATGCCGTCTATGGTGATGGTGCCCGAAAGCTCGCCGGGATAAAACTGCGGTGCCAGGCCATTGATAAGGCGGGTTACCGTTGTCTTGCCACAGCCGCTCCTCCCGCAGAGGACAACGCACTCTCCCGCCTGGATGTCGAGATTAAGCGCTGACACGCCGGGGACAAGGGGAGAGGGGAGGTGTCCGTTGAGCCCGTTGAGCCCGTTGGGCCCGTTGGAGTCAGGGGAGTTGCCAGGTTTATCAGGTTTGCCGGGTTCGTCGGATACTCGGTAGGCAAACGACACATTTCGAAAGCTGATAAGCGGTTGGGAACACGATGCCTGTTCCCTCTGCCTTTCCGGAGAACACGACACCTGTTTTCCTCTCACCGGGGGACACGACTCCCGTTTTCTTCTGTCCAGCACTCCCACGTTGCCTACCCCACCAGTACGCAAATGACAAAGGCAGCGCAAAGCGCAAGGACGAGGTAGTCGGCCGGCCCCAGCCTAACCTCCAACAGGCAGGTTCGCTCAGTCTTGCTGTCAAGACCGCGGCTTAACGAAGCGGCGGCGAGCTCGTTGGCCAGGGTCGCTGTTGACATGAGCAGGGGGACAAGCGCGTATTCGAGGGTTGTAAGAGGTGAGCGCAGGACACGCACCGGCGAGACCCCGATACCTCTAAAGTGCATAGCGGTGCGAATAGACCCCCATTCCTCCTTGACCGTAGGGATGAAACGGAACATGACCGAGAGGGGGATTACCAGTTTCGCGGGCAGGCGCATCCGGCGCAGCGCGGCGATGAAGCGGCTCACCGTCATGCCGTGTATGAGGAGGTTGGCAGCAAGAACCAGGGGCATGAACAGGCGCATACAGGTGGTGACTGCCAAGAGAATGGCCGCCAGGACACCGGAGAGCAGCGGCACGGCGCACAGGCCAACCGCGAGTGCCACCGCATATACCACCACGACCTTCAGCGCGGCCGCGTATCTCCGCTCGTTGACAAACAGCAACGCGAGAAAGGAGACGACGGCCACCTCAAGGGGCAAGGGAACCCTTTTGATGAGGATGAATCCCGATGCGAACAGCAGCGCGAGCATACTACGGGGGTCGAGCGGCACAAAGGCCGTGCGCTCTCGCGTTGCGCGTAGTTCCATCAAACGACACCGGCTCGCTCAAAGTGCTTGGAAAGCAGCCGCTGGCCAAGCGCGCCGCCGATGAGCCCGCCCACAAGGGCCAGCGCGATGAGCACGAGGACTATCCACGACGGGGTGAGCGCGTCAATGGTGACGACGTATTCTGACCCAAAGTACATGGCGCAGGTCTCAAGGAAGCGTGCCTTGGCAAGGACGAGCAGCCAGAATGGCCCCATGTTTGTGAGGGCGAACACGCTGTAGGCCGCCAGATATGAGCGCTTGGAGCGGTAGCGCCCCGCCCGCGCGAGCAACTCGGCCGCCCCGCCCGCAAGGATTGCCCATCCAAGACCTATCCAGTTGCCGGTCATTGATTCGGCGAGGCCAACGAGTATCGCCAAAACAAGCAGGGCACCGGGCTTGTTGAGCTTGGTGCAGTACACCGAGAATATCGGTCCCAGGGCGATGCCTAAAAAGAGTGGATCCATCAGATAGAGTATCGGGACAAATGCGGACACCGTCACAACGGCTAACAACACCACGATGTAGACCGCCGCGAAGGCTCCCGCGATAATGAGGTCGCGGGTGTTAAGTTTGCGAGTGCTGAGTGTGTGAATACGGGATGTGCGATCCGCTCCTGTTCCGCTTCCGCTGCTTGTGCTGTTTCTGTCCGCTCCTGTTCCGCTTCCGTCCGTGCTGCTTCTGCCGGCGCTTGTCCCGCTTCTGCTGCCCGTTCCCCTTCTGTCTGTGCCGCTCTGGCTCGCCTCGCTTCTTTCGGTGCGGGAAACGGTGCCCTTGGCGCTGTACCCGCTGCCTTCCTGGGCCGTACGTGTTCCTTTCATGGTGCCTCCTGGTCACTGCTGCTGGATATAAAGTTAATGATAACTAACTTAATAGCCTAACGCAGTGTGGGAGCCTTTTCTACTCCAAACCATCAGGAATGCTCCAAAGCGGTATTGGGTGCCGCCTCTTCAGGCGCGCGCTCAGGCTGTTTTCATCAGGCAGCACATTTCAAGATGACCTACGCCTCTTTGGCCGCGCACCAAGGCCGCGAGGTCAAAGAGGCACATGGGGTGTAAATGGTGGCGTGTCTTTCTTGTGAGGATTCGCGCTTCAGGACGCGAGGGCAAAACTGCGCATGTTTAAGGCCATGAGGTCAAAATGATGAACGGGAACGCACGCTGAGGCTGTTTGCCGCGCGGTATTCCAGCGGAGTTGTACCTAGCACCTCACGAAAGGCGTTTGCGAACTTGCTGGCGTTGCGGTAGCCAAGTGACTGGGCTATCTGGGCAACGCTCTCCGTTTTTGCAAGCAGGCGGCTTGCCGCCTGGTGCATCTTGTAGTGTTTTAGGTAGAGATAGGGGGTAAGCCCGTAGATATCCTTAAAGGTGTTCTGAAACAGGGTAAGGCTGATACCGTGGCGGCGCGCGAGATCGGCAAGTGCTACCCGCTCGCCCAGGTTGGTGATAAGCTCGTTGCGCATGAGCCTAACGGTACGCGCGCGGCTGTCTGAGTGGTAGACAGCGCGCCGCTCTCCCCCCGCGTTAAAACGTTCGATGAGGAGCAACGTCTCAAGCACGGTGAGCCTGAGGGCACCGCGGTCGTCTGTGTGCAGGCCCTCATACAGCCTTGCGAAGGAGCGCTCAATCTCTCCCGTGCAGGTTCCAACAAACCAGCGGTTTTTAAGACCGAGGTTTTCCTGTAAACGCTCAAGGTCAATTGAGAAGGCGGCAAGCAGGCGACACGTCTCGTTGGAAAGGGTCGCAAAGTCAATAACGATGCAGGTGCCACAAAAGGAGTTGAAGGGGAAGAAGTAGCGAACGCGCGCTGGGATGTGCGCGGTTGAGGTAACGGCGAAGTCGCCCTCAGCAATGCAGACACAGGCATCGCGCGCCAGTTCGCACTCAAAGCGTCCGCGGCGGCAGTGAACTATCTCAAGGACATCATGGCGCAGAGGTGTAACTGAGTAACCCTCGCTGGCGCCAACGTCCATGAGCCCTAGATGGATGCCTGCAAAGAGGGCGATGTCGGTGCAGGTGGCCGCTCCGTCCGCATACTCGTAGGTCAGGCGGCGCGTAGTACCCTCGTCGGAGAGGTGAGCGTACTCTCCATACCATTGGGGCAGATCACTGCTGTGCATAGGCGACACCACCATCCCTGTCCGAAGCCTTACGGTCTCGCTAGTTAGTATACACTAACTTAACCGACCGATGACTGCTCAGCCGGGGACTACCTTGACCGATGACTGCTCAGCCGGAAACTACCTTGGCTAACGACCACGCTAGCCAGGGCTACCTCCACCAACAACTACCCTAGCTGGGGGCTTTAGTTCAGATCAAAGTCATTTGGTTGGATACAAAGGTAAACCAGTATTCCCAGTTAGGCGGACAGTATTTTTTTGCCGCCGCTTCAGAGATGGTTTGGCCGTAGCTGCTTGCCAGGCCGCGCACATGCGCATAAATGGCGGTTTCCCAGTCTTTCCAGCTAACCTGTCCCCAACCCCAGGCGTTATAGTCCTTAAACAGATAGCGACCCTTGGAACTCTCCAGACAGGCGATGGCCGGCGACCAGCGCGGGTCAACGTTATAATCCCAGGCGGCATTTGCAAAGGCATAACCATAGCTAGCCAGCGGCGAACCCGCCAGATAGGCATCAATGCGAGGAGCCCAGATATTGACAAAGCTCTGCTTGTCGTCTGTAGAGGCGTTGTTATTCGGAGGAGGGTCTGATGGGATGTTTCCTGACGGAGTGTTGTTGTTAGACCCACCAGGAGAGGTGCTGTTACCACTGTTGCCACCGGTGGAGCCGGTAGCGTTGGAGGGATCAGACATAACAGGTAGGGGAGTCTCGCGCGCGTGCTCCTGTGCGGCTTCCGCCTCTGCCGCCGCCGCCGTTGCCGCCGCCGTTTCCTCTGCTATGCGTCTTGCTACTGCTTCAGCTTCATTGCGCAAAACAAGCGCGTCATTTAAGGCCTCCTGAGCCCTTCGTTCTTCCTCCTTCAGGGCTGCCTTGCCTTCCTGCAAGGCGGCCTGGGCAGCACTCAGTTGCTCGTTCAACACGGCCAGTTGGCCTATATCCTCTAAAAAATACTGATTGACACGTATGGCATATTCCATCTGGGCCAAAAGATCTGCCAGATTACGTGCCCCAAACAGCACCTCCAAAAACAGATTGGCGTTGTTATGCAGCCGGTAGTATTCCGCCGCCGCCTCGCCGCTGGCCTTACGGGCTGCAGGCAGCTGGGCATCGATCAGCGACATTTGCCCGCTGACCTCGCTCAGTTGCGTTTCAATGTCCAAAATGCGACGGTTGGCGTTGTCGTAGGTAACCTGAGCTGCGTCCACCTGTTCCTGGAGCTCAGCGATGTTAGGTAGTTCTTCACGGGCATTGCCCACGGCGGCTGGATCATTAACCAGGACGATGTGAGGCGGGAAAACTGTGGCAAAGGCGGTTTTTGGACCGCTGGCCGCAACAGAGGGCTGGCCTATCGCACAAGCTAGTTGGCCGGTTGAAAGAATGAGAATCAGCAGGCTCGTTGATCCAACGGTGCCAAAAGCGCGCGTCAGGCGCAACCATCCAAAACCCGTCGCCCCTTGCCTGCGGGAGGCATTCTTGGCTGCTTTGGGTATCTTAAGGGAATTTTTGGCCATGATGTAGAACTCTCCTGCGCTGTTTCTGCTGCTTTTGAAGGAAATAAGTATACCATATGACCTTGTGGGGGCCAAAAAGCCAAAGGGATGCCTGGGGTATCTGGGGCGTGCGTGATAATCTATGAGCGGACAAGATAAGACCCATCCCGTATCATCATATACCTGCACAATGCCAGGCCGCCCCCGGCACCAGAGATAAAACGTCAGAGATGAGGATCCATATGAGAGACGCTGACCCTCTAAAACCATCGCCAAAACCGTACCGTTCAAACGGCTCGACAGCATATCGCTCAGACAACACGTCGCCATCTCAGACGCTCAATTCTTCAACCCATGCACCAACGGAACGCGTCCGTAATAATGCCAACTCAAACGCAGCCGGCAGCTCCGCCACGGCTGACCATTCCAGCGCAACCAGCAGCTCCAACACGACCGATAGCTCCAATCGCCCCGTGCGAAAACCCTCCGTTGCGTTACGATCCTTGTACTACTACGGCCGTATAACCCGTCGTCATCTGGGGCTTTTTCTGCTGGCCCTGTTCTCGACCCTTGGCTTTGTTGTCACGCTGACGTTTGGTAACCCCTATGTGGTGGGGCTTATCGTGGATCGTGTTAGCTTAGGAGAACATCTGGAGCCAGAACGGGTGCTGGTGGTTTTTGCGCCCTACATTCTGGCCTTAATTGGCATTAATGTGCTGGGGCAGGTGTGTTCCAAGTTACAAGATTATGCGGTTTGGAAAATCACTATCAAGGCCAATTATGACCTGGCTACCCATGTCTTTGACACGCTGGCCAACCAGTCTATGACCTTTCACTCCAACCGCTTTGGCGGCTCGCTGGTAAGCCAAACTCTCCGTTTCATTTCTGGCTACACCATTTTGATGGAATGTTTGATCTACGCGCTTTTGCCCATACTACTCACGGCCGTGTTGACGGTGGCCATTCTTGGTGGGTTGATTCCCCTCTACGTGGTGTTGCTGTGTGTACTGCTGGCTATCTATGTACTGGCGGCCTGGCTGCTTTATAAGCGGGTGCTGCCGCTTAATTCTGCGGCTGCGGCGGCCCAAAACTCTCTTTCTGGCGAGCTCTCAGACAGCATCACCAACATTCTTGCCGTTAAGACCTATGGACGTGAGGCACATGAACGTCAGCTGTTTAATGCCGCCAATCGCGATGTCTTTAACGCTGATTCCCGCCGGATGCGCTCTTCAACAGCCCGTGGCGCCATCACCTCTACTATCATCGTCTGCATCATGACCCTTCTGGTCATTTTTATTACCGGCGGTAGTGTCTGGTTTGGCATCAGCGCCGGTACGCTGGTCATCGCCTTTACCTACACCTACGCGCTCACCATGCAGTTTAACCGACTGAACATGACCTTCCAGCAGGTCAACCGGGGCTTTGGAGACGCTCACGACATGACGCTTATCCTGGATGAACCCACACTGGTGGCTGACGCGCCGGGGGCAGCTACCCTTGTGGTCAGCGCCGGTAGCATTGATTTTGAGGCTGTGGACTTTGCCTATACCGATAACGAGGAAAGGGAACATGAGGAGGCCAAGGAGAAACCAAACAGTTTGTTTATCAGCCAACGCGTCTTCTGCAATCTGAATTTGCGCATTCCCGGTGGTCAACGGCTGGGATTGGTAGGTCGTAGCGGTTCAGGGAAAACCACCTTAACCACACTTTTGCTGCGGCTGAATAATCTTGAGGCCGGCCGCATCCTTATTGACGGCCAGGACATCGCTGGTGTTACCCAGGTTAGCCTGCGCCAGCAGATAGCCTATGTACCCCAGGAACCCTTACTGTTTCACCGTACCATTTACGAGAACATCGCCTACGGTCGTCCAGACGCCAGCCTGTCTGAGGTGAGGGATGCGGCTGCCAAAGCCAATGCTCTGGACTTCATCTCTCGCCTTCCTGCGGGATTTGACACCATCACTGGTGAGCGCGGCATCAAACTAAGTGGCGGTCAACGTCAACGCATCGCGATTGCCCGGGCGATACTGGCTGACAAGCCAATTCTGCTTTTGGATGAAGCCACCTCGGCCTTGGACTCAGAAAGCGAAAAGCTGATCCAGGAGGCAATGGCCAATCTTTTGCGTGGTCGCACCTCAATTGTGGTGGCTCACCGTTTATCTACGGTAGCCAGTTTGGATCGGATTATTGTGTTGCGCGATGGCCATATTGTCGAGGACGGCACCCACCAGGAACTGGTCGCTCGTGGTGGCGAGTATGCCCATCTCTGGAACCGGCAAACGGGAGACTTTCTGGCGGATCATTAGGGCTGTTGGCTGTGTGCGAATAGTTGCGGTTGCCCGGTTTTTGTCAGCCGCTGCCTTCCCGGAGCCGCGAGCATGAGCCGCGCGGATGAGCCGCGTCTTTGTTAGTTGTTGTCCTTGCGCCGGTTATGTCGTTGGCAAGAAAACAGCCAAAACCGTAGAAACAGCATACTGACGAAGGTACCAAGCACGCCGCCGCCCAGGTCGCACAACCAGTCCACGACATCACTGGAGCGATAGGGAACAAACAGCTGGTGCAACTCGTCACTGGCGGCATAAACCGCCACGATGATAATAGTTATCATCGCCAGCTTCCAGGTATCGGCTTTGCCGTTGTAGAGAGCCGTATGAATAAGCGCCGCCAAAATCAAATACTCGCCGCCGTGGGCCACATAGTTCAAAAAGCCAGGGTGAGCTGGATAGTTCTGGCCCGAAATGCCGGAAAGCACAAAAATCAGCGCCGCCCAAAGCAGAGCCAGGACAAGAGCAGCCAGTCGTAGTTTTGCAGGGAGTTTTTGAGTTGAGGTCTTAGGGGCCATCGCATACTTCTGTCTTATGGGTAGCACCGTAGCTCCTGTAATGAGCAGCCCGTAGCCACCTTCCTATGTTTCAGTCGCTTTCTATGCTATCATGTCCAGCGGCGTTTTGGCCCGGTTGACACGGTAGCTACGGGCTCACATGAAAACGTTTTTCACTTTCTGTCGGGATGTGGCTCAGCTTGGTAGAGCGCTCGGTTCGGGACCGAGAGGTCGCTGGTTCAAATCCAGTCATCCCGACCAAGTCTTTTTGGTTCGCACGCCTGTCGGCGGAATGACACAGCGGTGGCAAGCCACCGCAGCCTGCTTACGCAGGCCGGATTTGAGGTCGCAAATTCGCACGTCCCGACCATCAGGTTCTTGCGTAGACTGTCGACAAAAGAAACTGATACATGATAAAGCTGTTTAAGCCCGCTGCAATGGCACCAGTGGGCTTTTGGCATTCTGGAGCTATGTCGGGGGGTTATGTCAGTATACGTCGCCTCGGGGTGGTGTTGGACATAGTCCCTGAGCTCTTCGCGATCTATCTTTTTGTAAGGTTTCTTATCAACTTTCATAACTTGTTTGGCAGAGCGCCTGTACTGAAAGATGGCCGACACGTGTGTTTATGCGCGTTTAGGCAGGGATGCGTTTGCCTGATTTTGCAAGCGCTCAAGAAGGACATAAAAGCCCAGCCTCTCCAGCTCGCCCTGCAGCCTTTCCACACTCAAAGCCTTAGTCATATCCGCCTTGACGTTTAGTTTAATGGGCGCATCCGTGCGAAATGTGGCCAACGTACGCGAAATGCGGGCCAACTCATGGCCAGCTTTCAGCTTGGTCTGCCAGGCCGGCTTGATCGCTTCGAGATGAGTGAAAATTTCCTCCAGGCTGCCGTATTTTTGCAGCAGGGTCGCAGCTGTCTTTGCGCCGATACCGGGCACTCCGGGAATAGTACGACCACTGTCGCCCACCAATGCTCTAAAGTCTATAAGTTGGTGGATGGAGATGCCATACTTTTGCTCAAAGGCAGCGATATCGTATTGCTCAATGTCCATAAAACCGCGCTTGATGGTAAACAGCTTTGTGTGAGGGTCAACCAGCTGAAGCATATCCAGCTCCACCGATAAAAGCAGTGACTGCGCACCCACCGTTTCAGCCTGTCTGGCCAGTGTCGCCATGATGTCCGTCGCCTCGTAGTCATCCAGTTCATACAGTGGCCACTGTAAGGCCGACAAAAACTCACGAAGCAACGGGACTTGAGCGTAAAACTCCGGTGGTGCTGGCTTGCGTCTGGTCTTGTAAGGGGGATAAATCGCTTGGCGCCAGCGCACATTAGTTTTTGGTTTGTCCCAGGCTACAACAACGTAATCAGGCTGGAGCTTATCTAGCAACTCCAGTGCAAAACTGGAAAAGCCGTACACACCGCCAGCCGGTTGACCATCGGCTGTTTTAAGCCAGGGCATGGCATAAAAGCCACGATAGAAGATATTTTTGCCATCAATCAGGGCGAGTCGCTTAAACATGGGTCTATTCTAATGCTTCACAGAGGTTTCGCTCAGGAGAAAGCCGTCGGCGACCGTTCACCCCTGTGCCCATAACGCGCAGGTGCCTGGCAGCAGGACAGATGAGTGGCCCTTTTGCCGCATGCCACCGGAGGCTGCTTGGGCTACGATAGAGCTCAGTTTTTGGGCATGAGCAAATAGGTGTAAGCACCACCAACGTGAGGGAAGGGCAAACGAGCATGGGACGTGACCTTCAGCTGCACACAAATTTCCGGAGGCTCATAGCTTAGTTCTTCTCCCATCCACCAACACCTATGAGGGCGCGCATGTACGCGCCAAAGATGCC
Organism: Coriobacteriales bacterium; assembly: GCA_031288185.1. Classification (GTDB taxonomy): domain Bacteria; phylum Actinomycetota; class Coriobacteriia; order Coriobacteriales; family UBA8131; genus JAITDU01. Next base: position 18,446 of record JAITRZ010000016.1, read on the forward strand.
GCCCAGGCCCCTGCGCCAGGCGGTTTTTTGTACTCTGAAATAGGTTCTGGAGAGAAAAACGTTACTAGGACTGTCGCCAGCGTGGGCCCCTCGCACAGGGGACGCCGGCTCAAACACTCTGCGGCCTCGTCGCCTCGGTAGTTCTACCTCTCTTGCAACCCCTCAGCAGGGCTCCTCGGTCTGCGGAACTCACCGGACGCCCCCTGTGCGAGGGGCCTTCCACAATCCACCAAAAATACACAAACAAACTAACACTACCGGCTTTACCCTCGTCGAGCTGATAGTAGTTATTGTTATCTTAGGTATCCTGCTCGCTATCGCCATACCTGCTCTTACCGGATACATACAAAAGGCACAGGATGAGGAATGGAAGATGAAGGCCAGAGACGCTGCGCAGGCAGCTCGCACGGTCTTGGATGAGGCGTACACGAAGGGTGAGCTCACCTCATCAACCACCTACCCCAATATATCTGACTACATCCAAAATGGGGAATCAGGCTATCAGACCAAAGTGTTCAATGTGCGGGGCATCTCATATCGCGCTGAGGGCGACCTTGTCTCCTATCTTCGCATCGCCTCCGTCTTGATGGGAAAGACTTATCCGGTCACCTACGGCGACCCTGGAACTTGGGACTTCTGGATCATCGGCTCCGACACCTCTACTGCGCTGGATGCCGATGGATTTGTCTATTACTTCTGTCCGGACGGCAACAAACCCAACTATCCATATATTGTGGTGACCTATCGGATGTTACGGGTTAATGGAGCCGTCACCCAAAATGACATCTACACAGCGCTACAAACTTCCCCTCTCTACAGCGCTGAGGCGGGCTATGAGGTATATCACATAATTCTATAAGTTACCTGCGTCAGACCCAGGCGCGCATGTGAGTACCTTGAGCGCCTGGTGCCGGGAAAGGCGCAACAGAACGCGCGGACAATTTGCGTGATGCGCGCGGACACCTTACAGGGTGGTGTGCGAACGAGTCTCTGAACCGTCGGACAATTTGCGTGATGCGTGCAAGCACCTTAGCATTATTCTTTTTTATACCCTATATAGGAAAACGTTAGTATCTGCAGAAGGGATTTTAGGTGAGCAATCAAACCGCAGGAGACAGCCATAAAATCTCTGCCACAAAAACCACTTGAAAACATCTTGACAGTCCAATTAACCTGTGTTACTAATATACATTGTTCAGAATAAAATCTGACAAACGCAAAAACTGTTGGCCCTCTTCGGAACGCGGTGTGGTTAGCCACTCGGCCGCGCGAGTGCTCGTAGAGGGCTTGGGCAGGGCCGAATCCTCTGGACGATTCGTGCTTTTGCGGATGTGGCGAAGGTGGCAAAGACCGGCGTTTGCTCAATTGAGCCTGATGCATACGGTTGATTGCACCGCTGGATTGCAAGCCCTCCTTCCTTGCGATATGCCTCCTTCGCCCGGGGTCAGGTATACTTTCTTGCTCCTCGTTAAGCGCAGCCTTTCTGTTCAACGCGATCTTCAGGCGTTGGCCCCCTTCCCGTCACTCGCGCGCAGTAATGCGTACAGTAAAACACAGCCTTCAGGCGCTGGTTTTCTCGCGCAGGCCAACAAATGCGCGCAGCATTTGGGACTCGCCAGCATCACGGTGGATACAGGGTTCCTCTCGCGCAGGCCGTCAACGTGTGCGGATGCGTCAAGGCCCAGCTCCATCAGGTAGGCGTAGATGTGTTTCTCGCGCGCAGGCCGCTAATGTGTGCGGGCCACTTTATCCGTAGGGAGGAAATCGAGACTACAATCTTCGGAGGCAGGCCGTCAACGTGTGCGGGCCACTTTATCCCCCCACCTTAAGCGGGTTCATAAGCAGGATTCCTCTTGAGTCCCCTTTGCGCTCTTGCCGCAAGACAACAGACGCAAAGAGTGGTAACCTATCTGCCTGCTCGTCCGGGGTGAACGCCAGGCTGGTTCTGGCCTTCGTTCCGGACAAGAGCAGCCGGTTCACTGATTGGCGTGGAGTTTCCACGGTTGTGGCCGGGCTAAGCCACCGATGCTGCGGCCGATTTGTATGCAGCATCGCGTGTTGAAAGATCTAGGAGGTAGCATGAGAGTATTTGGTATGGGAATGCCAGAGCTGATTATCATCTTGTTGGTGATTCTGATTATCTTTGGCCCAAAGAATCTGCCAAAACTAGGTTCGGCGCTGGGACGTGCCGTTAAAGGTGTGCGTGAGGGTGTTGAGGGTGTCAGCGATGAGTTGGAAGGCGCCACCGATACCGGCGCTGCCGGCTCGCCGTCTAAGCCGCGTGCTGCGGTTACCGCCACAGCAACGGTGGAAGATATGGATGATTCCGGTTTTAACCCCGTGGATGCCGCAACGGGTGGTAAGCGCAAGAAGTCTGCCAAGGCTAGTAAGCACTAACCGTTTCACAGCCGCTGCCTGCGAAGGTGTCGTTCACAGAGCCGCGTATGACGCTGAGGGACAGTGTTTTAGTGCTAAAGGATCGCTCACACCCTCAACCCGGCAGGTTGCGCAATCGAACAATCGCGCAACAGTCGGCCTGATAGACCCTATCATGCTAAAAATATTAACAAAAAAGTTCAACAGGGCGCGGCGGCGCACATCCTCAGCCGTCGTGCCGCTTTTTAACCAGCAGGAAACCTGCGCGATTGGGAAGTCATGACAAAAGAAACCGTATTGACTCAGGCCGGGCGTGAGCAACTGGAAAAAGAGCTCGACCACCTAGAAACCACCAAACGGGCTGAGGTTGGTGAGCGCATCAAGGTAGCGCGGGAATTTGGCGACATCACAGAAAACTCTGAGTACGATGATGCCAAAAATGAACAGGCCTGGGTCGAAAGCCGCATTATCGAAATTACCCAGATTTTGTCCACAGCGACCATTGCCGATACGCCCAAACGCTCCAATAGGGTTGCTATTGGCAACAAGGTCACCGTACAGAAACCGGATGGTAGCGAAGCGGAATTTATGATAGTTGGGGCGGCAGAGGCTGATGCCACATCAGGCCGGATCTCCAACGAGTCGCCCGTAGGGGCGGCGATGATTGGCGCTCACAAGGGCGACGTGGTTGTCGCCGCAAGCCCCACCGGTAAGGAGATCAAGTATACGATTCTCAAGATCAGCCGGTAGCGTCCTTTTCTTGCGAGTGCCTGCTTGACGAAAGACGATTCCTCGTATCTCCACTTTCAGAGTCTCCCCCGGAGCACCGAATGACAAACCAACCCGCGCGAGCACAAAAAAGGGTTCCACACCGGAGCACCGGATGACAAACCAACCCGCGCACAGGCACGTGTGCGGCGCAGGTACGTGAACCGATACATGAACAGGCAACGCCAATGTTTTCAGAGCCGACAGACCCCAGACTGACCCATCCCGCTGCCCCTGAGGCCGTATCCAGCGGTTCTGTTCCAGTTCCAACGCAAGGCCGGGACTCAGGAGTGAGCCCCGCTGCCCCTGAGGTTGTTGCGGACGATGCTCTGTCTGTGCGCAAGGAAAAACGCGCTGCCATCCTGGCCTCCGGAAATATGCCCTACGCCTACCGCTTTGACGTTGATGCGCACCTGGGGGGTTTAGCAGACACCTATGCCACCTTGCTTGCTGGCGAGGACAGCCAAGACAGGGTAGCGGTTGCTGGGCGGATCATGGCCGTGCGTAATCAGGGCAAGGCGGTATTCATCGTAGTGCGTGACGGCAGCGGCGAGATTCAGCTGTTTTGCCGTATTGACACCCTGGGGGAGGATAAGTTTGCGGCGGTCAAGGAGCTTGATGTTGGTGATTTTGTGGGCTGTACCGGCACCATCATGCGCACCCGTCGCGGACAATTGTCCCTGTTGGCCACCGATGTGACGCTGCTCTCAAAGTCACTGCGCCCTCTGCCAGAAAAGTTCCACGGTTTAAGCGATAAGGAAACCCGCTATCGCCAGCGCTATATCGATCTGCTTATGAACCCCAACGTTAAAGAGGTCTTTAGCCAGCGCTTCAAGATAATCACCGCTTTGCGCAGCGCTGCAGTGAGCAGGGGTTTTGTTGAAGTGGAAACGCCCATGCTGCATCCGATACCCGGAGGTGCCACGGCGCGACCCTTTGTGACTCAGCATAACACGTTGAGCCGGGATTTCTACCTGCGTGTGGCCCCAGAGTTGCATCTAAAGCGACTGCTAGTGGGCGGTTTTGAGAAGGTCTTTGAACTAAACCGCAGTTTTCGCAATGAGGGTATGGATCCAACCCACAACCCGGAGTTCACAACACTGGAAGCCTATCAGGCCTATACCGATGCTGCAGGAATTGCTAATTTTACTCGCGAATTAATCCAGGCCGCCTGCCTGGCTGCCAACGGTAGCCTTCAGATTTCCTATCAGGGCACCGCGCTGGATCTCAGCGGCGAGTGGCCCAGGCGACCACTGATCGAGTTGGTTAGCCAGGCCGTCAGCCGCCCGCTTTCTTATCGCCAGAACGTCCAGGAACTGGAGGCGTTGGCAAATGGTCACCATATTGCCACCCAACCGGGATGGGGAGCTGGTAAAATAATCGTGGCTCTTTATGATAAATTGGTAGAGAAAACCCTCATCCAACCGATTTTTGTAACGGACCATCCTCTGGAAACTTCGCCCTTAGCCAAGCGCAGGGCAGACAATCCAGATGTTACCGATAGATATGAGCTTGTGATCTGTGGGCGCGAGTACGCCAATCTGTTCTCGGAGTTAAATGATCCGGTGGAACAACGCCAACGTTTTAAGGCCCAGATGGCCGCTAAAGCTGCTGGAGACGAGGAAGCCATGGGCTATGATGAGGACTATATCCGCGCCCTCGAATACGGTATGCCACCGGCTGGCGGTGTTGGTATTGGTGTTGACCGCCTGGTGATGCTGCTAACCGATACTGAGTCCATTCGCGACGTGCTCCTGTTTCCGCATATGCGCGACGAGAGTTTTTAGCCGGTTTTTTGAGCCGGCCTCTGGCCTTAAGGCATCTGCGGCAGCTGATAGTGTAAGGCATCCGCGATGTCTTGGTAGTTCCCACTGCGGCCCAACCGCATTCACTGCAAGCCTAAAAAGAGATAGGGGTTCACATGTCCTTTGACCGTTTTACCGATAAGGCCCGCGCCGTGTTGGCACAGGCCCAGGAAGAAGCGCGTGCCCTGGGGCAAAATAACGTTGGCACCGAGCATCTGTTGCTTGGTCTGCTGCGTGAAAAAGAAGGTCTGGCGGCCCAGGCCCTCAATACTCTCAATGTTAGCTATGACGAAACTCTGGCTCAGGTTAAAAGTATCGTCACCGCAACCGCTGAAGCGCCCACTGGCCATCTGGCCTTTACACCTCGGGTTAAGCGGGTGCTGGAGTTTGCCCTGCGTGAGACCATGCAGCTGGGTCAGAGCTATATTTCCACCGAGCATCTGCTTTTAGGGATCATCCGCGAAGGCAACGGGCAGGCTATCCAGGCCCTGTCACAGATGGGTATTGACGGCGCGATGATCAAAAAGGCGATCAGCGAACTGCTGCAAAAAACAGCGACGTATGCCGGACATCCCGATATTACCGATGCCGACGCTGAGGCTGGCGACGGCAATAGCATCCTCAAAGAATTTGGTACTAACCTTACCAAATTAGCCAAGGACGGCAAACTTGACCCGGTGGTTGGCCGGGAGCTGGAAATTGAGCGAGTGATGCAGATACTGTCACGTCGCGCTAAAAACAATCCGCTTTTGTTGGGCGATCCCGGTGTGGGCAAAACCGCCATAGCCGAGGGTCTGGCCCAGCTGATCGCCTCCGAGCAGGTGCCCGATATACTGCGCGGCAAGCAGATCATTACGCTGGATGTACCGGCCCTGGTGGCTGGCTCTAAATACCGTGGTGAATTTGAGGAACGCTTAAAGCAGGTTATTAACGCGGTGCGCAAGGACGGCGACATCATCCTGTTTATTGACGAGATGCACACGCTTATTGGCGCTGGCTCCGCTGAGGGTTCCATTGACGCTGCCGCCATCTTAAAGCCACCGCTGTCGCGCGGTGAGATTCAGGTTATCGGCGCGACTACTTCTGATGAATACCGCAAGCATGTAGAGAAGGACTCGGCTTTGGAACGGCGCTTTCAACCGGTGCAGATAAACGAGCCTTCCGGCGAACAGGCCCTGCGCATTCTGGAGGGTCTGCGTGATCGCTATGAGGCCCACCATCGTGTGCGTTTTAGCGATGAGGCACTGGAGGCCGCCGTGCAACTCTCTGACCGCTACGTGCAGGATCGTTTCCTGCCGGATAAGGCCATTGATGTGATTGATGAGGCTGGCGCACGGATGCGTATCCGCAATATGACCCTGCCCACCGATATTCACGCCATCGATGAGAAGTTGCGCAAAGTGCGTGCAGAAAAGGACGAGGCCATCAATACCCAGGACTTTGAGAAAGCCGCCAAGCTGCGCGATACTGAAAAGCGACTGCGCGCAGAACGTCTTGAAATTGAGGAAAAATGGCTGGAAGACAACGCCAAGGATGTGGTCAGCGTGAGCGAGAAAGAGATTGCTGACATCATCTCCATGTCCACGGGCGTGCCGGTAGCCGATTTAACCGAGGCTGAAACCGAAAAACTGCTGCGCATGGAAAACGTGCTGCATGAGCGGGTCATCGGTCAGGATGAAGCGGTCACGGCCATCGCCAAGGCCATCCGGCGCTCCCGCGCTGGGCTCAAGGATCCCAAACGTCCAGCCGGCTCCTTCATATTTTTGGGCCCGTCTGGCGTTGGTAAGACCGAGCTTTCAAAATCGCTCGCTGAGTTTTTGTTTTCTACTGAAGACGCTCTGCTTAGCTACGACATGAGCGAGTACATGGAAAAACACACCGTTTCGCGACTGGTTGGTTCACCGCCGGGCTATGTGGGCTATGACGAAGGCGGTCAACTAACCAAGGCCGTGCGCCAGCGCCCGTACTCAGTGGTTTTGTTTGATGAAATTGAAAAGGCGCATCCTGATATCTTTAACATCCTGTTGCAGATACTGGAGGAAGGCCGCCTCACTGACGGCCAGGGCCGCAAGGTTGATTTTCGTAACACGATCATTATCATGACCTCTAATGTTGGAGCTCGTGAGATTGCCCAAGGCTCGCCGGTGGGCTTTAGCGGTACTGATTCCAAGGCCGGACTTTCGGATAAGGAGATCAACACGCGGGTAATGTCAGAACTGCGTAAGTTGTTTAGGCCGGAGTTCTTAAATCGCATTGACGAAATAATCGTATTTAAGTCTCTGACCAAAGAACAGATAGAACTGATTGTTGAGTTGATGGTCAGTGATCTCAGGGACAGACTGGTTGCCCAAAATATGAGCATTCGATTAAGCAAAAAGGCGCGCGAGTTCATTGCTGCGGAGGGCACGGATACCACCTTTGGCGCCCGCCCACTCCGTCGTGCTATCCAGAGGCTGCTTGAGGATCCCATCAGCGAAGGTGTACTTGAGGGTCGTTGGCCGGCCGGTGAGATCATCGTCGCCGATTTTGATGGAAATGACATCACGTTTTCAACCGAAAAGGGAGAGATACCCGCGCCGCGTAAACGTGATACTCTGGCTCGCGAGGCAGAATTGGTCACTCCCATTTTTGCCTCCAGCCAACCCAAGAGCGCGTCGCCGGGAAGTGCTGGCGAGCCCACGCAGTAAATCGCGCAATCAGACATAACAAAGAGGCGGCCCGGGCCGCCTCTTTGTTATCATTAGCACAACACGTTTTTGTTTCATAAAGCAACGGAGGCTCTGTTTTGAAACATGTTCACGAAATCATCGGCTCCTGTGAGGAGAATCTGTTTGACGCCGCTTTGAAGATGGTTACGTCCGGTCAGCCGTTGCGCGAGGCCATCGACATGATCATTTCAGCTCAAAACGGCGCTTTAATCTGTATTGGTGATGTGCAAAACATCCTGATGCTTGGCAACGGCGGTTTTCGCATTGACGCTCCAGTTAGTCCGCAGCGCCTGTTTGAGCTGTCCAAGATGGACGGTTCGATAGTTTTAAGCGGTGACCTCAAGCAAATAATTTGCGCCAATTTTCACCTCAACCCTGACCCCGACATCATCACCGCCGAAACCGGTATGCGCCACCGTAGCGCCGCGCGCACCTCGGCCCAGACTGATGCCATTGTGATAGCCATCTCAAAGCGCCGCAACCAAACTACGCTGTATCGACAGGGAGAGGGTGTAACCCTGGATTCCGACGAGATCCTGCTGCAAAAGAGTAATCAGGGGCTTTTGGCCCTTCAACACCTGCGCAATAATCTGGAGCGCGCCTCGATACGCCTGAGCTTTCTTGAAATGGACGACATCTCAACGGTTGCCGATGTCGCAGAGCTTATTATCCGCTATGTTCGTTTGATAAATCTGGCGGTCGAGACTGAGCGTTTTATCGACTTTTTGGGTGACAACAGCGGATTGTTGCGCAATCAGCTTGACGAGATTGTCAGCGGCCTGGTAGACAGCTTTACGCTGGTTATCCGTGACTACGCGGCATCTCCTGACCTGCAGGAAGCCCGCAAGACCATTAACGCGCTTCTTAATCTGTTTCCTCAGCCCACCAATAAGGATGTGCTTTTTCTGCTTGGCTACAGCCAGGAACTGGCAGACGAGGATCACTGGTCGCCACGCGGTTTCAGGGCCATTTCGCGTATTTCGATGCTGGATGAAGAGGCTGTAGCGCGCATCATTGATGAATACGGCTCGCTTTCTGCCATCGTGAGTGATTCAAAAGAAGGCTTTGACCGTATGGGCGAGCTGGGTATTGATAATGTTCGGGCCATTGCCAAAAGCTTCATGCAGTTGCGTTCGACCATCTAAGTGCCCTGACCCTGACCGGACGCCTGCTCATGAATCCCGCCCTGCCCTTTCCCACGCTTCTAACTGAAGCTGACCGTCACGCTCTGGCCGCTGGGTTGCCTGCCGCTGCTGTTGCCGGGCCGTCTGTCACTGCTGCCACCGCTGGGTTGCCTGCCGCTGCCACTGAATCTGCCACCAGGCCGTTTGCCGCCACTCCTGCCGCGCTTTTTGGCGCAGAGGTAGCGGGTGCTCGAAGAGACATCCACAACAAACAGACACTGCGTCACAACAGTGGCGACCCGGTGGTTGGTCCTTCAGTGCTGGCTCAACCTGAATTTATCGCCCATAGAGAAAATCTGGACTCTCTGGCCAGCGCGCTGTTATCCTTGCAGGGCAAGGTCGCTTCTACACCACACACCGCAGCGGTTATCCTTGCCGGCGGCAGTGGCGAACGCTATGGCCGTTTTGGCGGCAAACAAACGTTGGAAATTTTAGGAAAACCTATCTTAACCTGGAGCGCCGAGGCTTTTGATGCTGTGGCCGACGTTGGCCTTATTGTTGTTGCTTGTCCACCGGAGCGTATGGAGGAATACTGTCGGGTGGCCATTGATGCCTTTCCCTTTGTAACACCGGTGGTGATGGCGCCAGCTGGTGAACTGCGTCAGGAATCTGCCTTTTCAGCCCTTTCGATGGTGCCCCAGGAGTTTGAGCTCATCGCTATTCATGACGGTGCCCGGCCCCTCGTTACCCCGGCCCTGATAGAACACGCCATCGCTGCGGTGCGTGGCAGTGTAGACAATGATGGGGCTGTTGTTGGCTACCCGGCCATTGACACTCTTAAAATTGTTAGCGAACAACATATAATTGGCACACCGGATCGCTCGGCATTCTGGACCGCTCAGACTCCCCAGGTGTTCAGGGCGCCCATCTTGCGTGAAGCCCATCGCACCGCCTTAACTGAGGGCTTTGTTGGAACTGACGATTCCTCGCTGGTTGAGCGCATCGGCGGCAAGGTTGCGCTGGTACAGGGTCCGCGTGACAATATCAAAATTACGGTGCCAGAGGATACGGTAGCCGTAGAAGCCGGCCTGCGTAAACGGCGTCGGGGATAGGCCCTGGATGCCCTTAGAGGCGCTGTTTTGCGGCCTTGTTTGAAGCCGGCCTGTGCAAATAAAGCCTGGGGTAACTATGCGGTTGTTGCCACGTAGCCCAGGCGAACCGGTCTGTGTAAACAATGTCAGGGGTAACACAGGAAATCCCTCAGTGGCATCGCTGGATTTTTATCGTGTCTTTATCCTCATGAGAAAGTGAGCGGGTTGTGCGAATTGGGATTGGTATAGATGTTCACGCTTTTGCGGTTGCGCAGGAAAAACGGCCCTTACTGCTGGGCGGTGTGCGCATTGACCATGAGTGTGGCCTGGCTGGCCATTCTGACGCTGATGTGCTAACGCACGCAGTGATGGATGCCCTGCTGGGAGCGGCCCGGCATGGTGACATTGGGGAGCTGTTTCCCAGCGACAATCCCGCTTACCTGGGGGCGGATTCTCTGGTTTTGCTTGCCGGGGTGCGGGATCTACTCAAACAGGACGGCTGGCTGGTAGAGGATATAGACTGCGTGATAATCGCCCAACGGCCTCACCTGGCGCCCTATCGGCAGCACATGCGTCAAAACATCGCAGGCGTGCTGGAGATGAACCCCGCCAATGTTGGCATCAAGGCTACAACCAGCGACTATCTGGGATTTGAGGGTCGCGAGGAAGGCATATCAGCCTATGCGATGGCGCTTCTTCGTCACCCTGATTCCCATAAACAGTAAAATAGACCCCATGCGACCTTTGTGTGGGAAGCATAGTCAGGCGCTACGCGGTAAGTAGTCAAGCGCCGCACGGTGAGCCTGGCGCCCAACTTTGTGTTGGTTGTGGGTTTTCAACAAGGAGCGTGAGCCAATGTTCAGCCGTTTGAGAGAGGACATAGCAGCCGTTCAGGAGCGTGATCCCGCTGCCACTTCTGCGGCCAGCGTGCTGATCAACTATCCGGGGGTGCAGGCTATCTGCGCCCATCGCTTTGAACATTTTCTCTGGAACTGTGGCCGCCGCGGCATCGCCCGTTTTCTCAGCCAATGCACACGCTTTTTCACCGGCGTTGAGATTCACCCGGCCGCCCGGTTTGGTCGGCGGGTGTTCATTGACCACGGCATGGGCGTAATTGTTGGCGAAACCGCCGTGGTTGGCAACGACGTCACCCTGTTTCAAGGCGTTACGTTGGGCGGAACCGGCAAGGAACAGGGAAAACGCCATCCCAATATAGAAGACGGTGCCATTATTGGCGTGGGCGCGGCGGTGTTGGGCAATATTACCGTGGGCGCGCGCACCAAGGTGGGTGGGGGAGCGGTTGTGGTGGACAATGTGCCCGCAGACTGCACGGTAGTTGGAGTGCCAGGGCATGTGGTGGTACAAAACGGTATTCGTATCTGCCCTGCCGATCCCTTCAGGCGTGAGCTTTTGCCTGATCCGGTAGAAGAACAGCTGCTGGCTCTAACCGCGCGGGTCACCGAGTTGGAGACCCATAGCCTGGCCCTGCCGCCTGGTACCTCCAACGCCGAACTGGCCAGGCTTTCAGCCCGTCTGGACACCCTGGAAGCTGAACTTGACGCCCTGGTAGCTGCCCAGCACATCGCTCAGGGCGCGAGCGAAAAGCATCGGTCTCAGGCCGGAAAGAACAAAGGTAAGATGAAGAAGGATAAGCACAAGCCAAAGAAAAACGGGTCAGTCGCGTGCGGGCACAGAGGAATACCTGCTTCGCAACAGACAAACCTGAATGGAGATGGTGATGCGCGTCTATAACACGTTAAGCCGTCGCAAAGAGGAATTTGTGCCGATTCGCCCCGGGCGGGTGGGCTTTTACCTCTGCGGGCCCACCGTCTACAACTACATCCATATTGGCAATGCACGCACCTTTCTGAGCTTTGACGTGATCCGTCGCTACCTTGAGTATGTGGGTTATGAGGTGGAGTATGTACAAAACATCACCGATATTGACGATAAGATAATCGAGCGCGCCGCCCGTCAGGGATGTACACCGGCGGCATTGGCGCGTGAATATACCCAATCCTTTCTTGACTCCATGCGCCGTCTTGGCATCAAAGAACCCACGCTGCAACCAAAGGCAACGGAGGAGATTCCGGCGATGATCGCGCTTATCGAGTGTCTACTGGCTGGCGATCACGCATATCAGGTGGATGGGGACGTGTACTTTGCGGTGCGCTCCTATAAGGACTACGGAAGGCTTTCTGGCCGAAAGGTGGACGAGTTGCGCAGTGGTGCCCGGGTTCAGGTGGACGAGCGCAAGCGTGACCCCTTGGATTTTGCGCTCTGGAAGGCCGCTAAGCCCGGTGAGCCAGCCTGGGACTCGCCTTGGGGAAAGGGTCGGCCCGGCTGGCATATCGAGTGTTCAGCGATGAGTGTCAAATACCTGGGCGATCCCTTCGATATACATGCTGGAGGCGACGACCTGGTGTTTCCCCATCATGAAAATGAGCTGGCCCAGAGCGAGGCTTGTTCTCACGCCGGTTTTGCCAACTACTGGCTGCACGGCGGTATGGTGACGATAGGCAGCGAGAAAATGTCTAAAAGCGAAGACAATTTTACGTTGCTCAAAGATGTCTTGTGCCAGGTTAGCGCGCCGGCCCTGCGCCTGCTGATGCTGCAAACCCACTACCGCAGTCCCTTTGACTACTCGCCGGAGCGTTTACGTGAGGCCAACGCCGCGTTGGAGCGTGTCACGAGCGCGCTCACCAACATGCGCTGGTCAGCTGCCAGCTTGCCCACCGACTCTATCGCTATTGTTAACGCTACCGGCACCGTATCGGACAGCGTACCCTCTGACATTAGCGATTCTGCACCTTTGGGCGCGCGTATGGTTGGCAGCCCCGTGCCAGAGCGCGCGTCTGTAGAACGTGTTGGTCACGCGTCTCAGGCCATGCCTTCAGATGCGCGGCTGGCAGACCTTTATCGACCCCGTATCGCGACCACGCAACCAAAGTTAGACAAAGCTGCCGTTTTGCTGACCGATGATATACCAGGCGACGAGGCGGGTTCTGTAGCCTTGGCCCAACAACGCTTTAGGCAGGCAATGGATGATGACTTTAATACCGCTCAAGCCTTGGCTGCCATTTTTGAATTAATCAGCGCCGGCAATAAGCTGGCGGCAAACCTGCAAAAGGTCAGCGATGCGGCAGAACTGGAGCGTATTCGCACGGCCGTTATTGAGCTTTTGGGGGTGCTGGGCATTGAGCTGGAACACAGCGATACCACGGGCTGGCAGGGTGATAGCCAAGCGGTGTTGGCGCTGGCCGCCAAACTGCTTGATTACACAGGCGGGGATGAGCGCGAAGCCCTGGACGCGCTGCTGGAACTGCGCGCTTTGGCGCGGTCTGACAAAAACTGGGATTTGGCGGATAAAGTGCGTGATAATTTAGCACAATATGGCTTTATCATTGAGGATACTCCCCAGGGGCAGCGTCTGGTGAGCAAGAAGAACGGGCGCTAGAGGCAGCGTGTCCTGCCTAACCAGCACCGGTGTCTTTTTGACTTTGCTGTCCCCGCACTTGCCAAGAGGCAGCGTGTCCTGTCTAACCAGTACCCGTATCTTCAAGGTGGATTTTGCTGATAGGAGGTACGATGCGCCAGTGGCGATCCCAAAGTCAGGAACATGATGAAACGCCCTACCATTACCAGTACGCAACATTGTTTGACCTCATTGGTCTGGCCCGTGGCAAAGAAGAGGCTCTGGTGGTTGTTTTGGATCACCTGACTGATGTCGGCAATCTTGGTGCCATCATTCGGAGTGCCGAGATAGTGGGAGCCACCGGCCTGTTGATTCCCAACCGCCGGGCTGCCCACGTTAACAGCACGGTTTTTCGTACGTCAGCAGGAGCGGTGGAATATCTGCGCGTTGCCCGTGAGGCGAACATCGCCGCCTCATTGCGCCGCCTGAAGGACGAAGGTTTTTGGGTGGGCGCGGCCACCAGCGACCAGACGGCACAAAACCTCTGGTCAGCGCCCCTTACGGGGCGATTGGCGGTGGTAATGGGTGCCGAGGACAAGGGCATCTCGCGTCTGGTACATGAGTGCTGTGACTTTGACTTTAGGCTGCCCCAGCGTGGCTTTACGCCCTCCCTAAATGTGGCCCAGGCATTCAGCGTCATAGCTTATGAGTGGCTCCGGCGCCAGCAGACGTGATTGCTTAACGTGCCGGCAGCGCTCGGCACCAAAAGCATCCAGCGCTCCTTTCCCGGCAGGCTCCGTTGTACCGTGCGGCTGGCTATGGTTTGTCGTGCTACAATGGCGCCGGCCAAACTGCCAGACATAAAAAGCCCGTCGGGTGTGCTGTTGACCAAGCGGTTGGCCGCTTATTGTCCCTTTGGTAGCAACCAGGATTTGAGTTGAGATGAAAAAGCAGATAACCGCCTACCGAGCCTATCTGGATGAAGAACTTGCCCAGGCGCAGGGTTCTGCGGCATTGCGGCTTCTTGAACAGTATGAACTGCGCCTTGCTGATTTCAAACACGAGCGGTTGATCCATCTGCTCGTAACCCTGTTCTTTGCTGGCGCGACCCTGCTGCTCCTGCTGTTTACTGTGGCTCTAGCTCCGGCTTCTCTGGCGGGCGACCCTGGGCTGGCCCCGCATGTTGGCATTGGTCTTGTGCTTCTGTTGCTCATATTTCTCATAGTTGACGTGTTTTATGTCAGCTACTACTTTTTTCTGGAAAACTCACTGCAGCAGCTCTACACCTACCGCGACCGCCTGTGGCGCGCCGCAGCGTCCTAACAACGCCTCTGCCGCAGCGTCCTAGCGGTACTTCTGCCGCAGCGTCCTAACAACGCCTCTGCCGCAGCCGCACCTGGCGGCCACACCCGGTGGCCACACCCGGCGGCGTGGCATTTGACACCCAGCGCTTTTGTTGCTACAATCCCGCACTGCGCCTTTTTAAGGGCGCGGTTTTATGTGCGAAAAAAGCCACGCAATCAAAGCCTGCCTGGCATTGCTGTTGCTGGGCAAGGTTGCTGTCTGAGCTCAATTGCCCTGACTCAAAACCCAGGTGAGCCATCGCGTTCAACAGGCCCTTTGGTCTTAACGTGGCCTGCCTGTTTGGCGCTCCAGCACAGATTGTGCCTGCGCGTTCACGCTGGGCTCCTGAACCGGCCAGCGATTTCGCCCGTGGGCAGCAACCAGGCCAGCGGTTTTAACCAGATTGTCAGCGGCAGCCTGAACCGGCCAGCGATTTCACCAGCGGCCACCATGCCACCAGGCACCTAACAGAAACGTAAGGAGTAGATTTGCCAACCATTAACCAGCTGGTACGCAAGAGCCGCCAAAAGGCGGTGGAAAAAAAGAAAACACCCGCGCTTAAATCCAATCCCCAAAAGCGTGGCGTTTGTACGCGCGTCTACACCACTACTCCCAAAAAACCTAATTCTGCGTTGCGCAAGGTCTGCCGTGTTCGGCTGGTTAATGGCATGGAGGTAACAGCGTATATCCCCGGCATTGGCCACAATCTACAGGAGCACTCAATGGTGTTGATTCGCGGCGGCCGGGTGCGAGACTTGCCCGGTGTGCGTTATAAGGTTATTCGTGGCGCTTTAGATTGTGCTCCGGTAGCCAACCGCATGCAGGCTCGTTCTCGCTATGGCACCAAGAAGCCCAAGTAATAGGAAAGCTACACCGGGTACCTGTCTGGCAGGTGCCTTTTTATTGTTTGGAGAAAGGAATCCCACATGCCACGAAGGGCAGCGGCAGAGCGCAGGGAAATAGGCCCTGACGCAACCTACAACAACCGGCTGGTTACCCAGCTTATCAATAAGGTGCTTTCAGATGGCAAAAAGTCCGTCGCCGAAGGCATCGTCTATGGTTCCTTTGAGATTGTCGCGGAAAAAAGCGGCCAGGATCCTCTCACCGTCTTCAAAAAGGCCATGGACAATGTGCGTCCCACTTTGGAGGTTAAGCCCAAGCGGGTAGGTGGTGCCACCTATCAGGTTCCCATGGAAGTCAACAGCCGTCGTGCTACCACCTTAGCTGTGCGCTGGATAGTTGACTTTTCACGCAAACGTCGCGAAAAAACCATGCACCAGCGTCTGGCGGCTGAAATACTGGATGCCTCCAACGGCCTGGGTGCCTCAGTTAAAAAGCGCGAGGACATCTTTAAGATGGCTGAAGCCAACCGAGCCTTTTCACACTATCGTTGGTAAAGCAGCCAACCGTTACCGGCCAGAGATAACAAGACAGGATACAGGCGGAACACAACGACCCATGTCAAAAACAGCACTGAAAGATACCAGAAACATCGGCATCATGGCGCATATCGATGCGGGTAAAACCACAACCACCGAGCGCATCCTCTACTACACGGGCAAGTCGCACAAAATTGGCGAGGTGCACGAAGGTGCCGCAACCATGGATTGGATGGAGCAGGAAAAGGAGCGCGGCATCACTATCACATCGGCCGCTACAACCTGCTACTGGCGTGAGGCGCGCATTCAGATCATCGACACCCCCGGCCATGTTGACTTTACAGCTGAGGTCGAGCGCTCGCTTAGGGTGTTGGATGGAACGGTGGCGGTATTTTGCGCCGTTGGCGGCGTTCAGCCTCAGTCTGAAACCGTCTGGCGTCAGGCCCACCGCTACAATGTGCCGCGCATGGCCTTTATCAACAAGATGGACAGGGTGGGCGCAGATTACTTCGCGGTTATTGAGCAGATGTCAGAGCGTCTGGGCACCAGGCCGGTGAGCCTACAGTTGCCCATAGGAGCAGAAGACGCTTTTGTGGGCATCATCGACCTCATCACAATGAAGGCCGAGCTGTTCAACGAGGCCGAAAACGGCATGATCTATCCTGTGGAAGCCGATATTCCCGCCCAGCACGCCGCTGAAGCCGCAGCGCATCGCGAGCAGTTGGTAGAGACGGCGGCGGAGTTTGACGACGATCTGATGCTGGCAGTTTTAGAAGGACAGGAATACAGTACAGAACAGGTTGTCGCGGCCTTGCGCCAAGCTACTATCAACTGTCAGATCACCCCGGTTATCTGTGGTGCCGCCTTTAAGAATAAGGGCATTCAGCAGCTGCTTGATGCCATTATCGCGTATCTGCCTTCTCCTGCAGATGTCGCCGCCATTCGTGGCATTGACGTTAAGACCGGTCAGGAGGTAGAGCGCAAGGCCAGCGATAAAGAGCCTTTCGCGGCGCTCGCCTTTAAGGTCATGACTGATCCCTACGTGGGTAAGCTCACCTACTTTCGAGTCTATTCCGGTCACCTTAATACCGGTTCCTATGTGCTCAACAGTGTCAAAAATCGCAAGGAACGCGTCGGTCGCCTGCTGGAGATGCACTCCAACTCGCGTGAGGACATCAGCTCTTGTTCAGCGGGTGACATTGTGGCCGCTGTTGGGCTCAGGGACACGTCTACCGGCGATACCCTCTGTGTTGAGAGCAGTCCAGTTATCCTAGAGTCCATGGAATTTCCCGATCCGGTCATCTACATTGCCATTGAGCCCAAAACCAAAGCCGAGCAGGATAAGCTCATGGTAGCGCTTCAAAAGCTGGCTGAGGAGGATCCAACCTTCAAGATTACCCCCAACCAGGAAACCGGCCAAACTATCATTGCCGGCATGGGTGAACTGCACCTGGAGATAATTGTCGATCGCCTGTTGCGGGAGTTCAAGGTCGAAGCGAGCGTGGGTAAGCCCCAAGTCGCCTATCGCGAGACGGCCCGTAAGCCGGTTGAACATGTTGAAGGACGCTTTGTGCGTCAAAGCGGCGGTCGTGGCCAGTATGGTCATGTCATCATCAACCTAAAGCCGCGTGAGGCCGGTAGCGGCTATCAGTTCACCAACAAGATAGTTGGCGGCATCATTCCCAAAGAGTACATCAATCCGGTGGACAAAGGTATACAAGAGGCCTTAAACAACGGTGTGGTGGCCGGCTATCCTGTTGTGGATGTGGGCATTGAGCTGGTTGATGGCTCGTTTCATGAGGTCGATTCCTCTGAGGCGGCCTTTAAGATAGCCGGTTCTCTGGCCGTTAAAGCGGCCCTGCGCAAAAGTGACCCTCTGCTCCTTGAGCCTATGATGGCGGTAGAGGTTGAAACTCCTGAGAACTATACCGGCGATGTGATGGGTAACCTCAGTGCCCGTCGCGGCCAGATTCAGGGTATGGATACCCGCGGCAATGCCACGCTGATAAACGTCCTGGTGCCGTTGTCAGAAATGTTTGGCTATGCCACTGACCTGCGCTCGTCCACCCAGGGACGGGCGTCATATACCATGCAGTTCAACTCCTATGAGCCGGTGCCCAAGAGTGTGGCCGAGGAGATAATCAGCAAGGCTGGAGGTAATGCCTGATGGCAACGCAAAGGATCAGAATCCGTCTCAAAGGCTACGATCATGAAATTGTTGACCAATCTACCAAATTAATAGTGGATACGGCCCAAAAGACCGGTGCCACTATATCCGGGCCAGTGCCCTTGCCCACCGAGCGCAACCTGTATTGCGTGGTGCGCTCGCCACATAAGGACAAGGATTCGCGTGAACAATTTGAAATGCGTACCCACAAGCGACTGATAGACATCTTAGAGCCCACGCCCAATACCGTGGACTCGCTGATGCGTCTGGATCTGCCTGCAGGCGTGGACATTGAGTTAAAGCTGTAGGTTTTCCCACCGGTTTCAAGAAAACAGGCTCGGCACCATGCCGGGTGACAGGAGCGACAGGAGCAGTACATGAGCACCATGCTGATTGGACATAAGCTGGGAATGACCCAGGTATTTGACAGCGATGACCGGGTCATACCGGTTACCGTTATCAAACTGGGGCCCTGTGTGGTCACTCAGATAAAGACCACGGCCAAAGAAGGGTATGAGGCCATTCAAATAGGGTATGGTCAGGTCAAGGCCAGCCGTTTGAACAAGCCGGCCACCGGACATCTGGCTGCCAGCAAGGCCCAACCACTCAAAATCCTGCGTGAGGTGCGGGTGGATGATGCCAGCGGCTACGCATTGGGCCAGGAGCTCACCGTGGCTGATTTTGTTGATGTGCCCCGTGTGGACATCAGCGGCATTTCCAAGGGTAAGGGCTTTGCCGGTGTCATCAAGCGCCACAACTTTAAGGGCGGTCCGGCCAGCCACGGCTCGCATTTTCACCGCGCCCCCGGCTCTATTGGGCAGTGCGCCACTCCCTCCAGGGTCTTTAAGGGCCAACGTCTGCCCGGACACATGGGCACCGACAAGGTAACGGTACAAAACCTCAAGGTTATCAAAGTTGACGCTGAACAGAATTTGCTATTGATCAAAGGCGCTGTTCCCGGCGGCAAAGGCGCCATTGTTAGCGTTTGTAGCGCATAGCCGGTATGAGTGAGCGCCCGCAGCACGCAGGAACACAAAGGAGCGTTAGTTATGGCACGCATTGAACTTAAAGACATCCAGGGTGAGGCCATCGGCACCGTTGAATTGGCCGATGCCGTTTTTGGCCTGCACCCCAATATCCCTGTGATGCACCAAGTGGTGCGAGCTCAGCAGGCAGCACAGCGAACCGGCACCCACGACACCAGAACCCGTGGCCTGGTACGTGGCGGCGGTCGCAAGCCCTATCGGCAAAAAGGCACTGGCCGTGCCCGCCAGGGCAGCATCCGCTCTCCCCAATGGCGTGGCGGCGGCGTGGTCTTTGGCCCGCACCCCCGTTCTTATGCCTTCAAGGTTAACCGTAAGGAGATTAAACTGGCGATGCGCTCGGCTCTGTCCGCAAAAAACAGTGAGGGTGTCTTGCAGGTGGTTGATGATTTCGACTTTGAAAAACCCTCTACCAAAGCGGCGGTTGCGGCCCTATCTGCCCTGGGGTTGAGCGGCAGGGTAACGGTTGTTTTGCCGGATAACAGCGTTAACGCCTTTCTCTCCTTTCGCAACATCCCTCGTGTTCGCGTTATTGCTGTATCTGATAGCAGTACCCGCGACTTCCTGGACAACAGCGCCCTGGTTTTTACCAGTGCCTCACTCCGGCGCATTGAGGAGGTTCTGACATCATGAAAGATCCCCGTCAGATAATCATTCGTCCGATCATCTCGGAGCGTTCCTTTGACCTGATTAACAACAACCGTTACACCTTTGAGGTTGCCAAAACGGCCAATAAGATAGAGATTCGCCAGGCGGTAGAACGTATCTTTGACGTCAACGTACTTAACGTTAACACCATGAGCGTAAAGGGCAAGCCCAAGCGGGTGCGCCACGCCAAGGGCTACAGTCGGTCCTGGAAAAAAGCCATTGTCACCCTGGCGACAGGCGACAGTATCGAAGCATTTGGAGCATAAGCAATGGCACTTAAACAGTACAAACCCACCAGCCCCGGTCGCCGTTTTCAGAGCGTAGCTGATTTTCGCGAACTGAGCGCGGTGGCACCGGAAAAATCCCTGCTCCGACCCCTGCCCAAAAAGGCCGGTCGCAACAATAATGGGCGTATTACCACGCGTCATCAGGGCGGCGGCCACAAGCGCCAATACCGGGTGCTTGACTTCAAGCGTAACAAGGATGGTATACCCGCCAAAGTGGCCACTTTAGAATACGACCCCAATCGTTCAGCGCGCATTGCGCTTTTGCACTACCGTGACGGTGCTAAAACCTATATCCTGGCCCCTAAGGGCCTAAAGATTGGGGATGTGGTGACCTCTGGTGCAGAAAGTGACATCAAGCCTGGCTGCGCGCTCATGCTCAAGGACATTCCGGTGGGAACCCTGGTACACGCGGTGGAGTTGCAGCCCGGTAAGGGCGCGGCGCTGGCCCGCAGCGCCGGCTCCTCCATTCAGTTGATGGGTAAGGAGGGCAAATACGTCATCTTGCGTCTGCCTTCCCATGAGATGCGCCGGGTGTTATCCAGCTGCCGGGCTACGGTGGGGGAGGTTGGCAACGCTGAACACTCCAACATCAAGATTGGCAAGGCCGGACGCAAGCGCTGGTTGGGCGTGCGCCCCACGGTGCGTGGTACGGTCATGAATCCTGTTGATCATCCGCATGGTGGTGGAGAGGGCAAAAACAAGTCTGCTGGCCGCCATCCGGTGACCCCCTGGGGCGTTCCCACGAAGGGCCATCGCACTAGGAATCCAAAAAAGGCATCAAGCCGCCTTATCATACGGAGGAGGAACAAGTAAATGAGCAGAAGCCTGAAAAAAGGCCCTTACGTTGAACCGCGCCTGCTGGAACGCATCAATAAGATGAACTCCGTTGGCGAAAAACAGGTTATCAAGACCTGGTCGCGGGCCTCAACCATCTTTCCAGAGATGGTCGGGCACACCATCGCTGTTCATGATGGTCGCAAGCATGTCGCCGTCTACATCACTGAATCGATGGTCGGCCATAAACTGGGCGAGTTTGCCGCAACACGCACCTTCCGCGGTCATGCGGGCGACAGGAAAGGCAAGAGGTAATGGAAGCAAAAGCTCAGGCGCGCTATGTGCGCGTGGCACCCCGTAAGGCCCGTGTTGTCCTGGATCTAATCCGTGGCCAGCAGGTGGCGCGGGCTCGCGAGATACTGCAATTCTCAGATCGCAACATCGCTGAGATCATTGAGAAGTGTCTGGAGAGCGCCGTGGCCAATGCCGAGCGTGAAGGCGTTAAATCTGAAAATCTGCTGGTGCGTAGCACCTACGCAAACGAAGGGCCAACCATGAAACGAATCCGCCCCCGTGCAAAGGGTGTTGCGGCGCGCATTCGCAAGCGCACCAGTCACATCACGATTATTGTTGGCACCGGAGAGGGGGCATAGGCGTGGGACAAAAAGTTGACCCCACCGGTTTCCGTTTGGGTATTACTGAAAATTGGCGCAGTCGCTGGTTTGCCGGCAAGGATTATTCTGTCAATCTCGCTAACGATATTGAGTTGCGTCGCTATCTGGACAAGCGCCTGGCCCGCGCGGCCATCTCCAAAACCGAGATCGAGCGAACCGGCGGCAGAATCAAGATAACCATTATCACAGCGCGTCCCGGCGTGGTCATTGGCAAAAAGGGCGCAGAAATTGATGAATTGCGCAAGGAGCTTGATCGCATCGCCAGTGGCAAGGTTTCGGTGGATGTGGTGGAAGTTAAACGGCCTGAACTTGACGCTTCTCTGATTGCCCAGGCGGTTGCCGAGCAGCTGGAAGGCCGGGTGGCCTTCAGGCGCGCCATGCGCAAAGCCGTACAAAGCGCCAACAAAAGCGGGGCCAAGGGTATTCGCATCCAGTGTTCTGGTCGTTTGGGAGGCGCGGAAATGAGCCGTCGTGAATGGTATCGCGAGGGGCGCGTTCCCCTGCATACCCTGCGCGCCAAGATCGACTACGGCTTTGCCACAGCAGCTACCACGATGGGATCCATTGGCGTTAAGGTCTGGGTGTATCATGGCGAAAAACTGCCCGGCCAACCCACACCTGAACCAGCGCTGGAAGGCTCGTCACGTCCCCAGCGCGCGCGCCGTTTTGAAGGGAGAAGGTAGATGCTTAGTCCAAAACGCGTTAAGCACCGCAAGGTGCAGCGCGGTTCTATGAAGGGCAAAGCCAAAGGCGGTACCGAGCTAAACTTTGGCACCTATGGCATCCAGGCCCTGGAATCGCATTGGATAACCAACCGTCAGATAGAGGCCGCTCGTGTGGCGATGACCCGCCATATGAAGCGTGGCGGACGGGTTTGGATAACTATTTTTCCCGACAAACCGGTTACAAAAAAACCGGCAGAAACCCGCATGGGTTCTGGTAAGGGTAATCCTGAAGAATGGGTGGCAGTGGTCAAACCCGGAAGGGTGATGTTTGAGGTCGCCGATGTCAGCCATGAAGTGGCACGGGAGGCCCTGCGACTGGCTATCCAGAAACTGCCAATCAAATGCCGGATTGTCAGCCGTGATGAGCAGGAGGACACAAGCAATGAAAGCGCGTGAGATTCGTGAGCTATCCAACGATGACCTTCAGGTGCAGCTGAAAGAGGGCCGTGCTGAACTGTTTAATTTACGGTTTCAAATGGCAACAAGTCAGCTGGATAACACCGCGCGCATCAAGGAAGTTAAAAAGAACATTGCCCGCGCGCTCACTGAGATTCGCAGCCGCGAGCTACATCTGAACCTGAAAACCGGCTGAGTGATGGGCTGTTGAGCGTGCAGCCGCAACAAACAGAGAGAGCGTGTTACCACAAAGAGTCGCCACTGACATCAGGGCGTTGTAGAAGTTAGGAAAAGTAATGGCCTTACAGGAGCAAAAAACACGTAATAACCGCAAGGTCCGCCAGGGTGTGGTTGTGTCAGTGTCTGGCGATAAAACCTGCGTGGTAGAAGTTAAGGCGCGCAAGCCGCACCCGGTGTATGGAAAAATGATGACGCGTACCAGCAAATATCATGCCCACGATGCCGATAACCAAACAAGCCTGGGCGATATTGTGCAGATAATGGAAACTCGCCCTCTGTCCAAGCTCAAGCGCTGGCGCCTTTTGAGCATCGTTGAAAAAGCCAAATAGGAGGGCACCATGATCCAGGTCGAAACGATGATGACGGTCGCCGATAACTCAGGCGCCCGCAAGGTTCAATGTATCAAGGTTTTGGGAGGCTCGCGTCGTCGCTATGCCAGCATTGGCGATGTGGTTGTCTGCGCGGTTAAGGAAGCCACTCCCGGTGGTAGCGTTAAAAAGGGCGAGGTGGTGCGTTGCGTCATCGTCCGGGTCAAAAAAGAACTGCGGCGCAAAGACGGCAGCTATATCAAGTTTGACCAAAACGCCGCCGTGGTCATTGACGACAGCGGTGCGCCGCGCGGCACGCGTATCTTTGGCCCTGTCGCTCGCGAGTTGCGCGACAAACGGTACATGAAAATTGTGTCGTTGGCGCCAGAAACGCTTTAGCGCTGTGTATGCCGGTAGGCTTGTTACGCGCTTAGGTGACTGAAATATAAGGAGTCAGTAAAATGCCAAATAAAATGCGCATTAAAAAGGGTGATCGTGTCCAGGTAATCAGTGGCAAGGACAAGGGAGCAACCAGTGTTGTGATGCGCGCTATTCCTGAAAATCGCAAGCTGGTGGTAGAAAAAGTCGCCGTCGCCAAAAAAGCCCAGCGCCCTACCAGGGAAAACCCCCAGGGTGGCATCATCAGCATTGAGATGCCCATTCATGTGTCCACCGTGATGCTGGTGTGTCCCAAATGCGGCAAACCCACGCGGGTGTCCCTGCGCAGCGACGAGGGCAAAAAAGTCCGAGTTTGCAAGAAATGCGGAAAGGACATTGATTAGGATGACAGCCCGACTGAAAGAAAAGTACGTACAGCAGATAGCGCCCCAGCTCAAGGAGCAATTGGCGCTCACAAACGTCAACCAGGTGCCACGCCTGGAAAAGATTGTCGTAAACATGGGTGTTGGAGCTGCGGCTCAGGACTCCAAGCAGATCGACGCAGCTGTTCAGGATCTCAGGGCAATTACCGGCCAGCAGCCACGCGTCTGTAGGGCCAAGAAATCCATCGCCAACTTCAAACTGCGGGCTGGGATGCCCATAGGCGCCAAAGTAACGTTGCGGGGTGAAAGGATGTGGGAGTTCCTGGATCGTCTCCTTTCCACGGCAATTCCGCGGGTGCGCGATTTCAGGGGCATTTCCAGAAATAGCTTTGACGGCCGCGGCAACTATACGCTGGGCGTTACCGAGCAGCTCATTTTTACTGAGGTGGATTACGACAAGGTAGACCGCGTACGCGGCATGGACATTACCCTCGTCACCTCCGCCAGCGACGATGCCCAGGCCCGGGCGTTGTTTGAGGCTTTGCAGTTTCCGTTTAAGCGGAATTAACGAAAGGGAGAGTTGTGGCCAAAAAGTCAATGATTGCCAAAGCCAAGAGACCTGCCAAGTTCTCGTCTCGCCAGCATAACCGCTGCATGCGCTGTGGTCGTCCCCGTGCCTATTACCGGCAGTTTGGTATCTGTCGGATCTGCCTGCGCGAACTGGCTAATCGTGGCGAGTTACCGGGCATTCGCAAGGCCAGTTGGTAACCTGCCGCCTTTCCCGCGCGAGCACCTGTGCCACATCCGGCTGCATTGTTTTGGCCCCGTGTTCTAATGCCAGGGTCGATGAAAGAGAAATGAGGAAACGATGTCGATGACAGACCCGATTGCGGATATGCTTACCCGTGTCCGCAACGCCAATTCGGCAAACAAGGATAGCGTCTCGATGCCCACTAGTAAAAAGCTGGTCGAGATCGCTCGCATCCTCAAAGAAGAGGGCTATATCCGTGATTATCAGGTTACCCCGGCGCGTCCGGTTGCCAACCTGAGCATCAGCCTTAAATATGGGGAAAAACGTGCCAAGGTTTTGCGCGGTCTAAAACGCATCTCAAAACCAGGCCTGCGCGTCTATGCCGGCAAAGACGAATTGCCACGGGTCTTGGGTGGTTTGGGGGTTGCGGTTATCTCAACGTCCAAGGGCGTAATGTGTGATCGTGATGCCCGAAAGGCCGGCGTTGGGGGCGAAGTACTCGCCTATATCTGGTAGCCGGGAAACTGCGAAGGAGCATCAATGTCACGAATCGGAAAACAACCCGTGCCGCTGCCAGCCGGGGTACAGGTGACCATTAACGGTCAACACGTACAGGTCAAAGGACCCAAGGGTGAGTTAAGCCGGGAGTTTTTGCCTGAAGTCAACATCAGTCAGGATGGCGCGGTGTTAAAGGTCAGCCAGGTTGGTGAAGGTCGTGAGGCCCAGGCCCGTTTTGGCCTGTCCCGCACCCTCTTAAACAATATGGTTGTGGGTGTCAGCCAGGGCTTTACCAAAAAACTGGAGATTTTTGGCGTTGGCTACCGCGCGGCCTTAAAGGGCCAAGATCTGGAGTTACAGCTGGGTTTTTCGCATCCGGTGGTGGTCAAGCCGCCTGTAGGTATCAGTTTTGACGTACCTGCCAATACGCAAATCATTGTTTCTGGCATTGACAAACAACAGGTTGGCCAGGTAGCTGCAAACATCCGTAAGTGGCGCAGTCCAGAGCCCTACAAAGGTAAGGGCATTCGCTATGAAGGAGAGAAGGTTCGTATCCTGCCCGGCAAGTCTGCGGCCTCATAAAGGAGAATCACTATGGACAAGCTGAAGTCAAAAGCCAAAATGGCCGGCTTAAAACGCCGCCAGCGCCGGGTGCGCGGCAAACTTAGGGGCACGGCCACCTGTCCGCGTTTGCGCGTGACCCGTTCTCTCAATAATATCTATGCCCAGGTAATTGATGATGATGCCGGGCGTACGCTGATTAGCGCTTCGTCTCTGGACGCAGAGTTCAAAGCCGGTCCACAAAGCGGAGCCACTGTGGCTGGCGCGGAGATAGTAGGAAAGATAGTAGGCGAGCGAGCTCGCAAGGCTCAGATCGCCACGGTTGTGTTTGACCGTGGAGGACATCTGTATCACGGTCGTGTAAAGGCCCTGGCTGAAGGCGCCCGCGCAGCCGGGTTGCAATTTTAAAAAGGAGCAGCAATGGCGCGTAGTAATCAAAAGCGAGAGACATCCGTCCCTGAACTACAGGAGCGGGTTGTCTACATTAACCGCGTTTCCAAGGTGGTTAAGGGTGGCAGGCGTTTTGCTCTTACCGCCTTGGTGGTGGTGGGCGACGGCAAAGGCCGCGTGGGCGTGGGCATGGGTAAGAGCCAGGAAGTGCCCATCGCCATCAAAAAGGGTGTGGAGGATGCCAAGAAGGGCCTGTTTTCAGTGCCTCTCACCAAGGAGGGGACGCTGCCGCATCAGGCCCTGGGTATATTTGGTGCTGGTAAAGTGTTACTTAAGCCAGCAACTCCCGGTACTGGTGTCATCGCCGGCGGTCCGGTGCGCGCCGTTTTAGAGTTGGCCGGAGTTAAAGACGTGCTGTCAAAGAGCCTGGGCACCAATAATGCCATGAACATTGTCAAGGCCACGGTCGCCGGCTTAAAGTCCCTGTCGTCTCCCCAAGAAGTAGCGGCACGGCGCGACACGTCTGTTGCCCGCATCTATGGGTGGAAGGAGCAGGCCGATGGCCAGGCAAACTAAACCTGACGCAACCGCTCTGTCTGACGCAACCGTTTCTAACTCTGACGCAACCGCTTCCACCCCTGACGCAACCGCCCTGAATCCTGCTGATGCCCAGGTGGCAGCCGTGACCAACACGGCCCCGTCCGGCAAGGATGCTTCTACCAGATCCAAAAGCGCGCGTGGCGGAGCGGCTCAAGGTGGGGCGGCTCAATCTGTAAAAACCGGCAAGGTTGCCAAGAAGCCTACCCAGGCCCACACTACCAAGGATCATGCCGCCAAGACTGCTAAAACAACTGCGACTGCGACTGCTAAGACTGCTAAGGACAAACCAACTAAGGCTGTCAAAACGGCTGCGGTTGCCAAGTTCGCCAAGGACGCATCAACCAAAGCTGTCAAAACTGCCAGGGTTGTCAAAGACACCTCTACCCGGGATAAAGACACCTCTGCCCCGGCCGCCACAGTGGCTGCAGCTGTCGCCATGACAGCGCAGAGTGCCAAACGTCGCGTGTCTACAGCCGCTTCATCGCGAAGCAAGACCAAGCGTTCAATTCCCCGCAGCCTGCGCGTCACCCAGATAAAAAGCGCTACCGGCTTCAAGTCTGATCAGGGCGCTACGCTTAGGGCCTTGGGGCTGGGAAAAATCGGCCGCAGTGTGGCCCAGGTGGACAATCCCGCCGTGCGCGGCATGCTCTTCAAAGTTAAGCACCTCGTACATGTGGAGGAGATGTAGATGCAACTGCACGATCTGGCACCAGCGCCAGGCTCACTCAAAAAACGTAAGCGCGTGGGCAGGGGTCCGGGCTCAGGCCGCGGCAAGACCGCCACGCGTGGCCAGGATGGCCAGAAATCGCGAAGCGGCGGCGGCAAGGGCGCCGGTTTTGAAGGCGGGCAGACACCTCTGGCACGTCGCCTGCCCAAACTACCCGGTTTTCGCGCTATCAATCGCGTTGTTTCGGTGCCGGTTAATGTTGAGCGTCTGGAGGTCTACTTTACTGACGGCGACATTGTGGATGGCGATACGCTGGTTGCAAAGGGTATAATCAAAAACAACGGTTTGCTCGTGAAGGTTTTGGGCCAGGGCACGCTCACCAAAAGCCTAACCGTGAGAGTGGCTGGGGTTTCAGCCAGTGCCCGTGCTAAGATTGTTGCCGCCGGAGGAAAGGTAGAAGCACCTTGCTAAGTGCGCTGCTTAATGCGTTTCGCGTTCGTGATCTGCGCCGCAAGATAATCTTTACCCTGTCGATTATTGCCTTATATCGTCTGGGATCCTATATTCCGGTACCGGGTGTTCCGATAGGTGCCCTCACCGGAGCTTTTAGTGATCCCTCTAACCCTTCGCTTTTGATGCTTAATCTGTTTTCAGGAAACGCCCTGAGCAACTTCTCCGTGTTTTCCCTCGGCATCATGCCCTACATTACCGCCTCCATTATTATGCAGTTGATGCAGGGGGTAATCCCTTCTTTACAGCGTATGGCTCGCGAAGGTGAAAGCGGCCAGCGCCGGGTTACCCAGATAACCCGTTATCTGTGTTTGGGCCTGGGCTTGATCAACGCCATTGGCTACCTGTTTCTTTTCCAAAGCCCGCAATACGGTGTCATTTTGACAACTGAGCTCCCCTCTTTCATCACCGCCTCCGTCATTGTGTTAACCCTGGTGGCAGGAGTCGGTTTTATCATGTGGATGGGAGAATTAATTACCCAGCGGGGCGTTGGTAATGGCATGTCATTGATAATCTTTGCCAATATCATCGCTGGCTTTCCCACCGCCATCATGCAATCGGCCACCATGCAATCCGTCGGCTTAACGGTGCTTATTATCATTGTGGTTTTAGCGGTTATCCCCGGTATCGTTTTGATTGAGCGGGCACAGAGGCGCATCCCCATCAATTATGCCAAGCGCATCTTGGGTCGAAGGGTTATGGGGGGTCAATCTACCTATATCCCACTTAAGGTTAACGGTGCCGGCGTTATCCCCATCATCTTTGCCTCCTCCCTTTTGTATTTTCCGGCGCAGCTTGCCGTGTTCTTTAATGTAGGATGGTTAAATGACTTTTCTAATGCCCTGGCTGGCGGTTGGCTTAACTGGGTGCTGAACTTTACCCTGATAGTGTTTTTCTGTTTCTTTTACACCTCCATGGTCTTTAACCCAGAGGACACGGCTGACAACCTACGCAAACAGGGCGGTTTTATTCCCGGTGTGCGCCCGGGTGCCAATACGGTTCAATATATCAAAAACGTACTCAATCGCATCACACTGCCCGGCGGCATTTACATTGGCCTGATTGCCGTGGTGCCTTCCATCCTCTTTAATTTTACCGGCGATACCCTGATAAGCGCCTTTGGAGGCACGTCTATTTTGATCATGGTGGGTGTTGCCCTAGACACCATGAGCAAACTTGAGAGTCAGCTTAAACAGCATCACTATGAGGGATTTTTCAAATAAGGTGGGTTTTGCCGCTGGATCATTTTGCCGCTGGTTCTTGCCCGCGCAAGGAGCCAACAGTTACTGTTTGTACCGGTTTTAAGAAACCCAGGAGGAACCTATGAATATCGTCTTGCTTGGAGCTCCCGGAGCGGGAAAGGGTACTCAGGCCGAAAAACTGGTTGATGCTTACGACATTGCCCATATCTCCACCGGCAACATTCTTAGAGCAGCGGTAGGGGCTCAGACACCGCTGGGGCTGGAGGCCCAGTCTTATATGGACGCTGGCGAGCTGGTTCCAGACTCAGTGGTCATCGGCCTTGTTAAGGAGCGTTTGGAAGAAGAGGACACTGACAAGGGTTTTATCCTGGACGGCTTTCCCCGTACTGCCACCCAGGCTGTGGCCCTGGCGTCTGAACTGGAAGAAATGGGGAGGGGCATTGACTGTGCCATTGCGGTGAAAGTTGCCCCGGAGATAATTGTTAA
Source organism: Coriobacteriales bacterium (assembly GCA_031288185.1). Classification (GTDB taxonomy): domain Bacteria; phylum Actinomycetota; class Coriobacteriia; order Coriobacteriales; family UBA8131; genus JAITDU01. The sequence goes on from JAITRZ010000016.1 coordinate 48,144, forward strand.
ACGGCTTAGCTCCCGGCGCCTGTGCAAGGCATGTGGTTATATTGGCCGCGTTTCTGACGCTGCCTGCCCTGTTTGCGGCGATAAGCTCTATCAGCGGGACGACGACAAACCGGCCACGGTTAAAAATCGTCTGGAAGTCTATGAGAAATCCACCGCCCCGCTGATTGACTACTATCGTGGGGCCGATCTTTTGGTTGAGGTGGATGGCGAGCAGAGTCCTGGCGTGGTGTTTGAGCAGATCCAGGTGGCGTTATCCCAGGGTTCGCGCCGTAAGGAGACGAGCTGCCGTGATGAAAGCGAAAGAGCGGTTTTGTGAGACGGAGGTTTTGTGCTGGTGGCGATGACGCATGAGGCGCATCAGCTGCCGATGCGCGTGACTTGGCGTGTGACCTAGCGCAAGAGCAGCCCAGGCGTGAGAAAGCCTGGCTTATGCGGCGCATCAATTGTCAGTGCGCGTGATCTCGCGCAAAGTGGGGGGCTGGTATGTGCCAGTCCCATTAGTAAGCCTTAGCAAACTAGAGGGTGGTAAAGACCCATTGGTTACCATTAAAACGGCAGAACAGATTGAGTTGATGCGCCAGGCAGGGCGCATCAGCGCGAAGGCCCTGCGTAAGACCGGGGAATTAGTGCGTCCGGGCATTAGTACCCTTGAGCTGGATCGTTTTGCCGACAACCTGATTCGTATGGAGGGCGCTCGTCCAGCCTTTTTAGGTTATGGTGGTTTTCGTGGCAGCATCTGCGCTTCAGTTAACGACCAAATTGTTCATGGCACACCGGACGCTGAGGTTCGCTTGCAGGAAGGCGACATCATCTCCATTGACACCGGAGCGGTGTTGGGTGGTTGGTATGGGGACAACGCCGCCACTTTCGCGGTGGGCCAGATAACTGCTGAGGCTCAGCGGCTCCTGGACGTGACTGAGCAGTCGATGTGGGCGGGCATAGCGGCGGCGCTGCCCGGTAATCACTTGGGGGACATCGGGTATGCGATACAGAGCATGGCCGAGGCGGCCGGCTTTGGTGTTGTGCGGGAATATGTTGGTCATGGCATTGGCCAGGACATGCATGAGGATCCCAATGTGCCCAATTTTGGCCGTCGCGGCAAGGGCCTGCGGCTCAAGAAGGGCATGGTTCTGGCCATTGAGCCCATGATTAACGCCGGCGGTTCAGAAACATGCGGCCCCTTTGAGGACGGCTGGATTATCTACACAGCCGATCATTCGCTGTCCGCGCATTTTGAGCGTACGGTGGCCATTGGACCAGATGGACCGGAAATCCTTACCAAAGAGTAGATCATAGGGTACAATAGCCCAATCAGTATCTGCGATTTGGGGGGTTCCTTATGCACATGCTATCACTTCGCCGCGCGGCGAAATGTCTGATTGTTACCCTGGTTTTACTGCTTGTACCTCTCGCGCCAGCCCAGGCTGACAGCGGTGGTGGTTCTGCGGCTGCGGATGACCAAACCCTGACGCTCTGCGTAGGTTTGTGTGCGCTTGCTGGTTTTACCCTGTTACTGGCCGCGCTCCTGTATCGTCCGCCCAAAAACCACAAGCGACACCGGCGCTAAGGCCTCGCTGGCCTTCACCGTAACCGGGATGGGCCCTGCGCGCTTTGATAAAAGGATGGGCTCTGCGTGCTTTGATTCGTAACGTTTTGATAACCGCTGGCGGACGATAACCTGATGCCCCCTTGCTGAACTTTGCCAAGAACGCCACTATGGTCACATCCTGTTAGAGTGTTTGAACAGGTCGGTTAGCCACCGGTCGGTTGTGCCACCGGTAGTAACCCTTGCGTCGCCTGACAGTGAGCTGGCAGCCTTGAGGAGGGCATGATTGACAACCCATAACGTGATTTTTCTTGGAACAGGCGCCTCCTGTGGCGTGCCCAGCTTCTACTGCGGTTGCAAGGCCTGCCAAGAGGCGCTGGAGATACCCAGCGCCCAACGTAGCTGCTCGGCGCTGCTGATTGTGGGCCAACAGCATACCCTGATAGACGCTGGGCCTGAAATTCGGACACAATTGAATCGGGCGCGGATAAGCAGGGTGGATCAAATCCTGCTAACCCACGAGCATTTTGACCACATCGGTGGTATTCCCCAGTTTGAGTATTACGTACGTTTGGGAACGCAGAAACCCCTTGCGGTATACGGCAGCCCCGTTACTCTTGAGGCTGTTCGTCAGCAGTTTGGTTTTATGCTGGAAGCCTTAGACCTGCGCGTGCTTAAACCCTGGCAAACGTTAGCACTGGATACCATCACCTACACCGCTCTTCCAGCAGAACATTCCCCGGATGCCTTGGGTTTCTTGCTGGAGTTGCAGGCTTCCGGCGCTGACAAAGGCGCATCCTCACGACGCCTGGCGTATTTTCCCGATACGGGGCCCTTGCGCGCGGAGGTTCTGGAGCGTCTGCGTGGAGTCGACATTCTGGTAATAGACGCTACCTTTAATGGCAATAACTGGATGCCCAACTCCCATCACAGCATTGGTGAAGCCATTGCCCTGGCACAGAACCTGGGTGCCAAGCAAAGCTACCTTACTCACCTCTCCATGCACTATGACCAACCAATTACTCAGGGAGAACTGAGTGCCTGGCTTGCGAGTCTTCCCTGGGCGGTAGCGGCTGCTCAAGATGGTTTGGTTCTGCGTTTCTGAACTTCCGATGTGCCTATAGTGGCACAAAAAACCGTCGCTCTGCCCACAAACATTTACCTTGTGTTAGCATATATCCAGCATTTTAGGCAACAAACGGATTTAACCGCCTAAGCACCGTGAGGGAAGGGAATAACGAGCATGCAAAGTAGTCTTCAGGCGCACACAAATTTCGCCGGGGGGGGGGGGTATTTATCTCCTAGCCCTCTGATCCCTTCTATAACCACCCCGCCCAAGCCCGCTTGCCAACAGTCGTTGG
>JAITRZ010000027.1 GCA_031288185.1 Coriobacteriales bacterium
AGGGATGCTACCCAAAAACAGCCTGGGACGAGCACAGGGGCGCAAGCTCAAGGTGTATGCCGGGCCAGATCATCCCCATCAAGCTCAAAGTCCGCACAAAATAGAACTGGAGACCTAGTTTATGGCAATAGGCGATGCGATTTACCACGGCACTGGCCGACGCAAAAATGCAGTTATGCGGGTAAGGCTCGTGCCCGGATCGGGCAAGGTTACCATCAATGGCAGAGAAGGCCGCCAGTATTTTGGGCGCGATGCCCTGTTAAATTACGCACTGACGCCTTTCAAGATAACCGATACGGTTAAACATTTTGATGTTGTGGCTACCGCCTGTGGCGGTGGCGTGGCTGGTCAGGCTGGGGCGTTGCGCCACGGCATCTCTCGCGCCCTTCTGGAGGCCGGCAACTACCGCGACGACCTAAAGAAGGCGGGTTTTTTAACTCGCGATTCTCGGATGGTCGAGCGCAAGAAATATGGCCTCAAGAAGGCCCGCAAGCGTCCGCAGTTCTCTAAGCGCTGACTGATCGCTGCGTTTTTAACCGAGCCAAGGCAAGGAGCACTTATGGCGGAGCAACAGGCAGGTTGGTATCCGGATCCATCGGGAGACACATCAAAACTGCGTTATTGGGATGGCAGCCAGTGGACTGATCAGTTTGCTGATGCCGCGCCCCCTCAGCAGCAAAATGAAACGGTTGTCGCTACGGTGGTAACCACAGCCGACGATGGCAGAACCCAGGAGGCACGCTATACCTACCAACAGGTACCGGCAGAGCCTTCTAACCCTTTGGCGATAGCGTCTATGATCTGCGGCATTGTTGGCCTATGTTTTGGGTTGATTTCTATTGCTGCCATTGTTTTGGCAGTTATGGCAAGAAAGCAACCGGGTAACCAGGGCATGGCAACGGCTGGCCTGGTACTGGGGATTATTGGCGTGGTTGGCTGGATTCTCGTGCTCATTTTCTACGGCGTCCTGTTTGCCGCCTACGTAAATTTCATGTAATCCACACAACAGCACAAAGTCCCGGCACAGGGTCGGGGCTTTGTGCTGTTGTATCGCGTTAACCCTGCTGCACCATTGGCTGGTCGCCTTATTATTTACTTATGCGTGGGCTTTGCGCTGCTGTGCCTTTGAGTACCACTATGCCAGCAGGCCCTAGTCTCGATATACCCGCTCAAGACGCAGTCCAAACATGCAGGCAAGGTCATAGCTGATGGTGCCTATTTTTTGAGCCAGGTCATCCAGGCCCACCTCTAAATCACCACTTTTTCCAACAATTACTGCTTCGCTACCAAACTCTACATTGGGCCGGTTGGCAGAAATCTGTGCCCGGCGCAGGCTTGAGATATCCTGACGCTGGCTAACCTCAAACATGCACATATCCATACAGATTGTTCCCACCTGCGGATAGGCATAACCATTTACTAAAATATCAATTTTTTCAGATAGTGCCCGTGACAGACCATCGCCATACCCTATAGGGATTGTGGCAATGAGCACGCTGCCGGGAGAGCGATAGTGAAACCCATAGCCCACTCCTTCACCCAAAGGCACCGGCTTGATGGCGTTGACGCGCGCGCGCACGCTCATAGCCGGACGCAGGTTAATAAGGCTTTTAGTGAGCGAAGAGGGATGCAGGCCATAGATGGAAATCCCTAGTCGTACCATGTCATAGCGTAGTTGCTTGTAACGAATGGCGGCGGCGGAATTGGCAGCATGAACAATGCCCGGATCAATGCCCATGTACCTGATGGTGTGCAACGCCTGTTCAAACCGTTCCTGCTGGGTTTTCAGACTAAAGGTGTCAGTGCCATCAGCCGTGGCAAAATGGGTAAAACAGCCTTCCAGCCGCAGGGCTCGGTGAAAACTGAGCGAGCGTAAAAAGTCGCCAGCATCGCTAAAATGCACGCCGATACGGTTCATGCCGCTGTCGATTTTAAGGTGAAAGGGAGCCGCGAGCCCCTGCGCGTCCGCCGCCTCGCCCAAGGCAAGCGCAAATTCCCGCGTGTAAACGGTTGGTGTCAGATCAAATTGCAAAACGGTTGACACCGCCTCAAGGGGCGGTTCTGCAAGTATCAGGATGGGCACCTCAATGCCAGCACGACGCAACTCTACGCCCTCTGAAACGCTGGCCACACCAAGATAGCGCGCGCCTGAACGCACGGCCACTCTGGCAACCTCCACAGCGCCATGACCATAACCATCCGCCTTAACCACTGCCAATACCAACGTGTCCGGGCCAATGACTTTGCGCAGTGACTTGAGATTTTGGCTGATCGCCTCCCTGTCAATCTCTGTCCAAGCCCACCGTCGCTGCTGTGGCGCGATACGCAGGGGTTCTAACCAGGGCCGGGAGCTTTTGGCAGCAGCACCTTGGTTGGGATTAGGGCCGAGGGCAGGGCCTGGGGAAACAGTGGACGCATCTGTCGCCCGCAGAACGCCTGTTTGATCAACAGATTCCAGCACGGAAGGGTTATTGAGGGGCACAGTGGTAGTGTGGGACGGAGAGCATGAGTCAGGCTGGCTCGCGGGCCGCATGACCGGATGTCTGTTAAGAAATGCCGGTATGTCCTGCAAATCGCTGTTGTGGCTGCTGTCTACGACCATGAAACCGTTACATCCGCATCTATTTTTGCTGGCCTGGCTTCTTGACCGGTTAACCCGGTTTGTTCTGACCGCCCGCCTTGGGAAGTGGCCCTGTCTAAGCAACAAGGACGGGACGGCGCTTGGTCTGGCATCGCGGTACGCCCGCTATTGCGGTAATGATTATAACCCAGTCATTTGCCTGCTGGCAGCGGGCAGGGCGGCAATGACGTCGGTTGCTATCATACTGCACTCTCCTGTTGTTTTGACGGCGATGTTGGCAGCCAGACTGTGCAGCGCTACGCCCGTGTACGCCGCTTCAAAGGATGTCAGCCCCTGGGCCAGAAGAGCCCCTATGATGCCGCTGAGCACATCGCCTGTGCCGGCGGTAGCCAGGGCCGGTGGAGCCTTGCTTAAAACTTCTGAGCGCCGGGCGTTAACAATGGCCGTTTGGGGGCCTTTGGCTACCACTACCGCGCCTAACGTAGCGGCCAGGGCCTGACTGTCAGCTTGCTTAAAGGCCGCAAGAAGCCTGTGCAGTTCACCGGCGTGCGGGGTTAGCACCGGCTGCGCTGTGGAAGAAAATAGCGGCTCCTGGGTGCCCATCTCCTGGGCTAAGGCGTTCAAGGTGTTTGCCTCCTGGGCTAAGGCGTTCAAGGCATCCGCATCCAGCAGCAGGGGCAGGTTTTGAGCAGCCGCATAGGCCAGGACGCTTCGCACAAAACACCTAGTTGAGGGCGTAACCGTCATGCCGCAGCCAACAACAATGGCATCATGATGCCAAATGTTGGCCGTAATATCATCCAAGGCATCGTCAGCAAAAGCTCCCGCATGGTCACGGGCCTCAAACACCGGCGTCGTGAGCAAGTGGCAACGGGCGGCCTGGGCGGCTTGCTGGCCCGGCGTGGCCAGGGTAACGTAGCCCGCTCCGCTGCGCGCCGCCGCTTGGGTTGCGAGCACACCTGCGCCAAAATAGCGACTTGAACCAGCTAATATAAGCAGGCTTCCACGGCTGTATTTGTTGGCATCAGGTGTAAGCCGGGGAAGGAGGGGAAGCGTCATGGCTGTTGCAACCGTTTGTTTGCAACTTCATCTTTAGCCAACGCGTCTTTCTGAGATGCGTCTGCCTGGGACTGAAGATCGTTGTCTGTGCGCAGCTGCGTCAAGCAACTGTCCATGTCGTCTAAAATGGCTCGCGCCCTACGGTAGTGTTGGGCTAGCAGGTCTAATTGACTCATCTGCTCTACGCGTTTGGGGGCGCTGTTGGCCTTGATGGCCACCGCCGAGGCAACGCCCATATGTTGGGCATGAGAGAGGGAGAGCTGCACGTCTACAATGCCTTGGCGCTGCGCCTCGGCCAGGGCATTGCCATGCAGCACAATGATGGGTTTGCCGCGATTATCATGGCTAACCTCCACGTCAGTAAAGTTCATGCCCGCAAAGCCTGTTCCCAGGGCTTTGAGCGTTGCCTCCTTGGCGGCAAAAAACAGGGCGTAGTGAGTGGCTGGACGGCTTTTGTTTCTGGCATACGCGCGCTCGCCGCCACTAAAAACGCGCGTGAGCAAACGTGGCGTGCGCTCAATGGCCCGTTCTATGCGATTAATCTCAATAAGGTCAACACCCAGGCCAACGGCAGACTGGCTGCTGGTAATAGGCGCGCGAACATCTTGTTGTTTGGCAGCCTCCAGGAGTTTTTGCTGTTCTTTGGACAGTTTTGCCATCGCCTATTCTACCGTCACCGACTTGGCCAGATTGCGCGGCTGATCCACATTGGCGCCACGGGCAACGGCAATGAAACGGGCAAATAGTTGAAGCGGCACGCTGGCTAAAATCGGGCTTAAACATTCCGGGGTTTCGGGAATGAAGATGACATGCGGTGTCAGTTCGCTGATGCGCGCATCACCAACGGTGGCCAGGGCGATAACTTTAGCACCACGAGCCAACATTTCTTCGATATTGGCCAGCATCTTGTCATAGGTGGCGCTTTTGCAGGCCACGGCGATGACGGGAGTCTGCGCGGCAGGATCGGCCAGACCATCAGGGTTGATCAGGGCTATCGGGCCGTGTTTTATCTCGCCGGCCGCAAAAGCCTCAGCATGCAGATAGCTGATTTCTTTGAGTTTAAGTGCGCCCTCATAACAGGTGGTGGCTCCAACGCCACGACCAATAAACAGCGCGGTCTGGGCGTGAGAGCACTCTTGGGCACAACGCTCGATAGAAGTGGTATTGGCCAAAATCTCGCTAATCTGGATTGGCAGTTGCTGCATGTGCCGGTACAGATCCAAAACCTGTTTGTCGCACGCCTGGCCACGCTGACGCGCAAGGTGCATGGCCAGCAGGGTCAACAACGCCACCTGAGCTAAAAATGATTTGGTAGCGGCAACAGCAATTTCAAGGTGGGCCTTGATAAGGATGACCTCGTTGGCCTCCATCGTGATGCGTGAGCCAACAACATTGGTCAAAGCGATGACGTGCGCACCAGCTCGCCGCGCCAGTTTAACCGCCTCAAGGGTGTCGGCGGTTTCACCACTTTGCGAGATAGCAATAACCAGGCTTTGCGGCGTCAGAAGCGGATTGCGGTAGCGAAATTCGCTGGACACCTCTACTTCCACTGGCAGACGCGCCCATGTTTCAATCAGGTCTTTGCCTATCAAACCAGCGTGATAGGAAGTGCCGCAGGCCACAATAACCACGCGGTCGGCGGCCGCAAGTTCCTGGTGGCTCAGTGCCAGTTCTTCAAACAGCAGGCGACCCTGGCTCGCGTCCAAGCGACCGGCAAGGGTATCTTTGATGACCCTGGGCTGTTCACTAATCTCCTTGAGCATGAAATCAGCATAGCCGCCGCGTTGGGCATCTTCTAAATCCCACTCGATAGTGACAGCAGTGGGCGTAGAGGGGGTGCCCGCAGGGTCAAAAAACTCAATGTGTCCATTTTGGTGCAGTACCGCCAGGTCTCTATCGTTAAGATAATAGACCTGGCGAGTATGTTCGATAAGTGCTGGCGTGTCGGAGGCCGCAATGGCTCCGTCCGGGCAGGTACCCAGTGCCAGCGGTGAATCATTGCGGGTGACTACCAGCTGGCCAGGATGCGCGCTGTGGCAGATAGCCAGCGCAAAGGAGCCGGACAACCGCGCTACTGTGCGGCGCACAGCTTGCATCAGCTTGCCGGGCGCGACTTGATATTCTTGCTCAATGAGGTGGGCGACCACCTCGGTATCGGTCTGGGACACAAAGCGATGACCGGCACCCTGCAGTTCCTGGCGCAGTTGGGCGTAATTTTCGATGATGCCATTATGTACCACCGCGATGGTTTGGGAACAATCGCAGTGTGGATGAGCGTTTGCCTCACTGGGCGCGCCGTGAGTGGCCCAGCGGGTGTGGCCGATACCCGTGTAAAAAGCGCCGCTGAGATGGGCATCTTCCAGGGCCTTGCGCAGTTCAGCAACCTTGCCCACGCGCTTGATGATATGCAAGGGGGGGTGGCCAACCGCCTGAGAGCCACCTGGCTGCGGTTGGTGAGCAGGCTGTGTCTGCGCCGCCTGCGCCCTACCCGCCTGAAGGTCGCCTGCTGGAATCGTGTTGGCAGGAGCAGCGCAGATATTTTGCAGCGCAATCCCCGCGCTGTCATAGCCGCGATATTCCAGCCGAAACAGGCCGCCCAGCAAAACGGGTACCGCATCTTTGTTGCCGGTAAAGGCTACTATTCCACACATATACTCTCACTTGATCACGTTGTCGATGTTGGCAGGTGGGGCAGCATCCAAAAGGCCCGTCGCCCGCTTGAGCAACACGCCGGGGTAACGCCACGTGCCTATTTTACCAAAGGTCGCCGCGCACGCAGCTTTGGCGGCATCTGCTGCCGTAGCCATGGTTCGCTTAGGGCAAAGATCTCCGTTTGGTTTTCGCCTTTGGTGCCTGAGTTAGTGCAAGAAAGGCCAAGAGCGCACACGTTGGCACCTGAGTCGGTTTTCAGGGGTGCCAACATTGATGCCTGGGTCGGTTTTCAAAAATCTATCGGTATGGATGTTGTTTGAGTTTATGGAGGCGAGCCCCCGTTATGCAGATACCGGCAAGTAACAGCCCTAACGCTATCAACAACAGGGTCAGCGCTGCAACAAAACCACCGGACACACGAGCGGAGCTACTGCTGGCAAACACGGCTGATGTGTCTGCGGCTTCAAGAGTGCTTGCGGGCGCTATAGTGTCTGCGAAAACAGCACTTTCAGGCCTCTTTTCCACACGCAGCTCAGCCTGATCATTGCCCAGGGTAACCTGGATCGTGCCGCTTGCAGAGGCATCTGAAATGGACCAGGTATAGGTATCGGGTTCTACGTTCACAAGAGTTCGAGCCCCTAACACATCAAGGGGAAACGCGCATATGAATGTGCTGCCTTTATATAATTCAATAGTATAGTTAACAAATTCCGGCCCAAAATCCACGGTAGCTGTCTGGGTTGGGTGCACCTCTATCTCTTCAACCGACGCGATTATCGCGTCTGAAACCTCAGCGGCCTCTTCAGTTTCGCGATAGCTTCCACTGCTCTCCTCCGCAATGGCCTCCAGGAAGGCCGCAGCATCGGAACTGGCGCTGGTTCCAATTGAAAAAACGGTTATGGCATCGGTTGAGTCGCCAGAAAATATCCTGGAAAAGTCCTTGTCGTCTGCTCCCAGGCCAATGTTTGCTTCTTTGAGAGCGTTAAATATGGTTGCTTGGGTATAACCCGTGTCAGGTTCTGGATCAAGCGGCGGCGCGTCGCCCAGGATGACAATAACCTTTTCTGAAAACGCCCTCCACTCCAGACGCACCGCTTGCATAAGGCCGGAGTAGACGGCCTCGGCGTTGTCTCCTCCATACCCCAGCTCAAGGTCTTGGATTACCTGAGAAATTTTTGCCTCGTCAGAAGAAAAATCCAGCTGTAGTTTTGACGTGTAGTCTTTGGGTTCTTCCGTCTTTTCTGGATTGTCGCGATAATCAACAATCGCGATGCGAAAATGATTCGTTTTTGCTACAAAACTTGATAGTATTGCCTGCATGTTCTCCTTAGCGTCATCTATGTCATCGCCCATAGAGCCGGTGGTGTCTATGACAAAGCAAAGATCCAGTTCACCCCCGTAATCCATGCTTATAGCCTTTTCAGGAGGAAGGTAGTTGGTAAGCAGGGCTGTTCGCACAGCGAGCCCAGCATCTACTATCCCGCTGTCTCCTTCCGTGTAATAGAGGTGACGTTGAGCATCTGCGTTTGCGGTTGATGCCAGAATGTTTTTAACCTGATCGCCCGTCAGTGTTGGATTGCACGCAAAAATCATTCCTGCGACACCCGCAACGTGGGAAGCTGCAAAGGAGGTTCCATCTAGGGCTGCGTAGCCATCAATGCGTATGTCTATACAGTAGATGTCATTGCCGGGGGCAGAAATATCCACACGGCTGCCGATACTGCAACAAGTCTGGCATTCAACCAACTTTTGAGAGCTTCCGGGCCGCCGCGCTCCTAAGCGTGGCGGCCGGCCAGGGCACCCTCGTGCCGACGGCCGGCCGCACAAACTCCCCTTCGCTACGACGGAACTGGCGCCTGCCAGCTGGAAGACAACCCAGCATAACCGGGCTGGTTGGAAGAAAAGGTCTTGCGAGGGCTGCTGGGGGCTGCACAGCTGCCAACGATGTCTGTGGCACTGCGATCAAGAGTGACGTGTTGCGAGTTAAAGACGGTCTCAAAATTGCCCTCTTTTGACGCTTCCTCAGCACTCAGTGACGGAAACACAAATGAAGCGGGCAGGTGTGTAAGAGCGCCGCCGTAGTTGAACACTCCAAGGAAGTTGGTGCCTACGGTGGTGATGGCGAGCATATCAAAGGAGCCGTCAGGCAAGCTGGTGATAGCCCCTTCAAAGTTAAAGTAAACAAAGAAGTTGTTAGGTGCCGTTGTCGCGTTAGTTTGGAAGAAAGTCATCTTGGGAAAATGAGAAACCGTAACAGACGGGCCTTTGGAAACGAGAGGGCTCATATCACCATGCTGAAACGTCCAGACCTGATACTGGCTGTGGTTATCCGATGTCAGGCGTATGTGGTAGGTTCCAGCTGCGGCATAGGTATGAGTAGCAGAGGCATATTCATAAGGCCTGTCGCTGGAGCCATCACCCCAATTAATGGTAAAACCGTTGGCAAAATACTTATAAATTTCCACGGTCTTGTCTGTTGCACTGGCTGTCACCGTAAGCTCGATATAGTCATCTATCAGACCGCTTAGTGGCGGTTGAGTAAAGGTATAGTTGGCAGACAGTGCGCCTCCCTTGGGGCTTGTCAGGCTAAAGGCACCAGCGTAGCTCATCACATCCTGCCAGGTGCCAGGTTCAGGCGAAGGGAAGGACGTGGCGATGTGGGTCACACCGGCGGATGAAAGCGTAAAGCCCTCTCCGGAAGCAAGCCCGTTGAAGGAGGTGGGGTTGGCGATGTGGATATTGTCTGTAGAAGGAGCATTTGTGGTTCCATCGGCTGTTTTATATGCTAAGGCCGTGCCAGCAAAAGTGAGGCCCCTTTGCGCAATTTGAGCAGGCGTGCTCTCGGGCTGCGGCGCGTAGTTGGCGGCATCCGCGCCTGTCAGTAAATCGCCAGAAAAAGTAACCATCTTTCCCGTACCGGCGTTCTTGTCTACAAAGGTAGCGGTAATGGTGGCCGCAGAGTTCAGTGAAACGGTGTCGCCGGACACAAGAGCAGCCGTATCAAGTACGGGATGGGTGATGTCGTCTTTGACCGTGGCTGCGAAGGTGCCGTCATAGGTTTTATTGTTTGCGTAAATGCCCGTAATGCCAATGGGCTTTGGGGCAATGGTTGCGGTTGTGGCAAGCGGGTCGGGCCACCGGTAATTGTGACGATCCGCGCCGTCCAGGCTATACCCCATAAGCACAACTTCCTTGGCGGTGCCAGCATTCTTGCTGGTAAAATAGGCGGTGGGAGCCGCAAAGAACGACACATCGTCGCCGTCATACACGCCTGAAAGCGAGCCCTGGTTGGTGACGGTGGCATCTGTGGTGCCGTCGTAGGTTTTATCAGGTACCACCACGCCGGTAAGACCGATTGTTGCCTGCGTGATGGTGGCCGTTGCGTCCTTGGGCTGTTCGAGCGCGTACCGGAAGGCATCTGCGCCGCTAAGCGCAAAGCCTGAAAAGCTAACCGGCTTGCTATCGCCTGTGACATCTTTATCCTTAAAAGAGGCTTTAGCGGCGGTGGTATCCAGTGACACGTCGTCACCTTCCTGGATGTCTCCCGTAAGGGTACCGAGGTTTTGTATGGCGGTTGTAAGCGCTGCGTCATAGACCTTGTCCTGCGCGGTTGTACCCTCAACAAAGAGATCGCGGCGCAGATCAGTAATGGTCGCCTCAACAGTTACCTGGTACTCACCCGCCGCGAGGGAAGACTCTGCCTTGGCCACAAGTCCTGAGAAGTTGAGCCCTTCTTGAGTGGGGCTTTCCAACACAAAGCTGGCCGTTTTTTCCTTTGAGAGCTGCACGCCATCCAAAGAAATGCTAAGGCCCGACACATCCTGGCTCAGGCGGGCCTCTACCCGCGCATAGGAGCTTTCAGTCTGCTGCTTGCCTACGCCAAACGCGCTGGTGGCAGAGAGGGACGAGGTCTTGTCGATAGACAGGGAAAGGGCGGGTTGCGTTGCGGAGTCCGCAAAAGCGCGGGAGGATACAACAAGAAGCAGCATGGTGAGCGCACACACCAAAACTATAATAAGAAAGGGGATGCCATGCCTGCCCCGGAGCGCCGCGTGCCCGCGTGCCGCAAGCGTGTGCCACGCACTAACCCAAAAATTGTTCGATCCTCGCACGCGCGCCACGCGCAGGTGGGCCGCTTGTGCCGGGGTGCCACTTGTGGCAGCCCTCGCACATCCTCTCACGCGCGCCACGCGTAGGTGGGCCGGGCCTTGATACGTCGCGCCCTGATAGGCCAAGCGCCCTTTTAACGCCCGAAAAAAGAGGAGGGACGCAACACCCGCGACAAGCAGGCACACAACAAGCACAAGCGCAAAGATGCTGTCGCCCGTTGCGGGAAAGCCGCTTGCATCGTGCACGCGCACCTTAACGGTATAGGTTTCTGTAAAGGGAGCGTCTGCGGCTTGGGCGGCAGTGGGAAAGACAAGGAAGGACACAAAAAAAACAAGAAGTGCAAGGAGGATGCAGGGGACAAGCGCGAGAGGCCCCGCCCCCGTCTTCCCTGGTGCCCGCGAGAACGCAAGGGGTGTGGATGCCCTGTGTGTGCTGAGTATCGCGTGGTTTACGGCTGATACCGCTGGATTCTTCATGATTGTCCCTCACTGTGCCGTGTATCGGATAGACAGCGCGAATGCCAGACTCTTCTAAGGTGCCGCATGGTTTGCGTGCCCTTGCTACGCGCCTGCGCGAATTGTATATCAAAAATGGAAGGTTTGCAAGCGCGCGCGGAACAAGGTATAGATCCGATTTATTTTGTGGTTTATTTATGATGTATTTATGACATGGTGACGGTGACAAGAAATTACTTAATTAATTGATACTATCAATCCTCCTGGGAGAGGACATGCGCCTCCTCGTTCGCAACCTCCTCCGCAGCTTCCTCATCAGCTGTCCCGGTAGTAACGCGCCGTGAAGTTGCCACACGGGCTACCGCCGTTACCCGATCTGAGCCGGTCACATTCATAACGCGCACGCCCTGAGTGTTGCGACCCTGCAATGAAACGTCAGAGGCTTTAACGCGAATCATCACGCCTTCTTCGCTCACGATCATCAGTTCCTGGCCGGGCATAATTATCTTCATGCCCACCAACAGGCCTTTTTTGCTTGTCATTTGGATGGTGTAGACACCTTGGCCGCCCCGGTGCTGCAGTGGATAGTCGGCGACCGGTGTGCGCTTGCCGTAACCGTTGGCAGTAATCACAAATAGCTCGCTGCCCTTACGCGCCACCTCCATGCCAATGACCTGGGCGTCATCCGGTGTGGTCATACCCTTAACACCGGTGGTATCGCGGCCCATCGGGCGAGCTTCCGCCTCGTCCCAGCAGATGGCTTTGCCGTTGCTGGCCACCATCAGCACACGCTCGCCTTCTTTAACCCGACGCACGGCTATCAGCGAGTCGCCCTCGCGCAGGTTAATGGCTATCAGACCATCGCGACGTGAACGCCCGTAGGCGCTCATGGCGGTCTTTTTTGTCATACCTTCAGACGTGGCAAAAAGCAGGTACTCATCGTTGGGAAAGTCCTTGGAAGCGATAATGGCGGCTATCTTTTCTCCCGCCTCAAACGGCAGGAGGTTAACCACTGCGGTGCCACGGGCGTGACGGCTACCCACCGGCAGTTCATGAACCTTGAGCCGATACACTTTCCCTTTTGTCGAAAAAAACAGCATATAGTCGTGAGTGGAAGCCACAAACAGATGCTCCACAAAATCCTCACTTTTCAGGTTGACGCCCTGCAGGCCCTTGCCGCCGCGCTTTTGCTGACGATAGGTGGCCACCGGCAGTCGTTTGACATAACCGCTACTGGTTACGGTTACAACCATATCCTCCTCAGCAATCAGGTCCTCAATCTCCAGGTCTTTAGCGTCTGAGGCCAACTCGGTGCGCCGTGGGGTCGCCAGCCTCCCCTTGATTTCCAACAGCTCCTCTTTCAAAACCTGGTGCTGTAGCTCTCTGCTGGCCAGCAGTCGCTCAAAATAGGCTATTTTTTCGCGCAATTCGGCCAACTCCGCAGTTATCTTGTCGCGCTCCAAACCCGTCAGACGTCGCAGGCGCATCTCCAAAATAGCGTCAGTCTGGGCCTGGGAAAGCCCAAAGCGCTGCATCAGGCGGGCACGGGCCTCGGTGTCGTCACTGGAGCTTTTGATGATCTGTATGACCTCGTCAATATGGTCAAGCGCAATAACCAGGCCCTCCAAAATATGCGCGCGATCCTGGGCCTTTTTTAGGTCAAAGCGGGTACGACGCACCAGCACGTTTTCCTGGTGCTGGGCATAATAGGCAATCGCATCTAAAAGGCCCAGTGCCTGCGGCACCCCGTCTACCAGCGCCAGCATATTAACGCCAAAGCTGGTTTGTAGCTGGGTTAGCTTGTAGAGTTTGTTCAAAACCACCTGGGCAATGACCCCCTGCTTTAGCTCAATGACGTAGCGCATACCTTTTCTATCAGACTCATCATGGGCATCGTTTATCTCAACCAGTTTCTTGTCGCGCATCAGCTCATTGATCTTTTCATCCAATTTGGCCTTGTTAACCATATAGGGCAGCTCAAAGATGATGATTCGTTCCCGGCCTGACGATGTCTTTTCCAGGCGGGCCTTGGCGCGCAACACCAGGGAGCCTCTGCCGGTTTCATAGGCTTCGCGGATACCACCCTTGCCCATGATCATGGCGCCAGTGGGAAAATCCGGCCCCGGCAACACTTCCATCACCTGATCCAGACTAACCTGTTCATCGTCCAGATACAGGGCCACTGCGTCAATGACTTCACCTAGATTGTGGGGAGGGATGTTTGTGGCCATGCCCACAGCGATACCCTGAGAGCCGTTAACCAGTAGGTTGGGAAAGCGGGCAGGCAAAACCGCTGGTTCCTGTAACGATTCATCGTAGTTGGGTTGCCAGCTTACCGTGTCCTTTTCCAGATCACGCAAGAGCTCCATAGCGGCCCTTTGCAGACGGGCTTCCGTATAGCGCATGGCCGCAGCGCTGTCGCCGTCCACAGAACCAAAGTTGCCGTGCCCATCAACCAGCGGCACCCGCATAGAAAAATCCTGAGCCAGGCGCACCATGGCGTCATAGACCGCCACGTCACCGTGAGGATGAAACTTGCCAATAACTTCACCGACCGTCCAGGCCGACTTCTTGTGCGGCTTGTTGGGTGTAATACCGCTTTCATGCATAGCATAAAGGATGCGTCGGTGCACTGGCTTGAGCCCGTCGCGCACATCCGGAAGGGCCCGCGCCACGATAACGCTCATGGCATATTCTAAAAAGCTCTGGCGCATCTCAAGCGCCATTTCGGCAGGCTTTACCGTACTACCGCTTAAGTCAAGCTCTTGTGTCCTGGCTGTATCCGCCACGTTCTTCTCCCTTGGATCATTGCATGAAACGCGCCAGGACGCCTGTCACTGCAAGCGTGGGGCGCCTTTGTCTTGGCGATTTTAACAATCTCTCTTCGAGCGCCTGTCGCTAAATATCCAAAAACCGCACATCACGAGCATGTTTTTGGATAAACAGTTTGCGCGGCTCCACCTTGTCGCCCATTAACTCACTCACCACTTTCTCGGCCGCCAACGCGTCGTCAATTGTTACCTGCAGGAGGGTGCGCGACTTGGGTTCCATGGTGGTTTCCCAAAGTTGCTGGGGATCCATCTCGCCCAGGCCCTTATAGCGCTGGATGCTGTATTTTGTTTCTGGGGGCAGCGTTTTCAGCTCCCTTTTAAGCGCGTCCTCACTGTAGATGTAGTTGTGCTTGCGACCCACCGAGAGGCGATAGAGGGGTGGCTGGGCAATGTAAACGTAGCCGTGCTCGATCATCTGCGGCATAAAGCGGTAGAAAAACGTCAGTAGTAAGATGCGGATATGCGCCCCGTCCACATCGGCATCGGTCATGATAATGGCTTTGTGGTAACGAGCCTTCTCGATGTCAAAGTCCTCGCCAATGCCCGTGCCGATGGCGGTGATAAGCGTGTTGATGGACTCAGAGGACAGCGAACGGTGGATGTTGACCTTCTCAATGTTGAGAATCTTGCCCCTGAGCGGCAGAATCGCCTGAAAGGAGCGCTCACGGGCCTGCTTAGCCGAGCCGCCGGCGCTATCGCCTTCGACAATGTAGAGCTCCGTCAGTTCAGGATCCTTGAGCGAGCAACGCGCTAATTTGCCAGGTAAAGTAGCGTCTTTTTGTTTGCGCTGCGACTTCTTGTAGTTGCTTACCGCCTCACGCACCCGTTTTTCTTCCAGCGCCTTTTTAACAATCTCACGCGCCGGGTTGGGGTGTTCTTCCAAAAATTCAGCAAGACCCTGGGATACGGCAGACTGAGCGAGCGAGCGAATTTCAGTGTTGCCCAGCTTGGTCTTGGTCTGTCCCTCAAATTGAGGGTTGCGCAGCTTAACAGAGATGATGCAGGTGAGACCGCTGCGCACGTCTTCACCCACCATGTTATCCTCTTTGTCTTTAAGCAGATTTTTGGCACGAGCATAGTTATTTAACACTTTAGTCAGGCCGTTTTTGAAACCCTCTACGTGCGTGCCGCCCTCGGTGGTGTGGATGTTGTTGGCAAAGGCCAGCGTGGTCTCATAGTGGGTGGTGTTCCATTGCAGGGCAAATTCTATTTCGCCCACATTTTCCTGTTCAGCTGAAAAGTAGATGGGTTTGGACAGTCCCGGCAGCACATCTTTGCCTTCGTTAACATACTTCGCGAAATCGACGATGCCGCCGGCGTACTGATACTCCTCATAAAATGGCCCGTCGCCGGCCTCGTTGCGCTGGCGATGGTCAGTAAAGGTAATTTTCAGGTTCTTGTTTAAAAACGCCATCTCGCGCAGGCGGGCGGTTAAGATGTCATTGTCATAGTGGGTGGTTTCAAAAACCTCTTCATCCGCCCAAAACGTTATCCTTGTGCCCGTGCGCCGGGTTTTCCCGGTCTGGGTAAGTTTTCTTGTGGTTTTTCCGCGGGCAAAGGACATCTCCCAGATGCCACCTTCCCGCATCACCTCCGCGTCTAAACGTGTGGACAGAGCATTAACCACCGATACGCCCACACCATGCAGGCCGCCAGACACTTTATAGCCCTCACCGCCAAATTTGCCGCCGGCGTGCAGAATGGTCAGCACCACCTCCAGGGTAGATATCTTCTTTTTGGGATGCTTGCTTATGGGTATGCCACGGCCGTTGTCCGTAACACTGACAGAATTGTCAGTTCCAATCACAACATCAATACGCGTCGCAAAACCGGCCATGGCCTCGTCAATGGAGTTATCCACCACTTCATACACCAGATGGTGCAAACCGCGGGGACCGGTTGAGCCAATGTACATCCCCGGCCGCTTGCGCACAGGCTCCAAACCTTCTAAGACAATAATGTCATCAGCGTCATAGCTTGAAGAGCGCGACTGCGCGTTTGTAGGTGTGCTGGCTGCCAACTGAACTCCCTTCATGTGTTTGTTGGTGCTGCGTGTAGGTATGTTGCGGATTTTTTGGGTACCACCGTCGTGCGCATTCAGGTGAAGGCGCCCCCGCTGCCGCGCCCGGCAGTATGCAACTGTTGTTTTTGTCTTATGACATTTTACCCTAAAGGAGTGGTTTCAGGAAGCGACCAGCCTATACATCACAAAAACGCTCACGCAACGTTTTATCCCCCTCCCCGCCCCCGTGAGGGTGTCGCCCGCCCCCCCCCCCCCCGCCCCCGGGCCCCCCCGGGGGGGCCCCCCAGCGCCCCCGCGG
>JAITRZ010000031.1 GCA_031288185.1 Coriobacteriales bacterium
CGCAGAGTGTTTGAGCCGGCGTTCCCTGTGCGAGGGACCTCTGTGGCCGATACTCTTTGTGTGCGCATTTGTGCTATTTCTGAGCACAAAAAACCGCCTGGCGCATAAGCCTGGGCGGCGTCTTTGGCGCGGACACTCGCGCCCTCATAATTGCTGGTGGACTCAGGGAGAGCTAAGCTATGAGCCCCCCCCCCCCCGGGCATATTCTGGATGTTTTCGCGCTCATGTGTTCCCGCTCCCTTCAGATTTCCTGTTGTGGTGCTTACTTTGGTAGTGCCTGTCTTAGTGCTGCCTGTCTTACCTGCTTGTTCTAACGACGCATAGTGTAGCACAAGCACGAGTGAAGTTGCATACGGGGCGTTTTATGGCAGGTTAAGACAAAAAACAGTCAGCATCTTACACCTGCCGGTTCATCGCATAGGAGGCAAAACGGTTATCTCCCACTTTCATGAGCGTTCCCTCTTCTGCCATCTGGCAAAGTATTGCCCTCGCCCATCCGTTGCGGTCTGGCTCAGGGGCGACGCACGTTCGCAATTTCAGATGAGAAGGAGAAGCGGAGGCTGCCCAATGAGCGAAATCGTACCGAAGACAAAGGCATCGGCCATCAGTGACAACGAGATAGTAATCTACCAGCCGATGAAGCAGTGCGTCTCGATGTGATGCTTGAAGATGAAACCGTTTGGCTCACACAAGCGCAGATGGTTGTGCTGCTCCAAACAACAAGACAAAACATCAGCCTTTTCTATTTATAAAGAAGGGGAACTGATCAGAGCGGCAACTGTCAAGGAATACTTGACAGTTCAAAAAGAAGGCGAGCTTATAGAAGGAGTGGTTGTCAAGGATTCCTTGACAACCACTCAGCACAGAGCCCTTCCCGAAAAAACGCAAAAGCGTAAGGTGAAACTCTATAACCTTGATGTGATAATCTCAGTTGGCTACCGCGTCAAGTCCCAAAAGGCGCCACAGATTAGGAATGAATAAAAAGTATCATTTTCAATTTTCTAGGTTCATTAGGTTCAAATGTAACGTCACGAAGTTTGCGGTAGTTCTTTATCCTTATTTTTTCTATCATGTGCGACGGCCTGGCTTCTAATTGTGGCAAATCCGTCATAATTAAAATCAGGGTTATGGACACTTTCCCAGATGCCGAGAAACTCCACGGTGTTGCGGTTGCGCAGCCAGTCGGATATGAAGTCGCCGTCTTTGGCAGACATCGAGGCGAAGCTGAAGCGGCTTGCCGCCGACAGCGACGGGCTCTTGCGACAATGCTTATCTAACACCGTAAACCGCATTGACAATTTTTTGTCGGGGGTTTACGTAAGAACGTTTTGGTGGAGATGATGGGACTCGAACCCACGACCTCCTGGTTGCAAACCAGGCGCTCTCCCAGCTGAGCTACATCCCCACGCAGGTGAACAAACCGGCATTTTAACACAGTCGCCCTGCGGCAGGGGGCTGACTACTAGTCATATCCCCTCAACTTCCCGGGCCAAAGCACGGTAGGAATGCAAACGGCGAGCCGGGATAGCACCGCTTGCAACCGCAGCGGCCACAGCACAATCAGGTTCATGACGGTGACTACAATTGCGGTACTTACACTCCGCAGCCACAGCGGTGATGTCCGAAAACGCCAAGGCCAGGCCAAGCGTGTCGCCATAAATACCCACACTGCGCAGTCCAGGCGTGTCAATCACCTGGCCGCCCTGGGGCAGATCAACCAGCTTGCGGGCAACAGTCGTGTGGCGGCCAGCGCGATCCTTTGCGCGAACGCTGGCCGTTGACAACTGCTCAGTCAAGATCAAACGATTCACAAAGCTGGATTTTCCAACACCAGAGCGACCCAGGAGTACGCCGGTCTTGTTGGGCAGAAAGAGGGCGGCCAACTCAATACTGCTATTAACATTAGCAAGCTTAAGATCAAAATGCCGATTGGTGGCCACATCGCCGGTTGTGTATACAAACACCTCGCAGTTACGGGCCGCCGCGCGCGCGGCCGCTCTATCCGCAACCGGATGCCGGGCCAAATCGGCTTTTGTCAGGAGCACAAAAACCGGCTCGCCGCTTTGCAGGCCCATAACCAGCTGACGCTCCAGATAGTCCACATCCAAAGGACGATGCCCCAGGCTTTGCACAATCATCACAAAGTCAAAATTGGTCGCCAGTATCTGTTCAAGGGGCTTGCCGCTGGTTTCCGCACCGCCTGGCGGCGCCTGGCGGCGAACCAAAACTGAACGTCGCGGCAAAATAGCATCTATAGTAGCAATTTCTTGTGTCGGCTCCTGGGAAATCAGCACAAAATCCCCCACGGCGGCGCGCGTGTTGTCCTGTTTAATGAGCTGCGTGGCGTGCTGAGCTCGCTGCTCTCCCCCCTCTGAGCGTACCAGTGGATAGCCACGATCCAGCGAAACCACCTGTGCGCGCAACGTGTGGATGGGTGGTTTGACCGGTGGATGGCCTACTGGCTGCGCACTGTTCTTAGGTCGCGCGAAATTGGTAGGTTGAGCAGAGTTTTTGGCCGTCATTACCGCTTCTTTCGCATCAGCTTGGCTGTCATCATAGTTTCTTTCGCGCCAAGATGCTATGTAAACCTATTAACACCAGCCCGCAGGCAGCCAAAAACAGTCCCAGCGCTAATGCGGGCAGGTTGGGTAGGTGTGCGATTGGCCCTCCTGCTTCCACCACCCTGAAACTGGATGCGTGAACGTCGCTTAATCCATCATGCCACCCGCAGGCCAGATGAAACTCGCCGCGCACGTCTAAAACCGTGCCCTGTTGCTGGTAGCCACCTCGACTACTGATGTTTGCGACATCAGAAGCGCTAACGTAAACGCTGATACTGGCGCTACCGTCGTTCAAGGTGACCCAAAAATTGCCATTATCAGCAGTGATTATGTCGCCCACTACTTCACCCGTGAAATCAACCTTTTGGTTATCAAGATGGGATGCGGCATTGCTCAGTTCCGTGATGGTGATGGAGTGTTGGGCATTGCTTGCGGAGCTGTCCACGACCTCTCCATTCGCGAACTCTCCATCCACATCATTCCTGTCCACGACCTCTCCATGCGCGAGCTCTCCATCCAAACTGGGCGTTGTTGCGTAAGCGGCCTGAGAAAAACGCCAAAAGGGCACAAGCGTCAAGAGGAGAACGAGTGCCAGCACCACGAGCACCGGCACTACTGCCCTACCCCTCTTTCCTGGCCGGCCATCGTCCATCAGCCGGCTCGCGGCCTTAGTGTGTTTTGCCTGAACAGCTCCGCCTGACCTGCCGCTATCCATCAGCCGGCTCGTATCGTGACCAGCCCCTTTGTTTGATGTTCCTGTCCCCTTGCCTCGCCAGTCGCCGCCGGGCCTTCCCTTGCGTCCGCGCCAATCAGGCAGAAGCGAAGCCAGCAGAGAGGCAAGAAGCGCCAGCAGGGTCAGAAATTCAAGGCGCCCCATCCACATCTGCGCGATATAGCAGAGTTTAAGCAACACAGGAGCTTCAGGGGCAGTGATACCACTGCTTAACCCGGCATTGGAAGCCGCAGAAATGGACTCAAAAACGGCATCCACGGCGCCATATCCACAGGCAATGCCCAGCAGTGTGCCAATGATATAAGAAATCACATAGAGGGAGGCAATAATCAGGGCCGATGACAGCAGTTCTGGGTTGAGGCGATGACGACCGATATGGGTATAGTAGGCGCCTATTTCAGCAGAACGCGGGCTCAACAGGCTTTTGACGCGCAGGGCTATACCCTTGCAAATCAGGCCCACACGCAGGGCCTTGATGCCGCCAGCAGTTGAGGCTGAACTGCCGCCAATGGCCATTGAGATGGCAAGCAGCAAAAATGCTCCGGAGGAGAACAACGTGGTCATTTGATTGGTCGAAAGCAACTGATAACCGGTGTTGGTAGTAGCACTAACAATGGTAAAGATACCCCGGCGTGCTAAGCCGGTGTAGTCAGTGAGAAAGTCGCCAAGACTCAGCGCCGCGACAAACAGTATAACCATACCGGTGATCCAAAGCGCCAAAGTGCGAATTTCTATATCTTTTAAGAAAAGGCGCCAATTTCCGCGATTCAGCTGAGCAAAGAGGGCAAAATTTACGGCCCCAAACATCATGATTAGCATCGTGATCATCTCAAACGGCCAGGAATGGTATGAGATAAGTGAGAGGCTGGAAGGCGCAAAACCGCCGGTATCATAGGCGCCAATTGTTATCCAAAGGCCATGAAACAGGCTGCGCAGAGGATCAACGCCAATGGTAAGCAAAATGCACCCCAGTATGATGGTACCAATTAAAACGGCAGTGGCAGCAAATTGCCAGATAAAACGCGCAGTAGCCTTGATATTGGGAACGATGGCCTCGCTCCGTCCCTCAGAAATGTAAAGTGCGGCGCCGGTGCGCGTAAACAACCCCAGCGACAACGCAACCACGATAACCCCCTGTCCGCCCAGAAACTGCATAGTGGATCGCCACATATTATCAGCCAGCGACATATGATCCACGTCCTGAACCAGGGTCAAACCGGTGGCGGTCAGGCCGCTGACCCCTTCAAAAAAGGCATCCAGAAACGAGGTGTAGTGGCCAGAAAGATACAACGGCACCGCCGCTACCAAAGCTCCGATAATCCAGATAAAGCCGGTGATGGCAATGGCCTGCTTGCGGTCGACGGGGCCGGGCCGGGCACGCGCCATCTGCATCAGTGCGCCCAGGGTGAGTGCGATACCTATACCCAGCACATAGTTACAGGCTATGGCCCATTCCTGCATAAGCACGCTAACCAGCAGCGGTGCCAGCATCGCCGCCGCCAGCAGAAGCGTTAAAGTGCCCAAATAATGAGCAATTATAGCAATATCCGGCCTGCTAAAACGCGGCCACATCTACAAAACCTGGTTCCAAGACCATCGGGTGATTATCGCAGGCAGGCAAAGCAAGCTCCCTAGCCAATGATAAAGCGTTCAAGCACCACAATAGCAACCAACGCCAAGATAAACAGGGTAAACGTCACGGCTACGGCCAAATAGCTACGCAGCACATCTAAAAAAGACCTCCCCTTGTGTGGTCGTCGCCTTACAACACGCATGGAGCCAGGTCTGTCTTTGAGGTTTTTGGGATCGTCATCAGGGGGCATCTCCTGATTCGCTTGGTTCATACCGTCTGAAGGCTACGGGCAGGGCAGGGCAACCGAGGGCGTCACCGCTTCGCTCCGTACTACTAACTGCGCGATCCGCACATACGACGGTTGCATCCACTGCGCGTGTCATGCAACCCACCACGCGCTGCGCGATCCGCACATACGGACGGTTGGCTACGCAGCTCATACAGGACGCGCAACCATCATACACTAAAAAACAGCACCAACGCACCTGCATGTTAATTGGTGGAGGCACCACCTTGCAGATGGTGACTTGGTCTTTCAACGTGCTACCGCAACAACTATCAGGATGCAGCCCTGGGCCATAAGAGGACGCAGGAAAAAATCAAACAGGAGAGAGCAGCCTGCGCTCAACCAAACAGCATCACGTGGCTGCGCGCCGAGCCTTGGCCGTTAGCCTTCTGCGCGCCGGGGTAGGGTCTGCACAGCAGCCCGCGCGCCGTCATGGTGCAAACGCAGCATCAGCCTTGTTTACAACAATAAACAGGTCTTTGCTCTGGCCGGTATGAAGGACACGAAACCTGATGACCTCTTGATCCGGGGCCAGGGCGGCAGAAGAAGGAAACAGCGCTGCCAGGGCCTCAGATGTCAAGTGATCGGCAAAACTCTGAATCTGATCCTGAGCAACGGCAGCGTCAACCGTGGTGGCCAGAAATTGCCGTAGGCTTTGTTGAAAGACGGTTTGGTCAGCAATAAGCCGATGGGGCATTTTGCTATCAACAAACAGTGAAAACCTAAGCTGCTTTGCGGTAATGGCGGGAAGAAGAGGGGCGATAGTCGCCCGCATCAGGTCTACAAACACCTGGTTTCTTACCTGAAGAAAACCGGCGGCAGCGGTCGCTGGTTGTGCGTGAAGGGATGACGGCGGCAGGCCAGCGGACGAAGCGGGTGCAGCCAGGCCAGCGGACGAAGCGGGTGCAGACCGAGTGGCGGCAGGTGCGGACAAGCCGGCAGAAGGCGTAGGTGCGGATCGAGCGGCGGCAGGTGCGGACAGGCCGGCAGCAGGTGCCTGAGCTAACCTGTTCATACCCGGCACGGGAGCGGGCGAGGCAGTAGCCTGAAATTGAGCTTGGAACGAGTCTTGGGCAGGGCGCACGCGAGGATGAAGGTTGGTGGAAGCCACAGCCTGGGGCTGCACACCGGCATGTAACTGATTGATAAACAGCGCGGCGGCCAGCACCACTCTGTTGTGCTGGAGCGGTTGGGTTTCTAGCTGCTGTCCTTTTTGTAACGTCTTAAGCTGAAGGGCAAAGGATTCCAGGGGATCAATCAGCTGACGGGTTAATAAGAAGTAGATCACCAGACTCATAATCACCCACACTACCAACCCAGTTACCCCAACCAGGTACAGCGGGGTTGTCAGATAATTGTTTAGCTCGGCTGCTGGTATGTAGCTTACTATCAGTTTGTCATCGTTTTGCCGGGCGTGAGCATACACAGAACTCTGGCCAAAGGTAGCCTCAAAGCTAGGTGGGATGGCATTGCGCGCCTGCTGATACCAGACCTCCTCTGCCAGGTTCTGGTTAATCATGACGCGCGTGGGGTCAACAATAACTCGGCCGTTTGCGTCTACAACAAAGATGCCGCCATCATCGCCAACACCTGCGGCAGCGACGGCCTCCTGGTAGACCTGGACACTGGGATGAGCGACACGGGAACGCTCTAGGGTGCTTAAAACGGAGTCCAGACTAACGTCCAGTTGCTGGTCAAACAAACGGTGGGTGGCAGAAGAGACATTCTGGGCAACTGCAAAGCCCAAACCCACCAACAGAAGCGCCAGCAACACGATGATGGGTACAATGATGCGCAGACGCATTATCGCCCGCGCTTCAGAGCGAAACCTGCCATCTTATGTTCCCTCCCGGTTTTTTTGCTGGCGCCCTGCCAGCTATTGTTGCCTATTGGCCAAAAAGAGTACAGCAAGATAAAACCTCAGCGCGCGCGCAGATACTTTTTGAGCTTTTCCAAAACCTCGCCAAAGTTCAATGGCTTGCCGATATGGTCATTCATGCCAGCTTCCAGGCATTGCTCAATATCCTCCTTAAAAACGTTGGCGGTCATCGCCACAATCGGGATAGTTTTAGCTTTAGAAAAGTTAAGGGAGCGAATCCGGCGTGTGGCTTCCAGGCCATCCATGTCCGGCATTTGGATGTCCATTAAAATCAGATCAAAGCTCTCGGGATCCTGCTCAAAGGCCGCCACGGCCTCGGCGCCGTTTGTGGCGTTTACAACTTGTGCCCCTGTTGGTTCCAGAAGCGCCAGAGCAATCTCGCGGTTGACCTCCACATCCTCGGCAAACAGAATCTTCTTGTCAGTAAAGACGGTCTCTTCCTCATCTTCCGCATCAACTGCGCGGTTTTTGGCAGTAGCGACGGAACTCTTGGCACCAATGCACTGATTGATACTGTCGGCAACGGAGGAGGGAAACAGGGGTTTGGGCAAATACATATCCACACCTGCCTGACGGGCCGTCGCCTCGATAACGCTCCATTCTGTAGCCGAGATCATAATGACCACTGACTTACTGGTAGTAATGGCGCGAATCCGTCGCGACAGTTCGATGCCGTCGAGTTCAGGCATCTTCCAATCAACATAGTAGATGTCATAAGGGCCATTATCTTTGACCATTTGCAGGGCATCCAGGCCATTGATGGCGGTTTCACAATGCACGCCCATACGTTGAGTAATGCTCTGGAAAAACTCCAGTATTGTGGGGTCGTCGTCCACAACTAACACCTTAACGTTGTTTAGTTCAACACCTGGCGCAAGCAGTGCTGTTCGCTCCTGAACACCCTTTTGGGCCTGCACCGTAAACGCAAAGGTGGAGCCCTTTTGCAGTTCGGATTCAACCCAGATGTCGCCTCCCATCATGTTAACGATACGTCGGGAGATAGCCAAACCCAAACCTGTGCCACCAAAACGACGCGACGTTTCATTGCTGGCCTGCTCAAATTCATTAAAGATACGATCCCTCTGGTCGGGCGCAAGGCCAATACCGGTGTCAGTTACCGCAATCTTGAGCGTCACGGTATCACCATCATCTGAAATCAGGTCGCAGTCGATACGAATTGAGCCTCCTTCAGGCGTAAATTTATTGGCATTGGAAAGCAGGTTGGTGATAACCTGGCCCAGACGCTGCTCATCCTGGATGAGGCTTGTGGGTATCTGTGGATCAATCCACACGATTAATTCCTGCTTTTTCTCCTCAATGCGGTAGTCATTGATTTTGATTACATGTTGTAGCATTTTTTCAAAGTCAAACTCGTTGTGCGCAAGCTCCAGTTTATTGGCCTCAATCTTAGAGATGTCCAAAACGTCATTGATAACGCCCAGGAGATGGTTAGAAGCGTTGGTTATCTTATCAAAGCAGTAATCTTTACGCTCCACATCGTTGCTGTTTAAGCCAATGGATGACATGCCTATGATCGCGTTCATGGGCGTGCGCATCTCATGGCTCATGTTGGACAAAAACGCGGTTTTGGCAACCGAAGCCTGTTCAGCCTTTTCGCGCGCTATCTGAATCTCAGTAACGTCCTGGGTTAGAACGTAGTATCCGCTCAACTCGCCATCATTGTTGTAAAGATGTGTAGCGATACCCCGCACGTAGCGGTCTGAGGGTGCATGATAGTAGACATCGGCTTCTACCCCCTCGGCCATAGCCTTGAGGGGATCATATTGGGTATCCTTGGGATAAATACTGATGGTTTCATAGTCCAGGCCAACGGCCGTTTCAAGATCTGTCGCGGTGAAATCCAATGCGTAGGCATTGGAATAGATAATTTTGAAGTTTTTGTCTGTGATAACAAGCGGGGACGCTATGGAGTCATTGATAGCGTCGGCCATATCGTCAAAGGAATTAGCCAGAGCGCCCAGTTCATCTTTTTGGGAAGAATGGAAACGGAACTGCCTTCGGCCACTACGAAACATCTCGATGCCATCTACCAGCACCTTGATGCGATTGGTGAGGTAATCAGCCAGCCAAACCGCCACAATAACTACCAGCAAAATCAGGATCAGGGTCGAAACCACAAGCTGCCAGAAAGAATTAACCTGGTTTTCCTGGGTGATGGCCTTGAGGTTTGCGTCTGTGGCGACAACCGGTTCCTGGAAACTTTCCAGGCCGGCGCCGATGGTGAGCATCGCAAAGCCACGCAATGAGTAGTTGTTTTGGGCAGAAGGCGCATACTGACCCGTGTAATAGGGAATGGCAGCAGCCGTTGTGAGCTTGTAAAGCCCACTCCAGAGAATGTAAAAAGAACCGGAGCCGCCATCTCTGGTCTCATCCATCCAGCCGGTGCACTGAGGGGCGTTGTTGAGATAGCGCCCATCTAAACCTACATTTCCACTGGCAGTAAGCGCAGCGGCCGGCTTCTTGGAGCGCGACTGCTCAGAGAAAACTGATACATCTTTTAACAGGTCATCAACCTCTTTGTAGGCAGTATCCTGGGGCTGGGGATCGTTGACCAGCTCAGCCCAGTGGGCTTGGAGGTCATCAACGTTCTTTCCATCAATGCGGCCCAATAATTCCTCGTAAATTGAGCTTTCTAACCAGGGGATCTCCTCCAATCCAGAATCCGGATCATAGCCAACAATTGAATGATGGCGCGGATGCACGATAGAGCGACACTGGTAGTCCCAGATAAAGGCGTAGTTGCCTTCAAAGGCGTTGGGCAGTTCTGTATAGCGCTCGGCGGTGGGCATGATATGGTCAGTGAGGTCGCTGATGAATTCCTGATTGAGGGCAAAGCTGACATAACCGTTTTTAACGCCAGCACTATCCACCGTTGGCGTAACCCAGCGAATGATGCCCTCAAAGCGCTGACCCAGGGGGTTTTCTTCGCCCGCGTAAGCGACATTGGCGGGCTCAAAGGTCTTTTTACTGATAGTTGTCTTTAAGGCCTCAATACGCTCAAGCACCTCTGGCGAGCGTACTGCCTCAGCTGCTGTGTCGATAAATTGCTGAGACTGCTCAATAACCTCCTGCATCAGGGCGGCGTTGTCGCTTTGACTGGTTTTTAGGTTGGGCAGATCCGTTTTTGCAACTGCTCCCAAACGCTCAATAAGTTGATTGAGCTCGCCGCTGGTTGGGCTGATAGCCTTCAGCGCCGTGATTTCAGCATTGAGGGCACCAATGATTATCTGCTTGGGTGTGTACATGCCAATGTACGTGGTTGGCACATAGGCACCAATCACATCAGACACATAGATGTCCCCCGGCTGCAAGGTATCAAGCGCGGCACCGTATGTTTCTGCCTGTACATAGGTGTTCTGGCGCTGTCTGATATTTTTTAGTTCTGGGCTGAGGGGGAAG
Organism: Coriobacteriales bacterium; assembly: GCA_031288185.1. Taxonomy (GTDB): domain Bacteria; phylum Actinomycetota; class Coriobacteriia; order Coriobacteriales; family UBA8131; genus JAITDU01. Next base: position 10,453 of record JAITRZ010000031.1, read on the forward strand.
TTTACCTTGGTGGTACCTGTCGCCGTAACCTTGACTTGTTCCTGTCCAGCCAGGTTAATAAAAGTTATCTCGTCATACAGCGGCACGTTTGTGTAGGTGATGAAGTCAGGATCGCGGTGGTGAAAGGTTGCGCCGGTTACCACATCGTCGTTTTCTGCATTGGATGAAGGGCTGTCGTCTTCCGTGTCGGAAGAAGCGGGCAGGTCGCCACGCTCCCAGGACATGCCGTCTGCAGCCAACGCCCAAATGCCCTGTTCTACCAGCCGGCCGGTCATACGCTCAATAAAGCTCTGGTAGTTTTTTGCATCAGGCTCAACTGTGGCCAGATACTGGATGTCCGCATCGCGTTGGTACAGGTAATCGGCGACATTTTGAGCGGCATCGGTGGTCATGCGCTCAATGCTCTCAATGGCACTGTTGTTTAAGGCCACCGAGGAGTCCTCAATGGCGCGTTCGCTTAGGGCGACGCCAAAGGAGGTAATCTGCCACCAGGCCAAGAACGCCAAAATGACCAAGGGCACCACTTTCACCACAACAAAAATAGCCACGAGTTTGGAGCGCAGACCCATACCAAGCCGATTAGTCAGTTTTTCAAACCAGCCATAGCCAACTTTGCCAATTTTTGTTACAGGCATTTGTCCTCCACTATTACGGTTGCAGGCAACCAATCATACAGGATACGCCTTAGTGACTCCATGTCTATTGGTTTGGGCAAAAAACCATTAAAGCCATGAGCCAAAAACATCTCCTTCATGCCGGAAACCGCATTGGCGGTTAGGGCGATTACCGGGGTATGCGCATTAGGATTGGTATTTTGGCGCAAGAGGCGGGTGGTGTCCACACCGTCTAGGCGCGGCATCATATGATCCATGAAAATCAGGTCGTAGTCCTGGACCATGGTAAGGGCCAGCGCCTCATCACCACTAAGCGCCCTATCGGGAACAATTTCTAGCGCCGAAAGCAGCGCTTCTGCCACATCCAGATTGATGTCGATGTCATCCACCACTAACACGCGCGCAGCTGGCGCGCTGAAAGAGGGAAGCTCCTGCGAAGCAGAAGAAATAATATCACTGCAACTGGCACAAAAGGGTAGGACGGCGCTGAAAGTTGAACCCCGCTGATAGACACTCTTCACCTCAAGGGTGCCCCCCATCAGCTCACAGAGCCGCTTGGTAATGGTCAATCCCAATCCGGTGCCCACCACCGTACGATTTTTGCGCACGTCCAACTGCTCAAAAGGCTGAAACAGCCGCTTGAGGTCAGCCTGGCGGATGCCGGCGCCGGTGTCGCTGACAGAAAAACGCAGCCATTGAACCTGGCGGATGGCGTTGTTCTCTGTAGCATCTGCCGGGTTGACGGCAAGTACAATCTCACCAGCCGACGTGTACTTGACGGCGTTGGACAGTAGATTTGTGAGCACCTGGCGCAGACGCACCTCATCCCCATGAAGCCTCAAGGGCACCTCTTCATCAATGGTAAAGCGCAGCGAAAGTCCCTTGGCTGAACTCATCACCTGAAAGATGGCGCTTAGGTTGTTAAGCAGTTTGCCCAAATCCAAATCAACTTCTACCAGCTCTAGCTTACCGGCTTCAATCTTGGAAAAATCTAATATGTCATTGATAATGGCCAGCAGCGATTTGCTGGATTGCGTGATGTCGTTGAGGTATTTGCTTTGAGTAGTGTCTAATTTTGTGTATGACAACATCTCTGACATACCAATGATGGCGTTCATGGGTGTGCGGATTTCATGGCTCATAGTTGCCAGAAAGTCAGACTTGGCGGCGCTGGCGTCCTCGGCTCGCCGCTTCTCAGCAATGATTTCTGTTAGATCTATGAGCACAAACAGCAGGCCGGCCCGATTATTTTCCTCAGCGATGGCCGGGTCATCAACAACGCTGATTTCCACAGAATAAATCCGACGATCCTGGCTTTTGGCAAAGCTGATAGGCAGTTCCATATCAACCGAGGTCTGTTTTTGTCTGGCGGTGGCAATAGCCTCGCTAAACAAGGCATGATTAGCGGGACTTAAGTAGCCTTCAAACAATTCCCGCACCCCCTGCTTGCGCAAATAATCGGCATTGGGGACGCCGGTAGCCTGTACCAGGGCATTGGTCGTTAAAATTATCTGGCCTTTGGAGTCAACTAGAAAGATGATACTGGGACAGCTTTTAAGCAGGATGTCAACATAAGCGCGCTGTTTGGCGTTGGCTTCTGCCAGGGTTTTGGCCAGAGCGTCTTTTGCCTCAAAACTGATGGTCACCTTATCCAGGAAAGACCGGCTTATACGCAGTTCCCTTTCCAACTGGACAATCTGGCGTTTGAGCGGTTCAACCTCTTTGGATACCGGCGTGTGTGTTGGTGCGGCCTGGTTTAGCTGAGGGGCTGCGGAGCTGATTGTCTGGCCTGCTAAAGAGGGCGCAGGGTTGGTTGTTTTCTCTGGGGAGGAGGGCCCAAGACTGGTTGCCCTCTTTGCAGAAGAGGGCGCGCGCGAAGGTGCGGCCGAACCGACGGTCGCCGTGGTGTTATGTTTCTGGTTTTGTTTCACTGCCCCCTCAGATAGTACAGATAATTAAGGCGTTGTTGTGGAAACGATTGGTCGAGGCCCCATTTTGAACATTGGTTGGGCAGTATTCACCACCAGAATATGCCATCATAAAAGGTATTTTGTTGGCGACCTGATTTTGGGTTTGCTCCAATTCCAGCAAAAAGTCAGCACCAAGGGCCATTGAGCGGGCGATGCAGGAATATGCCAGCATCAGCGCGTGCTTTGGGCTGTCCTGGGCGTGCATAAGGGCGTCATCAACAGCAATCTGGGTGGTTTGCAGGGCATCCTCCTTGTCAAAGGCTCCTACGGTAAGTTGGAGCCCAGCCGGAGCAGAACCATTCAAGATGACCTTGCCGTCAGGGGTAAGGGCGATGAACACGCGCGAGATGGGCTCAGTACCGTCGCCATAGTCAAGCAAAAACGGCATTGAGGACATGGCGTAACCATGCTCAGCCAGCTGAGCCAATCCCAAATCAGCCAGGTATTCAGCAATTGGCCGGTCATTGACGGCAATAAGAAAGGGGCCGGCGCTCTCGGTGATTAGCACCGGTGTTCCCATGATTTTGTTGGGTGCAATATTGGCTGAATAAAAACGTGGCTCTACCCCCCATATGAGCGTTAGAATCATACGGTCATTGTAATGTTCCCCATTAAAGAGAGAAAAACAGTAGCGAAAATCCTCAGTATCGTCTATGGCTAAAGTGCCAAATAGGGGAGCATTTTCGCTGAGTTCGCTCACCTTTTGCAAGTAATCATCACCGCTGTTTTGTTGCATGAAGGGGGCGTGAATGAGTATGAGATCGGGGCGGGCATCGGCCACACCTGCGGTCTGGGCTTGCTGATACGCCTCTTCAACGGCTGTGAGCGGCTCGGCTGTGAGCGGCTGAGAGAGGATGGATACAAACTGCGCCTCATCACTGGTAAGCACTGAAATAACCAGCTCAAAGCTGCCTAGGGCCTGGGGGCTGGCCTGAGCGGAGGTAATGGTGCCCACAACCGGAAACGGCAGAGCCTCACAAACCTCTTTAAGCACGGTGGAAAGGGCAAATTCATAATGACAAGCTACAATGCCCAGCGAATGAGCCTTGAGTTTGTCTACCGGGAGCTGCGCCAAAATCTCGTTGACGGCCACCTGTGCATCATCAACCTCTGAGGTAGAAACTACATAACTATCCAACTTACTCATTGAGCACTCCTTACGGATCAAAAACAATATCCAAGCAAAGCAGATTTTAGCATACTTGCCTGGTTGCTTGGTGGGATAAGCGCGTAAGGGAAAACCCGCCTGCACACGACAGGTTCGCAAAGAGAAAGCTCCTGGTCGCCCCTCCAGCAGAAAACCCGCCTAGACGCGGCAGATTCCACAGCCACAGACCGCTCAAGAGAAAAACCCGCCTGCACACAGCAGGTTCAACAGCAGGGCTGCAGAAAACAGGTCGCGTCAGATAAGATTTTTGTGCGTAGCAATGCGCACCGCGTCCAAAGCGCCTTCCGCGCCCAATTTATCATAGATCATCTGTAGCATGGACTTTACGGTATTGACAGAAACACCGCGCGCCAAAGACATCTCAGTGCGTGATAGGCCGTGGGCCAGATCCTCCAGAATTTCAAGTTCTTTGGAAGTGAGGGTGATGCTGGGGCCAGACTGGGTAGCCAGGAGGTGGTGGGAGCGCACATAGGCCACTCGCTTGGCATAGGTCGTCGCCCGACTGCGCATGGTCTCCAGCCATTGCCTGGGCAGGGTGGACTCCGGTACCCGAAGCGCCAGACTGGCCAGACTGCGCATGTGGTTACCCATCTCAATAAGGGGCATGAACAGCTCGTTTGGTTGCGCGAGTTCATACGCGCGACCCAGGCAGGCAAGCGCCTCGTTCTTGTCGCCCAGATGCTGGTAGCAGATGGCTTGGGTAATCGTCAGGCCCACCTTGCCCGTGATAAAGCGCGCGATGCCAAAGCGCTGGCTGCGCTGTTGGGCAAAATCCAGCAGGGTTGGATAGGCTTTAATGGCCAAGAAGTACTTGATTTTGATGAAGTCCTCCAGGCCACTGATGTGTTCATTAATGCCAGAGGGCCACAGGTCGCTTTGTAGCCAACTCTCAACACGGTTGGGTTCGCCGATGGAGGCGTAAAACCAGCTTATTGCTATTTCATTAAGCATATGTAGGTTAAATGAATCCTGTCCCACCGTCAGCTGATCCAACTGCGCCATGGCTTCCATAAGACGCTCATATTTACCCATCTGCAAATAAACACGAATCAACAGGTATAACGCCCGTGCCCTGATCTCTATCTGGTCGGCCGGTTGAGATTCAACAACGGCTTTAAGGGCGTGGGTTTCGGTTTCGGTCGCGTTGCCGCGAAAATAAGCGTACTCTGCCCGTGTCAGATCCTCCAGACCCTGCATACAGCTGCGCAAGGTTGTGTTAGCACTGGCTGCCGAGCGCCTTACCGATTCAATATAGGCTTCAGGGTCACCCGCCTGCGCGCGCCCAACACGCAGCGCATAAGGACCAATACTGTGAACAATTTTATGGTCAGGAGGCACGGGAAGGGAGCGCGGCGCGTAGGTTTGCGCCTTTTCAAAGTGACGATAAAAGCCATAGTCATGGGTTTCTGAGCTGTTGAGCATGCCGGCGTAGCCCAATGTATGATAAAAGCCCATCAACGCGCGATTGGCGGCAGCATCAGACGGTCGTTTTTCGAGCTCGGCAATCTCAGCGTGTATCATCTCAAGACCCTGCTCAACCTGGCCAATCATGATAAATAATCGTGGATACAATACGCGAAGCTCTGGATTTTGGCACACGAGCTCCCTGGGGGCCTTTTCCAGCGCGGCAAGGATCTCACAGGAAATGTCCTTGGGCATCATGGAGGGGTAATCTGCGGCCACGTGTACCAGCGCGTCATAATTGCCCATCAGACTGTAATAGTTAAGTGCGTCGATGCGATAGCCGTTGGCTTCACACCACTGCGCGGCCTTGTCATACACCTCCAGGCGTTCTTCCTGCGCAAGAAGGTGCTGTTTGTCCTGTAAATACTGAAGCAGCTGATGGTGAAGGCGATAGACGTGCATATAGTTGTCAAAGCGGATAAGAGAACTAAAACCGGCCAGCGCATTCATGGCTTCCTGGCCGCCCTCAATTTGGCTGATAAGTTCAGGAGAAAGGTGCTTAACCAGCGAAATCTTGAGCAAAAAACGTCGCAGGTCATCAGAGATCGCTGAAAACAGTTGCAGATCAATAATGCGATAAAAATTGCCTTGCAGGGCAGTGTGGATATAGTCGCTGTCTGTAGGATTACGCTCCAGAATACGCGCGGCCGTAGAAACCGCAAAGGGCAGGCCCTCAGTATCAGTGTGGATGCGGTCAAGCACAGTGTTGGCGACGCTGATGTCAAATAGTTTTAGGTAGTCGTAGATTTCATTTTTGCTAAATCCAAGGTCAGTTTCATCAATACGTGACAGGTTGTCTGACGCAAGCAGTTCCTCGGTATTGGGCAAAGCATCATGGGGGGATATGACAATAGCAGCATTGTACTTGCCGCTGGGGCTGGGAGGTGCTGTGCAAACACGGCGTATCAACCAGGTAACAAAGTCCAGTACCTTGCCGGGGCGCAGCACCTGAAAGTCGTCAAACACCAGCACGTAGCGGTCACGAATCTTGATCTCGTCACTTGCCGCACTGGAAAAGAAGCGCCGGCGTTCTTCAGAGTTGGGAAAACCCATATCGGCAAGCCGCGTGGCCAGATTCGGGTTCAGGCGAGCTATGGCGCCGGTAAGGGTCTCCCAAAAATGCACGGGCTTATTGTCAAGGTCAGTAAGCTGCACCCAAACGGTGCGCACAGCACTCTCTCGCAAATACGAGTTAACAGAAACCGTTTTTCCATAGCCTGGACCTGCAACAACCGCGACGACCGGCCGCGCCAGCGCCTGCTCATACAAAGCTTCCAAGCGCCGTCTGCGAAGAACCGTTCGTCCCTCTATTCGTGTTGGCGGCCCAGCGAATTGTAGACGCTCAGCCAAAACAATCCCCTCCACTCTTGGCCACCAGTGTACCACGCAGCGCAAAAAATGTTAAGACGTTACGCATGGTGTTTTGACCAGATGTTATGTTGATACGATACAAACGTTGGCGCTCAAGCGGAGGCCGGGAGGATACGGGGGTATCTACCGGGCCCATACGCATAGCCGCGTCTGCGAGAATGTGACCAAAAATCAGGCCAGCTGTGAGCTGGGCCCACGCATGGCCGCGTTGGTCGATCATCTTCGATTTGACAGAAACAGAGGGGGATTAACAAGCGAAGGATTGAAACAACACCCGCCAAGAGCCAAGCGTGAGCCAGGCATTAAAGCTGGAGCAGAACCCTTGGCGGGTGTGGAACAGGCAATAGAGACGAGTGCCGCTAGAAGGCTTGGTCTGAAGGCACAACACGGGACGGATGTCGCATGTGAGGAGTGGTGCAAAAGGGCACGGCACTCGTCTTATTGAACGCACGCTGCTTCTTTAACGGGGATAAAGATACATCGTGCCGAGATATTGAATTAGCGGGAGGAAGGAAGTGGCTGCCCCCCTGACAGCCGCTCCCTCCGAACTCGCGCCCCCCACGCTGATGCGCGCTGCTACAGCCACTTTGCGCAACTATAACACCGTTGGCAAAGCTATGCGCAGCAGTCAAGGACTTACGTGTCGCGTTCTTGCGATTAGCTAGTGGCAACACTGGCAAGAGGTTCACGCCGGGGCCGACTGCCGGAGTGGCAGCGCTTGTGGCGGGGCGGTAGTGCGCTTGAGAGCTCACTCTTGCTCCCGTCCCTTGACATATACTATTTATACCAGCTACCAAAATCGCAAACCTCACCCTGTTGAAACTTATTTTCAGGCTTTTTAGCCGTAAGGGGTACCTAAAACTCACATCCATCGGAGAGCCAGCCTTGGCAAATCGGGCAACGGCAGACAGCCAAGGACGTAACAGGCGCAACCGGTCTTGACGGTTTGAACCAAACGCGGACTACCTAAAAGGCCATTTAATCTGCGCTTTCATACAAAGCAACCTGCTCTGTTTGACGATACGTACGCGCGCCCAGATCCTCGTCCAAAGACAACAGGCCCTCAGGGCTTGCGCCAAACAGGTCATAACGGTTTAGGTTGGTGGAGGCATTGTCCTCCTCCTCAACCTGCTCACGCACAAACCAATCCAAAAACTGTACGGTCTTGTAATCCTTTGACTTTTGGGCCGCCTCATTGATGGCATAGATGAGCGAGGTAACCAGCCGTTCGTGGCTCAGGCTCTGCTCAAGTATGTCGCGAACGTCTTTAAAGTGCGCGGGCGGCGCGTCCACTTGTCCCAGTTTGACCTGACCCCCGGCGTTTAGGATAAAGTTATAGATGATTAGGGCGTGATCGGTCTCTTCCTTATACTGCACATAAAACCACTGGGCGTAACCGTCCAGGCTCCTGTCTCTGAGCCACGCCGACATCGACAGGTACAGGTTGGCAGAATACATCTCCGCTCCTATCTGCTTATTGAGCAGATCCTCAACCTTTGAGTCAAACATAGTATGCCTCCTTATGGATTTTTTGTGCCTTGTCGCCTACCTCGTTAACCAGCAACGAAGCTGTGCTCATTGCCTTGGACAACCCATTATAGCGCTTTTTTTCACGGTGTGCCTGACAATTTTCCCCCAAATCCCCAGGGCGGACATGCCCGCGACTTTAGAGTACCCTCTTAACCTTGGTGCGAATTTTATACGGTGTGTCAGGTGTACCTTGACACATCTTGACAACTTCAACGCGCGGCCAATAAAGCGCGCGCCATCGCCAGATAGGCGCATTCTGAAAGGGTTTCGCCTCGAACACGTGGCGACAGGCGAGTGGCCTGCAAAAGGGTGTCAACCAGGTTTTGAGGCAGCTGCGTTGCGGCAAAATAGGCGCGCATGGAGTTTGCGATGGTTTTACGACGGTGGAAGAAGGCGGCATCAATAACCGTAAAGGCAGCCTGCAGGAGGTCGGGCTCCATCAAAAGTGCCTCCGGGCGCCGATTGAGCCTGAGCACAGTGGACTGCACCCTGGGCGGAGGAAAAAAATTGCCAGGTGACACAGCAAAATTTGGGCCAGGGCTTGCTAGGAGTTGAAGTTTGAGTGAATAGGCACCGTAATTTTTGCTGCCTGGGCGCGCCATCATACGCCACGCAACTTCGCGCTGCACCATGACGGTAGCGGATTGCAAACTGGGCAGACGCAAAAAATAGGTGAGCGTGAGGCTGGCAGCCACGTCATAGGGCAAATTAGCGACCAGAGCCAACGGATGCCTGGAGGCCAGAGAGACAATACAGGCGCTATCCAGCGCGTCGGCACCGAATATTTCTAGTTGATGGGCGGCAATTGCTGCGGCAAAAGCCTCGCGCAACACCTCAAGCAATCGGGGATCCTTTTCAATGGCCACAACGCGAATACCGGTCGCAAGCAGCGCTTCTGTCAGGGTGCCGATGCCAGGACCAACCTCTATGATCAAAGGTATCGAAGCCGGGGAACCTTTTGAGGGGGCTAGCACGGTAGATGATGCACCAAGCAAACCGGCGGGATTGGCCGGTTGTAGGAGGTCACCGTGGCTGCCGTCTCCAGAGATCTGAGCAGACAGACCGGCGGGATTGGCCAGGCGGATTATCTTGCCAACAATGTCATCACTTATCAGAAAGTGCTGCCCAAGGGATTTTTTACCACGCAGGCCAAACTGCCGCAGGCGCGCCTTTGTGGCCTTAACCGTGGCAAGTTCAGAGTAGCGGGCCACTTTCACCCTCGCGCGCGGCCGTCCCCTCGGCTAGTTCACCATCGGTGTCTGCCGTCTCCTCGACCGGACAGGCGGCCGTCCCCTCGGCTAGTTCACCATCGGTGTCTGCATCCTGAGCCTGGTCAGCGGCTTGGGCTACAGCTGGCTCCTCAGCACGGGCGGGTGTGTGTGTCGCCTTACGCGGGGCCTCTCCTGGCTCACGGGCGGGTGTGTGTGTCGTCTTACGCAGGGCCTCCCCCCCAACAGGTGGTTTGCCGCGATCAGCCTGGTCAGTGGCAGATTGAGCGGGAGCTACAGCCGCCTTGGCTTCGCCGGCGCGCTTATCACGGGGCGCCGATGAACGAGCGGCTGCCTTCAGGGCTTCAAAATCCAACGTAATGTGCTCCTGAGCGCTCAGTGAACGAGCGCGCCAGGGTAAGGGCTCACAAAGGACTGGGTCGGTTTCCTTGAGCTGGGCGATCTCTGCCTCAACCTGCCGCAGTTCAGCCTGCAACTCAAGTTTTTCTAGCAACTTGCGCACAAAACGAGCAAAGGCTCCCCCTGCCGCGTGGGCGCGTTCCCTGAAATCCGCCTGCAAAGCAACCGACTTTCGCAGATGGGCCAATTCGCCAAAAGCCATATCAGTTGCCTCTTCCTCGCTGGGGAGGGGTCTGACCTCAGAGTTGGCGCGATACCCGATGTAGTTTTGCACCTTTTCAACAGCAAACCCCGCTACTGCCAGCGCGCTTTTTGTGATGGTAACCAGCGGTTCGTAACCATGACTGTCGCCACCACCGCCCAGGATGAAGAGCTGCGCCGGCCGTTTGACGGCAGGTTTTTCGCCCAAAACATAGCGCCTGGCCCAATACGGCTGCAGGCGGTCGTAGAGGGCCTTAAGTTGAGCGGGCGGGCCGGCAAAATACAGCGGCGAGACCACCGCGAGCGCATCGGCTCGCTCCAGCGCGTCGGTTAATTCTCCATAGTTGTCAAGGGGCTCGCCGCCACGCGTAAGGCCAGCTAAAACGCAAACGCCGTTGGTAGAACAGGCACCACAACCCTTGCAGGGCACAATGTGTTTTTTTGAAAGCAAAAATCTCCGTGAACGCGCGCCGGCCTCACGCGCGCCGGCCTCGACCAAGCCCAGCAGTTCTTCGCTGGTGCAGGAACGCGGCGAACCGCCGATAAACAGTATCTCCGTTTGTTTTACCATGAGCGTATTATAGAGTACCCGATAGCGCAGGGCGGCTGAGGTACTGAACCCTGTGCGTTAGTTGATGGGGGTAGCGCTGAACGCTCCAAACCCGTTACGTACCCCGCCTAAAGTTGAGGAGGGCATAACCGAGGAAGGCACAACTGATGGGGGCACAACCGTTCAGTGCGCCGGTGAGCACGCTGATTCCGCCGAGAGCAACATCGCCATCAACTGATAACCCGGAGAAACAATCAAACCGGTTCTGGCGCCCTCGGCCTCAGTAAGCCGCCTGCCGCCGTTGCTCGCGAAGCCAGATCCGGCCAGCACAAAAGGCACCAGGTCGCGGCTGTGGCGCTTGAGGGCCACCGGCGTAGGGTGGTCAGGCAGCACCAGAACGCGCGCGGCCAGGGAGCTTACCAGCGGCACAAGGCGGGAGATGATCTCGCGATCCAAAGCCTCAATAGCGGCTATCTTGCCCGCCGCATTGCCGTCATGGCCTTCGGCATCGGGAGCCTCTACATGAATAAAAGCCACATCCTTTTCTGCAAGTATCTGTAAGGCCCCCTCGGCCTGGGCGGTATAGTTGTTGTCAGGGCCGTCGGTTACGCCCGCAAAGTGATAAGGCTGGATATTGGCAAGCAGGGCTATCCCATTCAGTAAATCGACACCGCTGAGCATACCGGCATTTTTGCCATATAGTTTAGCAAAAGAAGTCATATGCTGCGGCCGCTGTCCGGGCCAAAATACAAACACGTCAGTAGCCGGCAGCAGCCCCTTGTTCCTGCGGGCCGTGTTGGTAGGACTGCTAGCCAAAAGGCGCCGCGCCCGGTTTTGGTAGTTGATTATCAAAGCGGCCTCTGGGCCGTGGGGTTGATACCCAGCCACCTTCTCATCACTCATATTGTGGGCGGCATAAAGACGCGTTTGCAAAAGTCCAGGATGGCCCTTAACCACCAGGATGCCCCTGAAACCAACGCCGGGATACAGTTTGAAGGTATCGTCGTCCAACGCCGCAGCCAGTTCTGTCAACAACGCGCGGGCATCTGTGCCGGAGATGTTGTCTGTTGAGTAGCTGACCATCACCCCTTCTGGTGAAACATGGGTAAGGTTCAGGCGCAGGGCCACCTCATCGTCAGCCAACTCCAAACCCAGCGCCGCCCCTTCCAAGGCGCCACGCCCAATGGGGTACAGCGCCGGATCATAGCCACAGATAGCGGTACAGGCTATGTTTGAAGAAGGTTCCAGATTATCGGGCACATTTTTGGACAGGCCAACCAGCCCTGTCTGGGCCAGAGCGTCAAGATGAGGAGTGTGCGCCACCTCCAGGCTCGTTTGGCCGCCGTAGGCATCCAAGGGCTCGCCGGAAGCGCCATCGGCAATGACGACGGCGTATTTTAACGGATTGTTACAGGGCATGTTCATTGGTGCGTCTATTGTAGCGCACCACAGGAGCGCGGCCTCCGGCACCAAGCGCCCGGCTACCTTCAGGGCATGTTCATCGGTGCGCCTATTGTAGCGCATCACCACGCCGCAACCGGGCAAAACAGCTCCAGAACAGACCCTGTTACTCGTCTGAAAGCGCTTGGTGGGCGTAGGTCACAATTGATGCCAAAAACGGCCCCATCCCCTGAACCTGACAGCGCTCCGTGGATGGGAAGCGTGGTGGCGAGCGTCCTCCTTTGAGGAAACAGATCGGGCCATCTGCAACAACAGTGCTCCGTGGATGGGAAGCGCCCTCCCCCCTCCCCCTGATACAGGCTCTCTGTGACTAAAACAGTGCTTCCATCCCCTGGGACTCCTGGGGCCACCACTCCGGTTCAAGACTATCGCAGAAATTGTCCCGCTGCACCTGCTCAGAAACCCGTATGGGATAGCTGCCTGAAAAACAGGCGGTGCAGTAGCCGGGATGTTTGCCTTTGATACAACTAAGCAGGCCGGGATATGAGAGGTAGGCCAGCGAGTCTGCACCAATATAGGCAGCGATCTCAGCGCTGGTCATCTTTGAGGCAATCAGTTCATCCTGAACATCAGTGTCGATACCGTAAAAACATGGCCAGACAACCGGCGGCGAAACCACACGCAGATGCACTTCACGGGCACCGGCCTCACGCAGCATGGACACCAGTTGCTTGGAAGTGTTACCGCGCACGATAGAGTCGTCAACCACAACCAGGCGCTTACCGGCAATGGTGGCGGGCAGCGGATTAAGTTTCAAACGAATGCCACGACGGCGCAGGGCCTGGGTAGGTTGGATAAAGGTGCGACCAACGTAGCGGTTTTTGACGACGCCTTCTCCGTAGGGAATCCCGCTGGCGGCAGCATAGCCGATGGCCGAGGGCACACCAGAATCGGGCACACCAATAACAACATCCGCATCCACCGGAGCTTCCCTGGCCAGAGTACGGCCCATGTCGTCACGGGCCTGGTAGACATTCAGACCGTCAATTATGCTGTCAGGACGAGCAAAATAGACATACTCGAAGATGCACAGCGCCCGCCTGCGCCTGGGAACGGCCTGTTCAATTACAATACCGTCCGGGCCAGCGCCATTTAAGCGCACCACCTCGCCCGGTTCCACATCGCGGTAATAATCAGCCCCCACAATGTCCAGTCCACAGGTCTCTGAAGAAACCACCCAGCCGGCATCTGCTGGCAGACGGCCGATGCTCAAGGGCCTGATTCCGTGCGGATCTCTAAAGGCATAAAGCGCGCTGTGATTTATCAATACCATCGCGTAAGCGCCTTCGATGTAGTGCATCGTCTTTTGGATTCCTTCGCGGATGTGGTGAGATTGCTGGGTAAAGTAACCAATTAATTTGGCAGCAACCTCACTGTCGGCGCTGGATCGAAAAGAAATACCTAGATCAACAAGACGGGCGCGCAGGGCGTTGGTATTCACCAGCGTGCCGTTGTGCGCCAAGGCAATGATGGAATCACCGATCGTGGAAAGGTGCGGCTGCGCGGCCTCCCAGGAGGTAGAGCCACCGGACGTTGAGTAACGCGTGTGGCCGATGGCCACCTCGCCGGTTAGGGCTGCCAGGGCGTTTTCATCAAACACCTGGGTCACCAAACCCAAATTCTTGTTGCCCGTCACATAACTGCCATCGCCAACAGCAATACCGGCGCTTTCCTGGCCACGATGCTGTAGAGCGTGCAAACCAAAATAGGTGAGCCGCGATACGTCCTCCCCCGGCGCGCAGACACCAAACACCGCACAGGCTTCTTCAGGATGGTCAGGGCCGTGCGTTGGTTTGGGCTCGCGGGTTTGCCTTGGTTCAGACTGAGGGGTTTGCCTTGGTTTGGGCTCGCGACCGTGCTTTGGTTCAGATTCAAGGGATTGCTTTGGTTCAGGCATAGGTGTCACTCACTAGCATACAGCTTAGTATTATTCGATAGGAGTTATCATACGTATTGCAGGTCACCAGTGAATAAATGCTTTGGATGCTGGGCTTGAGGGACTCCAGATCAGACGCAGCGCTCACGGGATCAGTTAACAATAAGTCAAGATAGGCGCTAAAATCGCTTGACTGCGCAAAGTCAAACACTCGAATTGGCGCGTTACCCTCAACCCGCAAGGTTGCCAATGCCTGAAGCTCAAAGGTGCGCGCCGGCGTAAACAGGTAGACCGTGCGGTGTTCATCAAAATAGTCCTGGCTGGTATACATAACCAGATCAGAAAACATCGAACCATCCCACATATTGTGCCCGTAAATCATGTTGTTTTGAGCATCCAGACTGCGTGAGCCACGGTAATCAGCAAAAATCGCGCCGGTGCCTGAGGACTCTTCATCAAACAGGTGGTACAGATAATACGTATTGTCTGTGCCTTGAACAACGGGATAGTTGATGTGGGTACCCGGCACAATGATCCAGCCTATCAGGTCAGGATTGAGGGCAAGGAGAGATTCCCAGTTAAAATCGAGGCTTTCCGCCGTCATTTCCGGATCGATGGCGTTGGTGACATTGGGCTGTAGACCAGCCACCGATTCAATTTGTGCGTAGCGGTTTTGCGCATCCAGATAACCCCAGATAACGTAAGCGGTAATAGCTAACGCGCCAACAATCAGCACGCAACCGCTCACCAAAAGAACGCGAGACAGCATGCTGCCTGATCGCTTAATCCTGACGTGAGCAGGCGTTTGGGCCGCCGTCACTTTTTATTTATTTCCCTAAAAAAACCCACAGCCACCATCAAGACGGCGATCAGCACAACAACGCCCAAAGCAATCCAAAGCGCGTAGTCAGGAATGGGAACGCCGATGAGATTCTCGATGATCGTCTTTGATTGTTCTTCCATGCTTACCTCGTTTACTTGTTGACCTGTCTCGACAAAAGGAGGGGTTGAAAGCGTCAGACACCGCCGCCTTTCTCAGAATTTCGATTTTAGCATATCAAACAGAGGTAACCCGGATGCTGTTGCCACATGGTTTCTCCGGCGTCTTTGGCACGGTCACGGTTCGACGGTACGCCCGTCTGTGCCTGGTCATTGTTAGACGGGTGCACCCATCTTACGAGGTCACAGTTCGACGGTACGCCCGTCTTTGTTCTTGCAGATGCCAGCCAGGTTGTTGCCGCACGCTGTTTGATGGTAGCAGCCACTGATGAGGCGTACCCTTATTATCTTGTTGGTGTTTTATTTGTTGGTGATCACGCATGGGAAATGAGGGTGTCATGAAAGACCTGGATAACACGGTAAGGGAATATCTGCAATTTTGCGCGCTGGTAAAAAAGTTAAGTACAAAGACGATACGGGCTTATCGCTGCGATCTTGCGCAATTTAGCCGATGGCTCACAAAGCAAAGTCTCTGTTTTGGCAAGGAAAGCCTGCGAGCATATATTGCATTACTTAATAGCAGTTTTAAGGCCAGTAGCGTAAAGCGCAAGATGGCATCCATCAGGGCCTTTGCCGGCTATCTTCAAGAGTATCGGGAGAGCCCCAGCCCCTTGTATGGTCTGCGTATTTGCATAAAGGAGCCCAAGCGCCTTCCAAAGACCATCGCTACTGAAACCCTGAACAGTTTGTTTACCCGTCTTTACGCTGAGCAGTCCCTGCAAGGCAAGGCAAATGGGGTCAGATTGTCTCTGGCGCGCGATCGCGTCATCTTTGAACTGCTGATAGCAACCGGTATACGGGTGTCTGAGCTATGCGCGCTTGATGTAGACAGTCTTAGCCTATCTAACAAAACCGTGTTGATCATGGGAAAGGGAGCGAAGGAAAGGGTCGTGCAGATAGAAAATGAGAATACTATTCTGGCGTTAACAACGTACCTACGCATACGAACAGAGTATCTTTTGGGACGCGCACAAGAAAGCAATCCCCTGTTGCTTAACCGATTTGGGGGACGCTTATCGGATCAATCGGTGCGTAACCTCATCAGACAATGGGCCAGGCTCGCGGGCATAACCACAAGGATAACTCCGCACATGTTTCGACACACGTTTGCGACGTTACTGCTGGAAAGTGATGTTGATATTCGCTATATCCAGCGTTTTCTTGGTCACAGCTCAATAAAGACAACTGAAATATACACCCATGTGACAAGTCAAAAAATGCGTCATATTCTGCAAACAAGCAATCCAAGAGCATGCCTGGACGTAGCGGGGTAAACATTGCTTGTGAGTGATAACTATAGATCACTTCCTCAGCCCTTATTGTAGCAATTGAGCCGCACGGCTGTCTCAGAGATAAAGGCTGTACTATGCGCAGTAGGTATCTCTTGGAGGATTTAGGGTTCTTGCAACGGGCGACTGCCGGACGGTTGGTTAATGCGATGGGCAATCAGGCCAGCATCAAAGCCATTGTCGATATTAACCACACTGACACCGCCAGCACAGGAATTAAGCATGCCCAAAAGTGCTGCCAGGCCGCCAAAGCTGGCACCGTAACCAATAGAGGTGGGCACGGCAATTACCGGCACGGCCACCAGGCCCGCCAACAATGAGGGTAAAGCTCCTTCCATGCCGGCCACAGCAACGATTGCGCGGGCGCTTTGCAGCAATTCAATCTGTTCCAGGAGACGGTGGACACCAGCAACGCCCACATCAACAAGCAAGGTGGTGCGCGAACCCATGATGCGCGCGGTAATCGCCGCCTCTTCGGCGACGGGCAGGTCGCTGGTGCCGGCGCAACAGACCAGCACCTGGCCTGCTCCACCTGAACCATTAAGGATGTGTACCGCGCGGCTGCCGTTGATGGCCAGGGGAGATGGGCGCCTATCGAGATAAAGGATGCCACAGGAAGGCACAAAGTGAGCATCAGGCGCGACCTGTGCCAGCGCATCGGCCTGCGCGGCGTTAGCCCGCGTAACCATGGCCACCCCGTGCTGGGCAACCAGGGCCATGGCGATGGCCACCACCTGCTTGGCAGTTTTGTACTCTCCATAGACAACTTCAGGAAAGCCGCAACGCTCGGCGCGCTTAAAGTCCAGGTTGGCAAAGGAGGCGAAATCAGCAAGCGGGGATGAAGGATGGGGAAAATCGTGCGCGAACGTCGCGTCGGGTGGCGTGGGCTTGGGCATCGCGCCGGTTGGGACGGACTGCATGTCAGGAGCTGTTGCTCCAACGCCCGGATCGCCTTGATTATCTTCTTTCATCATGAACCCTGTCTGTTCTTTTAATGCGTGCGCTCATGCTCTACGCTCCCCTTTTGTAACTGCGTCACGTTACCTGCGCCGTGTGATATGTGCACGGAGCATGCTACCCAACAAAACAGTATAATGGCCGTAGCATAAAAAACCATGTAGGCTCTCAGCGTAGCTGCTGTGAGCGGCAAGCGCAAGCGTTGGTTGCAAGAAGGCACAACAGGGTTGGATTGAAGGCTATGAATCAGTTTGCCGGTAGATACAGAAGCGGTGTTGGTCACCACCCGGTGATTTTGTTGCTAACGACCATTTTGGTAGCGGTCTTGATGCTGTCCGTAGGTTTAAGCCTGGTTGGCTTGAGCCAAGACGTTTCTCAGTTGCCATCCGCCCAACAACACCAAATCGGCCTGGCAAAAACATACAGGGGTACAAGCCTGTTTTCTGTTTCTGAAGGTATCGTGAAGTTGGAACATGCACCTGGCGTACCGTCAATAGGTGTGCTGGGAGCGACCACAGCAGCAGATGATGACCTTGGAGTATCAGCTGTGAGGTCAGACGACGGCCTGTTTGCGCATATAAAAGCGGCTGATACCTTTTTTGCCGCTCAAAACAGCGAGCCTGACAACTATGTGGGGATACTTACCCAACGTATGGCCGAGCGCGCGACAGCCACGCAAGCCAGGGTTGTCCTTGATGTGCCGCTCATCAATCAATTTCCAGACTACCCAACCGGCTGTGAACTGGCCTCCACCACCATGCTCCTGCAATACTTTGGCGCTAACCTGACCATTCACCAGGTGGCCGCGAGCATACCGTATGCTGCTGACGGCGACCCCTCTACCGGCTTTGTTGGTAACCCACGGTTAAGCACCTCATCGTATAATGAACAAAGCGGGTGGACTATTTATCCAGAAAAACTAGCAGAATATATTGACGCACGTCTTGATGGCTCCCCGTTGGTTGTGGCGGACGCGCAAGTGGATACGCTTAAAGCGCACATCAGGGCTGGCCATCCGGTGATACTTTGGCTTATTGACAGGCAAATTGGCCCACACAACGTTGTGTTAACCGGCTTTGATGCCGATGGCTTTTACATCAACGATCCCTACGTCAGCAAAAATCGTTATCTGGATGCCGCAGAATTTGCTCTTTCTTGGAACAATTACTCAAACAAAGCGTTGACCTTTATCCCCACCAAACCAAGCGTTGACCTTTATCCCCGTCTGGTACAACAACAATGACCACCCTGCCTCCACGTCCATCGTCTGCGACACATCGCGGATTTTCTGTTTCAGTTGCGTTGAGTTCCTTATAACAGCTTACACGTCCCCGTAACACACACGTGACGCACGTGTGTCGTGCAGGCTTCTCATAGCATGGGCCTTTAGTTTGTAAGCGTGGCCGTGTATAAGATGTCCCTTGTAGCTGGCAAGGCTGCTTGTAAGGTCTTTGAGCGCAATGGTGCCGCTGACATGGTCTTTGTGTAGTTTTCGTAAACGCCGTTTGTAGCGCAACTTTGATTGAGTCTTAAGCCTGCGAATGATCTTGCCTGTTTTGCCCAGGTAAAACCGCCAACCCAAAAACTCGGTTCCATTGCGCAGAGGAAATATCTGGGTTTTCTCGTTTAAGGTCAGTTTGAGTTTACGTTGGGCAAAATCCCGTATCTGCACAAGGCAAACCTGCAAAAATTTTTTATCACGGTGAAGCAAGATCAGGTCGTCCATATACCGCACATAGTGCTTGATGCGTAAAACTTCTTTGATAAAGCGGTCGAGCGGATCCAGATAGTAGATGGCAAAGCACTGGCTGGATTGATTGCCTAAAGGCAGGCCCTTGCCAGAAAGGCCCGCTGTTTCATAGCTATCTATAAAATGAAACAGCAAGGCACGCGCATCTTTATCAGCAACGGCCTTTGTAAGCCTGTCTTTGAGTACCTGGTGATCAATATTGGCAAAGTATTTAGTAATATCGCATTTAAGAAAATAGCCGGTCGCACCGTGCTGCTGGTAGTGCCGGTGCATAAACCTGCTAAGACGCTTTATGGCAAAATGCGTACCCTTACCAACCTGGCAGGCGGCATTATCATGGATGACGCGCTTTTGTAAAAGCGGCATCAGCACGGTATCGCACAAACAATGAAGCAACACCCTGTCTGGATATGAAGCCGCAAAGATGTCGCGGCGCTTGGGCTCATAAATAACAAAATCATAATAGCCGCGCATGACATAGGTCTTGTTTATCAGCCGCTGTTGCATGATGGCTAGATTGTTGGCCAAATCCATCTCAAACTTAATGACCTCGCTTTTATGGCGCTTGCCAAGACGGGCGCGAAGATGGGCCTGATATAAATTTTGAAAGTCGCAGATCTTTTCATAGTCCGTCATAGAGGCAATCGTATATCCAATCGTGAAGCCTTGTGAGGAGAGGCTTCTGTGGGAAGGGAGGCTTTTGAGGGAAGCCTTCTAAGTGAGGGGAAGCAAGGCGAACAATGAAGGAGGAAACTAAGGGCGAAAAGCGTTGGCGGGAGGGGGATGTGAGCGTGGCCGCGTTAAGGCGGCGGCTCTTGTACCCCTCAATCAGCGGTGAAAACAAACTTGTTGCGCTGTAGGACAGCTGTCCGCGTCCGCGCTGCCGCCAATAGGTATTTTTCCGAAAACGGCCGCCGTGACGCTTGAAACCGGGCCGTTTTGCGAAAGGGAAACAGATTCCTTTATCCCTCACGCTGGCCGCTCCAGCTTAGGAAACGGCTTCTGGCTTGACACCTTTACATCATGTGCAAGGGTTGAGATAAATCGGGGCGGACACCGTTCGTGTTGTTCACGTTGTTGTTATTGACCGTGCCCGTAGAGGCGTTGACCTTAGCGGCCCTGTTAGTGTTGTTGCGCGGAGAGCGGAGCCAGACACGCGGCACCACGACCATCCAATCTGTTCCCCAGAGAACAGCGGCGCAAGGAAAGATAAAACCTGTTGTGCCTGCTCTTGGTAGGAGCTATCACCTAAAACAGGCAACCTATCGCTTGCGTGCTGTCGTCCGCCTTGCCGTATTTATGCCATGCGAAACCTGTTCTTGTCGCTTTTCATCCAGCCACCCAAAAGATATTGACAATCAGAGGTTTGCTTGGCTATCTGCTCATAGTGCCTGGGCAGTATGGCCTTAAGCTCCAGCGATATTTGTGCAAAATAGGCCAGCAACTTAATCTGCGTAAGCGCCGTATGCTGAAAGTCGAGCCGCTTTTGGTACTTGGCCTTTGCGTCTGTGCCGCCAACAAAGGTCTCGTTAGCCAGATAGACGTTTTCAATAATACTCATGCAAAGGTTTTGCATACGGATGGTAAAAGTAAACCGGTATTGCTTGGGTGACTTTTGCGTAATGGTCATAACGTACTTGCACAGGTCTTTAGCCTTCATGACAATTGACAGTTCGCTTTGGTGCTTTTCAGCCATGGGGTTCCGTTCAGGTATATACAGCAAGGCGGACGACAGCCGCGCCGTTGGTGGGAACGAGGCCAGGACTTGTTGCCCGTTGCCTCTTGTTTGTCTTGCAGGTGGTTCTGCAGGGGGGCCCTAGGCTGCCTCGCGGCCTTCGCGCACATCTGGGCGCTTCGCGCCACCGGGGCAGAACCCCAAATTCTTATAACGGGGAGGCTCTTTATTTCGACTCATTGTTTTCTCCTCAATTTCAGATTTAAAGATTTAAGATGACAGATTCATACGAAAAGCGGGGCGGACACCGAGCGTGAGGAGCACGCTGATGCTATTGACCGTGCCCGTAGAGGCGTAGACCATAGCGGCCCCGATAGTGCTGCCGCGCGGAGAGCGGAGCCAGTAGTACGAGTTTGTCCCGGAGGTTCTTCGTGCGTTGGCATCAGCAAAGAGGACAACGCTGGATCCGTAGAGATTCTTGGTAAGATCCATGCTGGCAGCATCGGTGGTGCCTGTGCCGCAAACAATGGTGCGACTCACTTCTTCTTCGCTTAGGAAAAACAGCTTCTGGTTTGTTAGTTCATAGTAGCCGTTGTGGCCACTGTCAAGGGTGCCTCCTGTCTTATAGGGAGCGGTGCGCGTGTCGCTATAGCCAATCCTTGTATAGAGGGTGGTATCCAGTATCTTTGTCTTGATGTCTGTGAGGTTGTCGTAGCTGTAGGCATAGGTGCTACCGTTAAGGGACGCCCTAAGTGCGCTACCATCCCAGCGGATGTCAGTGTCCCAGTTGGTGTTGGTTGCGTTGATTGCTTTGTTATCAATGATGTGTTCTGCGATGACGAGAGCATCGGTGTTACTTGCCTTGTAGAGGATGCGCCAATCAAAGCCTGAAGCATAGAAGGTATCACCACGCTTAAGGGTTGGAGAGGGCGCACGGGCAGCCTGAACATCAAAGGTGATGGTGTAGGCATCTGAGGTAAGGGTGGCTGTGCCGGTTGCACCTTGGGGGATGGATACCGTGGTATTTGCGCCTGATGATGATGTCAGCGTAGCACCGGTAGTACCTGCATCAAGGCTCCAGGTTGCAGAGGCATCACTGGTGCTGAAGTAGCGCACGGTAGGATAGCCTTGAGGGCTCGTGAGGTTAATGGTGTAGCTGGTGGAGGCAAGACCGGTGAAGTTTCCTGAGC
>JAITRZ010000034.1 GCA_031288185.1 Coriobacteriales bacterium
AAAGATGCCGCCCAGGCTTATGCGCCAGGCGGTTTTTTGTTCTCTGAAATAGCACACATGAGAACAAAAGAAGCACCGGCCGCGTGGGCCCCTCGCACCGGGGACGCCGGCTCAAACAGTCCTCAACCTCGTCGCCTCAGTAGTGCAAACTCTCCTGCGGTTCCTCAACCTGGCTCCTCGGTTTGCGGAACTCACCGGACACCCCCTGTACGAGGGGCTTTACAAGGACGCTCCGGTTTTACCCTCGTAGAACTTATCGTTGTGATAGTTATCTTAGGTATCCTACTCGCTATAGCCATCCCAGCGCTTACGGGCTATATAGCTAAGGCGCAGGACAAGGAGTGGGAGACAGCGGCGCGGGATTATATCGTTGCCTACCGATCTATGCTTGACGAAGCCTATGCTGCTGGCACATTTAGCTTAGGAAATGCTGCCGAATACCTCACGACCGGATACGCGCCTGGGATGGCAGACATCACTGGGTTTGTTGTAAAGCGCTTTGATATCAGGGAACTTTCGTACCTAGCTGTAGGGGATCGAGGCGCTTTCTCGCACAATGCCGCGAACCTTGTTAGCGACTCTTACGTGCGTTTTCCTCATCTTCAGTTGTACGCTCCATTGGGATCGGACGCAACTGCGCTGACTGCCGACGCATTTTTAGCCTATGATGCAGTGGGAAAAACAACCGGGGATCCCATGGTCCTAGTGACCTACGGATTGAGTCGTGTGGATGGGCTTGTGTATGATCAGGACTTACATGATGCCATCAAGATAACCGGTGCAAGTACTCTTGATGCAAATGCGGGGTATGTGGTATACCACCTGGTGCGTCAATAGTTCTTGCGCAGGGTAGGTTAAGGAGCAGGCCAAGGGCGCAACTAGCGGCACCAATAGTGTGTACTACCTTTGTCCTGCCGGTGCCTGACAGGCTAACTGGCCTCTTGTTCTTGCTCCTGCTTTTTGATTCACACAGACGTTCGCCTGGCTTCACTCATCAGGAAATCGGTTTGTTTGGGCTATAATCTTACTGGTGCCACTCAAAATGCCTGCGTGTCCAACTGCGTGTCCAACTGCGCGCTCTGTAAGTCGCCGAAAAGCAAGAAGCAGAACCGTAGCTGCCACTGTACGCGGGCGCCAAACAAGCATGAAGAGGTAAGCATCCTACAAGCGCTTGCAAAGCCGCTGTACGCGGGCGCGGGCACCAAACAATCCGGTAGACAACGGGCGGCCAACAGGGAAGAACTATGCGTCAGGTTATCGTCAACATACTTCAGGAGGCCCTTTCTGCTGCCGTGTGTAGTGGTGAGTTGGCGCTGTCCTATACCCCGGAGTCCGCGCTGGAGCGTCCGCGCGATGAGG
This sequence comes from Coriobacteriales bacterium, assembly GCA_031288185.1. Lineage (GTDB taxonomy): Bacteria > Actinomycetota > Coriobacteriia > Coriobacteriales > UBA8131 > JAITDU01. The sequence continues at coordinate 1,360 of JAITRZ010000034.1, forward strand.
CTCACGGCGATTGGGCTAGCAGCATCGCGTTGCGCCTGGCCAAAGAACTCAGGTTGAGCCCGCGAGCGGTGGCCACCATCATCGTAAGCCACATTGCGCCCTCAACCAAAGACGAGCTGTTTGAGGCGGTGGAAGTCGCAGGCGCCGGTTTTATCAACTTTAAGTTGGCGCCAGTAGCCCTGCATCGGCTTCTGCGCGCGGCCTTTGAGCAGGATAAGGACTTTGCTCGCCTGCAACTGGGCGTTGGTCAAGCCGTTAACGTCGAGTTTGTCTCAGCCAATCCCACGGGACCCCTGCACGTTGGTCATGGCCGTTGGGCCGCGTTGGGTAATGCTATCTGCAATATCCTGGAACACTGCGGCTGGCGCGTTACCCGCGAGTTCTATATCAATGACGCGGGCCGACAGATGGAGTTGTTTGCCGAGTCAGTGGCAGCTCGCTACCTTACGTTGTGTGGTAGGCCCACAAACCCCCCTCCTGACGGCTATGCAGGAACCTACATTGAGGATTTGGCAGGCGACCTGTACGCCCAGGAAGGCACACGTTGGCTTGACATCACCGCCGCGCAGCGTAACCGCGAAATTGGCGAGGAGGCCTATGCTCGGACGCTTGCCAACATCCAGGCTGTCTGCGCTCAGCTGGGGGTGCGCTTTGATGTTTGGTTTAGCGAGCGCAGTTTATACGCGCCTGAGGCTCGCACCGGTTTATCGGCTATCGAGATGATGTTGCAAAAACTGGCCCAGGACAACTATCTCTATCAGAAAGATGGTGCCACCTGGTTTCGTAGCACAGACTTTTTTGATGATAAAGACCGTGTGATGGTTAAGTCCAGTGGCGAATACACCTACTTCGCTCCTGATAGCGCTTATCATTTAAGTAAATTTATGCGCCTAACTGCTCCTCCTGAAAACGGGGACGGCTCGGCCGTTTCGGCCGTTTCGGACGGCTCAGCCGGCTCAGCCGTTTCGGCCGTTTCGGACGGCTCAGACGGCCTGTCTTCCACCTCGCCTCCTTTACCCAACACTATTCTGACAAAAAACGACGAGCCGGCATCAGCGCTCCCTCCTTCCAATGAACTGATCGCTCCACCCTTCCCTTCCTCTGACACCATCCCAGAGGAAAGGGGTGGAGCAACCGCGCCCGCTTCACCTGATGTGCCCTTTGACTACCTGGTGGATATATGGGGCGCTGATCATCACGGCTATATCCCACGGATGCAGGCTGCCTGTGCCGCCCTGGGCTTTGAGGGACGGCTTACGGTGGTTTTAGGACAACTTGTAAACCTGTTTCGTAACGGTAAGCCGGTACGCATGAGCAAACGCAGTGGCGAGCTGGTAACGCTGGAAGAACTGGTGGATGAGGTGGGAGCCGATGCGACCAAGTACCTGATGCTGGCGCGTAGCGCTGACCAGCCCCTGGATTTTGACATTGAGGTAGCCAAGCGCCATGACACCAGCAATCCCGTGTATTATGTGCAGTACGCGCATGCGCGCATCTGTTCGTTGCGCAAAAAAGCCGCAGATAGGGGTCTGGATGTGGCGCTGTTGCCGTCCGCTCAGTTGGCATTGCTGGTTCACGAGTCAGAGTTGGCATTGATTCGTCATCTTGGCCGTCTTGGCGACACGCTGGAGAGGTGCGCGCGTGACCTGGCACCGCAACGGCTGGTTCGCTACAACGAGGAACTGGCCGCCTCCTTTCACCGTTTTTATACTGAATGCGTGGTTTTGGATCCGGCAAACCAGGAGCTCAGCCTGGCCAGACTGTACCTAAGTGAGACGGTTCGTCAGGTGTTGGCGCTGAGCCTGTCATTGCTGGGGGTACGCGCTCCAGAGCGCATGTAGGCCGCGTACACGAGCAGGAGCGAGCGCGTTCGCGCTCTTGCGTGCGAGTAGCACCAAGGTGCACGGTAGTGGTGTCATAAGTCCTGTTGTAACGATGGCGCGTTCGCGGTCTTGCGTGCGAGTAGCACCAAGGTGCCATAACCTCCCCAGCGTCACGCAACCGGCCTAATGCGCCAAGACAGAAAGGTATTTGATGGTACATTTAGCACATGACCCGGACATCGTTGCTGACGGATTAACAACGATGGACTTGGGAGCGGTGCTGCCCCTGACCGCGCAGGTTCTTGACGGTCATTTGCATCTGGGTGGAGTAGATTGTGTAACTCTGGCACAGGAATACGGCACGGCGCTGTACGTCATGGATGTTGCTCACATAAAAGGCCAGCTTACCGCCTATCAAGAAGCATTAAAAACCAATCTACCTTTGGCACGGGTGGTCTATGCTGGCAAAGCCTTTATCTGCAAGGCGATGTGTCGGCTGCTCGCAGAGCAGGACTGTTGGCTGGATGTCAGCAGCGGCGGCGAACTGGCACTGGCGTTGGCCGCGGGATTTGACCCAGCAAAAATAGTGATGCATGGTAACAATAAGAGCCCACGCGAATTGCAGGAGGCCCTGGATGCTGGCGTTGGTTTGATTGTTGTGGACTGTTTTGAAGAGTTGGAACGTCTCAGCCAACTCTGCCGCCACACGCCCGCTTGCATGGCACCTGACGCTCAGGCCATGGCGCCTGACGCTCAGTCCTCCTCATCGTCTCCTCAGCCTGCGCAGATAAGAGCTGCCAGCCAGGGGCAGGTGTCGGGGCAGGACCAACCTGGTGGGTTGCAGGCCAGAGCCGCCAGCCAGGGGCAGGCATCCCCTCAGCCCATACTGTTGCGTGTCAAACCCGGTGTGGTAGCCGATACCCATGAGTACATACGCACCGGCGCTGAGGACTCCAAGTTTGGTTTTGGTCTTGCCGACGGTCAGGCCCGCCAAGCCGTTGAGAAGGCTTTGGCTGATCCAAACCTGGCGCTTTGGGGCCTGCACGTGCACATTGGCTCGCAGATATATGAACTTGATGCCTACCGTGAAACGCTTGAAGTAATAACAAATTTCCTGGCCGAATTGCTTACTGAACTCAACTTTGAAGCGACCGTGCTGGATATGGGGGGCGGTTTGGGCATTGCCTACCAAAGCCACGACCAGCCCGCTACCATCCAGGAGCTGGGCAGTCTGCTTACCGGCCATCTGCGTTCTTTGTGCGCGAGCCACGGCCTGGCGTTGCCTGCTTTGCTGGTAGAGCCGGGACGCTCCATTGTAGCCACTGCTGGTATCACCCTCTATACCGTGGGGGTCGTCAAAAAAATCGCCGGTGTACGCACCTATGTAGCTGTTGACGGCGGCATCAGTGACAATATCCGCACGATACTCTATAACGCTCGCTATGAGGCGGTGCTCGCCAATCGGGCTAACGAGCGGCGCACGCAGTTAGTTACCCTGGCTGGTAAACACTGCGAAAGTGGCGACGTAGTGGCTATTGATTGTTCTCTTCAGCCGCCCTGTCCCGGTGATCTGGTGGCGGTATTTGGCACCGGAGCATATTGTGCTAGTATGTCAAGCAATTATAACCGGCAGGTACGACCTGGTGTCGTATTTGTGGAGAACGGCAAGGCGATCGAGGTGGTACGACGCGAAACCTACGCCGATCTTCTCGCCTGTGACGTGGGCTAGGGTGCCCATCGTCAGGCTCTAACGCGCAGGGGCGCGCGCAAAATGAAAGTGAGACAAGGATGAGAGTGATAAGAGTTGGCCTGATTGGGCTGGGAACCGTCGGTGGCGGCGTTGTGCGCATTCTCAGGGAACACCATGATGATTTCCTGCGTGATCAGGGCGTTGATATTCGCTTGGTGGCCTGCGCCTCTCGCAGTCGCCAGAAGGCCGAGGCTCTGGGTGTTGCCGACATCTTCACCACCAACGCCACATCGCTACTTGATGATCCGGATATTGACGTCATCATTGAGCTGGTGGGCGGTACTGACCATGCACGTGACTACGTTTTTGCCGCATTAGAGGCGGGCAAGCGGGTAGTGACGGCAAACAAGGCGCTCATGGCCACCTACGGTCATGAGTTGTTGGCGTTGGCAGGCACCAAGCGCCTTGAACTGGCCTTTGAAGCTGCGGTGGGGGGCGGCATTCCAATTATCGGCGCTCTGCGTAATTCGCTGATTGGCAACCGCATCGACAGCGTCATTGGCATTGTCAATGGCACCACAAACTATATATTAAGCGAGATGAGCCAGGGTGGGGTCACTTATGCTGCGGCGCTTTGTCAGGCCCAGGCACAAGGATATGCTGAAGCCGACCCCACAGCAGATGTTGGGGGCGCCGATGCTGCCGCCAAGCTCGCCATCTTGGCCACCCTGGCCTTTAATACAGAAATAGTGTTGGCCCAGGTGCCCACCGAGGGCATCACGAGCCTGACCCCACTGGATCTAAGTAATGCCGCTGAGATGGGCTACAGCGTTAAGCTGTTAGCTGTTGGCAACCGCACCAGCGCGGGCATTGACCTGCGCGTTCATCCAACCTTTCTGCCCCAGACACACCCTCTGAGCTCAGTTAATGGTGTTTATAACGCCATCTTTGTGGTTGGCGACGCTGTGGGTCAAACCATGTTCTATGGCCAGGGAGCTGGCGCTGGCCCCGCAGCCTCGGCCGTAGTTGGGGATCTGATTGAGGTGGCCCAGCGCATCACCTACGACATCACCCGTCCTTATATCCGCTTTGGCACTGAGCAGTTGCCGATTGTGCCCCTCAGTTCCCTTATGTGCCGCTACTATCTGCGTCTGCCGGTACCTGATCGCGCTGGCGTGCTGGCTGCCACCGCCCAGTCTTTTGCTAACCACGACGTTTCCATTGACCGCGTTATGCAATTTGATAATCCAGATACTTTTACAACAATAAGCAATTTACAGCCAGAAACGGTCTTGGCTGACAAGGACGGGCAGCCAGGGGCAGCTCGCAGGCACTCACAAGAAGCTACCACCTCCTCAGCAACAGGAGACGCAAACACGGTTAGTTCCCAGCCGATGACAGAAGGAGCACCAGAAAGCGCGCGAGAAACCACCGCCCTCTCAGCGACAGGAAGCGCGCGAGAAGCCACCGCCCTCTTAGGATCAGAAGATGCGCGCGGCCATCGCACCGCTAACCTGATTTATGTGACTCACCCTGCGCGCGAAAGCGACTTGAAAGCCGTCTTGGAGGAAATCAGGGACAGCGGTGTCCTTGTCGCCGAGCCGGTACTGATACGCATTATGGACTGATGCGTCTTTCTGTGGGCTCAGGGCTTGTTGGACTGGTCATCTCCAGAAACGGTTTGTTCGCTTATCAATTCGATGGTAAAGTTCAGGCATTTACCGGCCAGGGGATGGTTAAGGTTAAACGTGACCCTATCACCTTCAATCTTTTCGACCAGTACCTGACATGCGTTTTGGGCCTCACCTAAAACAATGTAGTGGCCTATCGGCAGGTCGTTTGCGTGGGGGATGTGAGACAGCGGCACCACGCGTATCAGATCCTTGCGGTAGATGCCATAGGCATCCTCAGGCTCCAGGCGCACCTCAACACTGTCGCCCACCTTCATGCCTTGTACGGCACGGTCAAACCCAGGGATCATCATCTGGGCCCCCAGGATAAACTCCAGCGGCTGGTCGCGGTTATAGCTGTTATCAAATTCCACACCGTCATCAAAGGTGCCGATGTAGTGTACCTGAACCCTGGCGCCTGGCTTTGCCATGATGCCCCCTTTCTCTAGTGCGCACACGACAAAAACCGGCGCGCTTCTTTGTGTTATCTGTTAGCAACCTCTCTTGAGCTCGCTAACAGATAAGTGTAGCTGAAATCCGCCCGGAAACCAACGGAGCGCAGGTAAGCCCCTGGCAAGCGCTCTGTCGCTGTGCTAGCCTCTTTTGCATCCCTCGACCGTGATATTGATGATTTTTTACGCAGCAAGGCCTGCATATTTTGGCGTCGTGACTGAAGTTCTGTCTACTTCATTGTTAACTACAACAAGATTGCTGCTGAAAACAGATTGTGGAGGCATATTTCACACTTTCGCATAAGGTGAAGGATGCTGTCTCTCAACCTCAGCGCAAACGCATCTGGGGCGGTGTCATCAATGACGACCCCATAGCGCATTTTGTCTTGATGGACCCTATGGGCAAATACGCAGATCCTGGATATACCTCACCTGTCTGCTTAGGTAAAATATTGCGCTATGCCAGGGAGATAATTGCTTAGTCTTATGACCTAACCAGCATCCTTGTTGAGTGCAAAGACGAGTTCAAACTCATTCAAAAGTATGCTAAGAATGGCTTTACCTATCTTCAGGCAGATGACCTCATTCAGTTGATACGTCGGGTCTGAGACGAGTGTACGTCCTGTGCGCGGTTCTGTGCGCGGTCATACAAAAATAGGGGGTAGTAGCCATAACCTTCTACAGAGAAAAAAAGGAAAATAGCAAACTCTTCTTGTAGTTTTTTTGGTAAATAGGTATAGTGGTAGTATATTCCGGTTTTTGCGAAACCGTTGACAGTAATGTAAGAACAAACACAGGAGCGCCGAACTATGAGAATCACGCACCGCACCGACTACGCAATCCATCTCCTTGCCGATCTTTCGGAGAGTCCGGATAAACCTTTAGGGCTGCGAAAGCTAGCGGAAAAGCATAATGTCACCTACGCCTTTGCTCGCACTGTTCAGCAAGGTCTGCTAAAGGCTGGCATTGTTACCTCTGCCCGTGGTATCAACGGTGGCATCATGCTTGCCAAACCCCTCAATAAGATCAGTCTTCTGGATGTTTTTGAGGCCGCTCAAAACCCGCTGGAGCATGCCTTTACAAGAGACGACGCGCCCTGGCATGACCGCAAGGGTCACAAGGTTTCCAAAGATGTCTGGCGTTCTACCAAGTCAACATTAGGAGATCACCTCTCCGCCATCAAGATGAACCAGGTTCTGAAGCCTGAACCCGCAAAGCGAGCCAAGACTGCCAAAAAGAAGTAGACGGCCAACTGCGCTCAGGAGCTACGGAGTGCTCTCAAGTTCGCGTTGTCCTGGGCATGGCTCCGCAATCTGCCGGTGTGCTTGCCGGTGGGGTTGCGGGTTGGAAACCAGAGCGGCGGTCGCTTGACACCTCTCCTTCACATCAGGTGCCTTTCGTACCTGCATCTGTACCCCAGTGCTGCTGGTGGGTCTCATTGTTGGGCCCGCCAGCTGCTTTTTATGTGGTGCCCCTATTAGTTTTGCCGTTTGGTCTACCCTGCGGGAAACCTTCATATCGGTGCCCCAGTGCGCGATGCGTTCTGACCCTAACCTCCAACACGTTGCTGTACAGACCCTAACCCGGCGCACAGAGGACAACATGGCCAAGGCTGGCCCAAGTTCCAACACCAGCCCCTGACACCAGCCTCCCTTCTTCCCTTGCCAAACAAGGTACAATGGACATAGCCAAAAAATCCCAAGGAGAGATACATGCCTGATGAGAATCACGCTACTGTTGTGGTAGCTGCTGCCAAAACGTCTAACCAGGAGGCGCGCCAGTCTGAGACCGCGCCGTCATCTGACCCACTATCTGGCCAGGAACCTTTGTCAGACAGATCCGCATCTGACCCTGCTGTGGCCGCAGCGCAACCGGGTATTTTGGCCCAACCCGTTGTGCTGGATGTTAGCAAGCCGTTAGAAAAAGTGGTGCTGTATGCTCTGGAAGAGGCGCAACGTCACGTGGAGGAGGCCGGCGCTCTGGAACCCTTTACCGTGGTCTTGTGTGCTGAACGCCTGTTTGTTGAGAGTCATTCTGGGCCCGATGCGCAGGCGTGTCTCCAGGCCGCCGCGCGCGCGGTGCAAACCCTGGCGCACCTGGCTCATGCCTACGTGTTTGTCTACGATGGCTATATCAACAGCGCCACGGGCAGGCGTGATGCCCTGATTGCTGAGCGTGGCATCCCTGGCAGCGAGCAGGCCAATGCCTTTGCCCTGCCCTACCATTGCGGTTGTGCCGGCGGTCCGGAAGGCAAGCTCAACCTGGCGCAATCCATCTACTCTCTTGGCCCAACTGCGGCGTTGTGGGCTGTTGAGCCGCTCAGTGAGGAACAAACAACCAGTGAACAGACGGCTCGCGCGCAGGAAGATGTGCACGTGGACGCGCGTCATATAACTGATAATCAGCCGGTTAAACAGCACGGTGATGACCGGCAGACGGTGGGCAATCGTCCAGAAAGTCCTGAGTAATTGCCTGCCTTATCGCCAGAACTCAAGCGTATCCTGATCCCCGGCGCTGATGCCCATGCCAGCGCCAACTACGCCCGTTTAGCCAAACGGGCCCGCGATTTTTCTCTGGCCACTCTGGAACCTGAGTTTGTCATCTTAGATGTGGAGACAACCGGCTTCAGCCCACAGCGTGATGCCCTCATTGAGATAGCTGCCGCACGCATACAAGGTTCTCAGATGCTGGAGCGCTTTTCGACCTTTGTTAATCCACAGCAACCGATTCCAGAACAGATTACTACCCTAACAACCATCACCAACGCCGATGTGCGCGATGCTCCTGCGGCGCCTGCGGCACTGGCGCAACTGGCTGAGTTCTGTGGTAACCGGCCGATAATCGCTCATAACGCCGGTTTTGACCAAGGCTTTATTCAGGCCGCCCTATCCGCAGACAGTTTGCCCAGCAAAACCCAGGCGCTGCCTCCACTACTGGCAGCAGAGCCCTGGATAGACAGCCTGGAGCTGGCGCGGATTGCGTTGCCTTTGCTTAGAGAACACAATCTGGAAAGTCTGAGCGCGGCCTTTGCGCCAGAAAAGCGCTCAACCCACCGTGCCATTGACGACGTTGAAGCGCTGGCAGTTATCTGGCGCGTGATTTTGGTGGCTTTAGGTGATCTGCCCGCGGGACTTTGTGCTTATTATATTAACATGTTTCCTGACACGCCGTGGTCAAGTCGTTCAGTGTTGGCGATGGTTGCAGAATCTCAATGCCGGCAGGCCGGCTTCACGCGTCTGGAGGATGCTCCTCCTTTTATGTTACACAAGGTGCGCACAGAACTAACCACTGCTTTACGCCGCCAGCCCAAAGTCGATGTCCAGCAGATGGAAGATAACGAACATTCTCTGGTTCCGGTGGGCGCGCTCGAACTAGCGTGGGAATATAGCCCGGAGGGCCTGCTGGGTATGATGTATCCAAACTATGAAGGTCGCGCCGAGCAACTGGAGATGGCACAAGCGGTTGCCGAAGCCCTTAATGACTCCTGTTTTAGCGCCATTGAAGCGGGTACGGGTGTTGGTAAGTCGATGGCCTATCTGCTGCCCCTGGCCCTTTTTGCCAAACGTAACGGGCTTACCTGTGGCATCGCTACTAAAACCAATGCCCTGCTTGACCAGCTGATCTATCATGAGCTTCCCCGCTTGGACGCGGCCCTGCGTCAACGTTTTCAAGGCGGGGAGCCAGCCAGCTCTTCACCGGACAGTGTCGTTCTTGATGCGTCGCCCACCCCTTCGTCTGTCGTTCTTGATACGTCATCCACCGACATCGCTGCCACCGATGCGTCGCCCACCCCTTCGTCCGAAGCCACCATCTCCGGCCGGCCGGCCGATCGTGCCCCTGCACGTAACGCCCTCGGCCAGCCAGCCGATCCCACTCCCTCTGCGCAACCGGCCGGTTCCTCTCCGGGCATCATGACCGCAACAGACAACCAGGACTTTTTTGACCCCCGTGCTTCTGACCCCAATGCCTCTGCCCCCGGCCTGCAATACCTGATGTTAAAGGGCTACAGCCACTACCCCTGTCTGCGTAAATTGCTGCGAGCGACGCGTCGTCACACTGCGTATCGGGGTGAGCCGGCGCTGCTCGCGCAGCTGCTTAGCTACGTCTGTCAGAGTCTGACGGGCGATCTGGATGTTGTTAATCTGCTGTGGCAGGATGTACCGCGTTTTCAGGTTGTGGCCAGCAGCGAGGACTGTCTGCGCCATCGTTGCGCGCAGTATGGTGCCTGCCTGTTGCACAACATGCGTCGCCAAGCCAAATATGCTGACATCGTGGTGACCAACCACGCCTTACTCTTTTTGGATGCCCAGACCGACGGAAAACTGCTACCGCCTGTGCGACATTGGGTGGTGGATGAGGCACACGCCGCTGAACAGGAAGCCCGCGACCAGTTTAGCCGGGAGCTGGATTTTAGACTTTTGGATGAAACCATCAAGGCGCTGCTGCATCCCGGCGGCGCCGCGCGCTCCCTGCTGCCCAAAGACAAGCAGGGTGACGGCGATACCCTGTTTTCCAAAGATGAGCAAGATGACGGCGACACTCTGTTGGTTATGTTGGCCCATAAGGTGCTCAATCAGGCCAAGCCGCTTGGTGTGCTTCTCGAGTCATTTGGCAGTTATGTACAGGAACTGGTAACGCTGGCCGACGCGTCTGACTACAACCAGATAGAACTGTGGATTAATGAGTCCCTGCGTCAAAGCGTTGAGTGGGGACAAGTGTTAAGCAGTGGTCGCAGTCTGATGCGTAAACTTGAGGCATTGGTAGGCGCTTTGCGGTCACTACTTGAGGCCTGCGAAGCCTATCCTCAGATAGCGGAAACCCAGCGAGAGGTTTCAAGCAGTCTGGAAGGTATCCAAACGCAACTGATGGAGACCCTGGAAGTGCTAGGGCTGGTTTTGGATGGTGCCAACACCAACTACGTATACTCGGCGCTGTTAGACAGACGTGGCATACTGCATGGCGGAAAGCTGGTGGCATCCTATTACGATGTGGGAGCGGCACTTATGGATGATTTTTATCCCCAAAACTCCAGCGTCGTGTATACCTCAGCAACCATAGCTCTGGGCGACAATGATCGGTTTGGCTATTTTTTGCGGGCGATGGGCCTTGATGAGGTGCCTGATGAGCGCTTGCGTACCCTGGCCTTGGGATCAAGCTATGATTTTGATGCCAACATGACCGTTTTTGTACCCACAACTATGCCTGAACCCAACAATCTCTACCAGCGCAGCTCCTATGACGATGCCTTGGAGGGGTTGTTATTTCTGATCCACACGTCTCTGGGTGGGGGAGTGCTAACCCTCTTCACCAATCGTCGGGATATGGAAGAGATGTATGGCCGGCTCAAGGACCGCCTCCAGGCCGCCGACATCAACCTGCTGTGCCAGTTTCGCGGAGTTTCCAAAACCCAGCTACGTGAGCGCTTCATTGCCGATGAGCGTCTTTCGCTGTTTGCCCTGCGCTCGTTTTGGGAAGGTTTTGATGCTCCGGGTCAGACCCTGCGTTGTGTTATTATCCCCAAGCTGCCTTTTGGGCGTCCCAATGATCCCCTGCAACGGGAAAGGGAGGCCCGCGAAAGTCGAGCCTGGATACGTTACAGCCTGCCTGAAGCCATCATCAGCCTCAAACAGGCCGCAGGTCGCCTTATTCGCTCCAGTCAGGATAGCGGTTATCTGGTGCTGGCGGACAAGCGGCTTATTACCAAATTCTACGGGCAGAGTTTTTTAAGCGCTCTGCCTTCAGCAAATATCCATTTTCTGGCGGAGGAGGAAATTGCCGCCAGGATGAAAAAGGAACGCGGCTGATGCTCCTTCCCACCATGACGATGGCCGGGGAAATTGCCGCCAGGATGAAAGAGGAATGTGGCGGCGGGATGTGTCGTCCCCTGCTTGCGCCCCGATAGGTTGGGGCGTTTTTTGCCTTTGAACAAGTGAAGGAGGTAGTGATGGACATACTGGTTTTAGGAGGAGGCGGACGTGAGCACGCTCTGGTGCGTTCCTTAGCCGCATCGCCTGATAGCGGTAGCATCTATGTGGCACCCGGCAACGGCGGTAGCGCTCCCGGTGCCCAAAACGTCGTCTTGGACATACTGGATGCGGCGGCAGTCTGCCGCTTTGCCCAGGAACAAGCAGTGGGTTTGGTAGTTATCGGGCCTGAGGCTCCGCTGGTGGGTGGCGTTGCTGACATAGTGCGTGCTGCCGGTATTGCTGTCTTTGGGCCAGGCGCAGCCGGGGCTCGCCTGGAGGGCTCCAAGCATTTTGCCAAGGATTTGATGTGCAAATATGATATTCCTACGGCGGCCTACGCCGTCTTTACTTCCGAGGAGCTGGCGCTTGACTATCTTGAGGATCATCCCGCTCCCATCGTTATCAAAGCCAACGGTCTGGCGGCGGGAAAAGGCGTTACTGTAGCCCAAAGCGATGAAGAAGCCCGCTGCGCCGTGCGTGAATGTTTTGCCGGCCGTTTTGGTCAGGCGGGCGCAAAGGTAGTCATCGAAGAAAACCTTGTGGGGCCAGAATGTTCACTTTTGGCCTTTGTGGATGGTCAGACGATGATGCCTATGGTGCCTGCCCAGGATCACAAGCGGGCGCTGGCAGGCGACAGGGGGCCCAATACAGGCGGCATGGGTGTCTATTCACCGGTACCCATCGTTAGCCGCGCGGAGCATGACGCCATGATCAAACTGATGGAACAAACGGTGGCTGCCCTGCAAAGTGAGGGTATCGACTATCGGGGTGTTCTCTACGGCGGCTTTATTCTTACCGATCAAGGCCCCAGAGTTTTGGAGTTCAACGCCCGTTTTGGTGACCCGGAAACACAGGTGGTGCTGCCGCTTTTGCAAAGCGATCTCCTGGAAGTGATGCTTGCCGTAGGAAACGGCGACCTAAAGCAGGACGTGCTTCGCTGGTCTGACCAATGGGCCATCAGCGTGGTACTGGCATCTGCCGGCTATCCAGGCACCTATCAGACGGGCCAACCTATCAGCGGCATAGAAGCCGCTGAGGCGCTGCCCAACGTGACTGTCTTTCATGCTGGTACCCGCCGCGATTCTGGCGGCAGACTTTTAACTGATGGCGGCCGTGTTCTCAATGTCACTGCCCTTGCCAACAGCTTTGAGGAGGCCCGCGCCCAGGCCTATCGTGCCGTTGATTTAATCGACTTTCCTGGCAAGCAATACCGCCTTGACATCGGTCAGCGCGCTCTTGGAGGTCGCGTGGCTTGGAACCAAAACACCACAGGTGACCAGGGAGAAGCAAAACAGGGAGAGGCAAACGGTGCGCAAAGCCGTCATTCCAACTTCCAGTTTGATGACCTTGTCCCCGCTACCCTTTAGTTTTTGTGCTTTCATATAACAGATATTGAACCGTCGTTTGCCGGTGTGCTTTGTCACACCAGGCACAGTCACATCCGGGCAATCACATCTGAGCCGCAACTTCAGAACTGTCCGTTTGCCGTCTGTTTGGCGTTTGTTTGAGCAGACGTTTGACCGCCACGGGCTTTTCCAGTACTATGCTAAAGCCGCGCGCAGGGAGACCTGTGTGCGATAGCCTGCAACTTGACAAGTGCACAGAGTTTTTTTGTGAGCATAACCACGCTTCAACGCGGCATTCTCCCACCGTTGACAGCACCAAAACAGTGCCTGTCGGGGCAGAGGCCGTCGTAATGAATGTTGCCCACATAGCTCAGTCGGTAGAGCACTTCCTTGGTAAGGAAGAGGTCACCGGTTCAAGTCCGGTTGTGGGCTCCAGCACATGACATCTGGGGGTGTGCCCGAGTGGTTAAAGGGGACGGGCTGTAAACCCGTTGGCTTTGCCTACCATGGTTCGAATCCATGCGCCCCCACCAGTTGTCTGTCTGTCCACTCCCTTGACTGATCACCTGAAATTTCTTGGCGGTGTAGCTCAGTTGGTCAGAGCACACGGTTCATACCCGTGGAGTCACTGGTTCAAATCCAGTCACCGCTACCATTGCAAACCGCGCGCGTAAGCGCGCTCACGTTCAAAGGATCGCCCAAAGCCCCTGCGGCAACTTGGTCGGCCCGCCCCAATGCAAACCGCGCGCGCGCGCGCGCCTCAGTGGTGCAAAGGGCATACCTGCGCGATTGTGCGCAAAACTCGCGCGCCAAGCGCGCCAATCTAAGGAGGAACTAAAATGGCAAAGCAAAAGTTCGAGCGCACCAAGCCGCATGTCAATATTGGCACCATCGGCCATGTCGATCACGGAAAAACCACCCTAACGGCGGCTATCTCCCGCACGCTGTCAACCAAGGGTCTGGCAGATTATACGCCCTTTGAGGACATCGACAAGGCACCGGAGGAGCGTGAGCGTGGCATCACCATCTCCATTGCTCACATCGAATATGAATCGGAAAAGCGTCACTATGCCCACGTGGATTGTCCCGGCCATGCTGACTATGTAAAGAACATGATTACTGGCGCGGCCCAGATGGACGGCGCTATTTTGGTAATCGCTGCTACCGATGGTCCCATGGCCCAGACCCGCGAGCACATCTTGCTGGCCCGCCAGGTGGGCGTACCGTATATCGTGGTTTTCTTAAACAAAGTGGATATGGTCGATGACGAAGAACTGCTAGAGCTGGTAGAGATGGAAGTGCGCGAACTACTCACTAACTACGAGTTTCCCGGCGACGACATACCGGTTATTCGCGGCTCGGCGCTTAAGGCGCTGGAAGGTGACGAAGAGGCGCAAAAGGCTATCTGGGAACTTATTGACGCAGTTGACGACTTTATCCCCACACCCAAGCGCGATACCGAAAAGCCCTTCCTCATGGCTGTAGAGGACGTCTTTACCATCACCGGCCGCGGCACGGTGGCTACGGGACGTATCGAGCGCGGCGTTATTCATGTAAACGATGATGTGGAAATTGTTGGCATCAGGGAAACCGCCAAGACTGTCTGTACCGGTGTGGAGATGTTTCGCAAAATACTGGATCAGGGCGAGGCTGGCGACAACGTGGGTATCTTGCTTAGGGGCATCAAGCGTGAGGAAATTGTGCGTGGCCAGGTGCTTTGCAAACCCGGCAGCGTGACCCCGCACACTGAATTTGAATCCCAGGTCTATATCCTTACCAAGGAAGAAGGCGGACGCCACAGTCCCTTCTTTGACGGCTATCGCCCCCAGTTCTATTTTCGCACCACGGATGTCACCGGTGTGGCGCATCTGCCGGAAGGCGTAGAAATGGCTATGCCGGGCGATAATATCACCCTGCGCGGTGAGCTCATTGCCCCCATTGCCATGGAAGAGGGCCTACGCTTTGCCATTCGCGAGGGCAGCCGTACCGTCGGCTCCGGGCGCGTTACAAAGATCATCAAGTAGAGTGTTTCTGCGGTTTTCAAGGCCCGTCGCAGTCTGTCGGGCCTTGCAATCGCGGCACCTTAACAAGCCGGGCCGGTCGCTTTTTGGTGGCCAGGTGGGCTCGGTATTTCGGAGGATGTATGAGAACCCTGGTGACGTTGGCTTGTTCAGAGTGCAAGCGTCGTAACTATACGACCACAAAGAACAAGCAGAACAATCCTGAACGTATCGAATTTAAGAAGTACTGTAAGTGGTGCCAAGGACACACCTTGCACAAGGAAACCCGCTAGCGTTGAGGAGCCTTAGAACAGGCCAGTAGCTCCAATTGGTAGAGCGGCGGTCTCCAAAACCGCATGTTGGGGGTTCGAGTCCCTCCTGGCCTGCCAGTTCTTTGAACAGGAAAATGATGGCAAAGAAACGAACGAGAAAGCGAGCCAAGCGACCAGCGTCTACTCAGGCGCCGGGCGCTCCTGCTGTGTCGCGCGCGCATACGGCTGCGAATGCGCGTACGAACATGAGTGCGAT
Organism: Coriobacteriales bacterium; assembly: GCA_031288185.1. Taxonomy (GTDB): domain Bacteria; phylum Actinomycetota; class Coriobacteriia; order Coriobacteriales; family UBA8131; genus JAITDU01. Next base: position 16,835 of record JAITRZ010000034.1, read on the forward strand.
CCCCAAAGCCGGGCAGGCAGATGCCTCTGCGGTTCGCGCTGGCCAGGCGGGTGATTCTTCGCGTCAAGTCGATACCTCGACGGGCGCCACCCGTCGTTTCAAGCGACAGAATGTCGCTTCAGATGCTTCAGGCGTTCAGTCTGGCAACAATAAACTGAGCGCCAAGCGCTCCGCGCAGCCAGAGTCCACAAAAGCCAAAAATACAACTTCAGGTGGCGGCCGCCCAACGGGTAAGGCTGCGGCCAAGGTTAGGGATGGCAAAAAAACTGCGAAAAAACCTAACCTTTTTAGGCGCGCCTTTGAGTATTTCAAGGCCGTGCGTTTAGAGATAAAACGCACAACCTGGCCAACCCGTGGCGAAGTTCTCAATATGTCGATTATCGTGATTTTTGCCCTGATATTTTTTGGGGTGCTGATATTTATACTCGACCAGGTGATGATCACGTTGCTTAACCTCTACGGACAGATCTTTCCTGACATAAGCACTGCGGGGACAGCCCTTGACGCGAGCGCTGTGGATGCTACAGCGGGGATCGAAGGCACAGGGGCTGAGGGTGCTGGTGGCATCGATACTGCAACTGCGACCGATGCCGCGACTGAAACTGGTGCCGCGACCACCAACACGGCGACCGCCACTGAAAGTTCTGCCGATTCTACTGGTGTCAGTGGCACCTCTGAGGACGCAGCCAATCCGTCTGAGGCAAACAATTCGCAGGAAGGGCAACAGTAATGGCCAAGAAATGGTATGTTCTGCACACGTACAGTGGCTATGAGAATAGGGTTAAGCGCAATATCGAGCATCGTATTGAGGCTTTGGACTGTGAGGGCAAGGTCTTTGACATCCAGATACCCTCAGAAGAAGTGGTGGAAATCAAAGACGGCGGCCGAAGGGTTGCTAAAAAGAAGAATGTTTTTCCGGGTTATGTGCTGGTGCAGCTGCAAGCTGAGCGCAAATCAGATGGCAAGCTGGCTATAGATGAGCGAACCTGGAGTCTGGTGCGCGACACACCGGGAGTAACGGGCTTTGTAGGCGCTCAGGGCAAACCAACCCCGCTCAGTCGTGAAGAATACAATAAGATAATGAAGCACTCTGACGACACTACCCCCAAGCGTACCTCGTCCAGTCTAAGCACGGGCATGAGCGTGAAGGTAGTGTCCGGGGCGTTGGCTGACTTTGATGGTCGCATCTCTGAGGTCAATCCAGAGGCGGGAAAGATTAAAGTTTTGGTGTCCATCTTTGGTCGGGAAACGCCGGTAGAGTTAAGTTATGATCAGGTCACGCGACTGTAACGCTGGCGGTTCCGGTTTCGCGTTGCGCAAAACCGACTGAGCCACAATCGCGTCGCGGTTGTGGGGCCAAAGGAGTGCTGTCATAGGTGCTTTCGCGAGGCTTCCTGCGAAGGATTACTAAAAAAACAAGCCACGGGCAAGGTTAGATGTGTCGCTTTCAGCGGCTGGAAAAGGAGAATGAGCAATGGCTCCAAAAAAGAAGATCATAGGTTTGATCAAGCTACAGATTCCTGCTGGCGCTGCCACTCCGGCGCCGCCTATCGGCCCGCCATTGGGAGCCAAGGGCGTTAACATCATGCAGTTCTGTCAGGCTTTTAATGCCGCCACCGCCGATAAGGGCGTAACGATTATTCCGGTAGAAATAACGGTGTATGAGGACAAGAGCTTTGACTTTATCACCAAAACGCCGCCTACGGCTGTCCTTATCAAAGAGGCGCTGCACCTGGAATCTGGCTCCAGTGAGCCCCATACCACCAAGGTGGGCGAGCTCAGCCAGGAGCAGTTGCGCCAGATTGCTGAAACAAAAATGCCCGACCTGAACGTTAATGACCTTGACGCGGCCATGAAAGTTGTCCAAGGTACGGCCCGCTCAATGGGTGTGCGTATCCAGGGCATCGCTGATACGGGCGTCTATGCTCGCCATAAACCTCAACTGGCACCACTCACTCAACAGGTTGATGAACTTGAGGAACAACAGGCCACTGATGAATTTGTGGAGGCGGCCTCATAGTTGCCTTGGTGCCGGAGTGGCTTGGCTTATGAGCCTGAGTGCGCACTGGCAGTAGCTTGGCCTGTGAGCAGGTGCTGGAGCGAGGCCGCGTGACACGTGACAACCGTTGAGTGGCCAGGCCAAACAGGGTAGCGCGCCGGGTGCCCTGAGGCGAGCCAACACAAGGCGGTAGTACCTATTATCTGCTTGCAGCCGGTACGTGGGAGGGCCAGCATGACCCGCAAACCACCATCCCTTTTAAGAGAGGACAGATCATGCCAAAAATCAGCAAGAAACGTCAGCAGCAAAGCCAGCACTATGAACAGGATCGCCTGTATGCGCCACTGGCGGCTGCCCGCTTGGTAAAAGAGGTTGCCAGCGCCGAGTTTGATGAAACCGTCGAGGCTCATTTTCGCCTGGGAATTGACACCCGTCAGGCCGACCAACAAGTGCGCGGTTCCGTCTCGCTTCCCCACGGAACGGGCAAAAGCGTACGCGTAGCCGTGTTTGCAGAAGGAGAGCGAGCTCGTGAAGCCACAGAGGCGGGTGCTGATGTGGTTGGTTCCGACGACCTGATTGCCCGCATTCAGGATGGGTTTTTAGACTTTGACGCTACGGTCGCTACGCCCGATATGATGTCTCGCGTAGGTCGTCTTGGACGTATCCTTGGCACGCGCGGCCTGATGCCCAACCCTAAGCTGGGCACCGTTACCAATGACATCTCCAAAATCGTTTCCGAGTTAAAGGCCGGTCGTGTGGAATATCGCGCTGATCGTTACGGCATCTGTCACGTTCCCATCGGCAAGGTTTCTTTTGAACCTGAAAAAATTGCTGAAAATTATAGCACATTACTGGATGAGCTGTTACGCGTCAAACCTGCCGCTGCCAAGGGCCGCTACCTTAAATCCATCACCCTTGCCTCTACGATGGGGCCAGGTATCGCCGTTGATCCCTCAAGGATTCGCAACTTGCTTGATGATGAGGAAGGCTAAACGGAAGGTCTGAACGCCCTTTTTAGGCACTCTGTCTGAGCACCTTTTTCCCCAAAAGCGGAACACACTGAAGCGGGAGAAGCGTACAGCAAGCGAGAGAAGCATAGAGCCCACCTGCGCTCTTCTGGCGACGATTGCAAGGTAAGGTTGTGGTAGTGATGCTTGACCTTTTCATGTTTTTTGCGGTAAGTGCCATGCTCATCCTGCTGATTGTTCTTTGGCTGGATACCCGTTCTGTAAAAAAGCAATTAAATGAGCTAAAGATCTGGATTGCGCAGCTTAAGGCTCCCTCGTATCCGCCTACTGCGGGTACACAGCAACACTCCCAACCCTGGCCTCAACAAGCGCCTCCCCAATCGGTGCGGCCGCCGCAGCCGGGCCAGTTGCTCCAGCAGCCACTTCAGCCGGCCTCTCCGCCGGAAGCACAACCGCTCCAGCCGGCCGAGTCACCCCACTCTACACAGTCGCCTCAGCCAGCACCACCACTTCAACCACCCCTGCCATCTCATCCTCAGCAGGCATTCTCACGGCAACCACCGGCCCCCTCCCCCCCCCCCCCAGCGCGGCCGGGGGCGGCGGGGGGGGCGGGGGGGGGGGGGGCGGCCCCGCGG
>JAITRZ010000035.1 GCA_031288185.1 Coriobacteriales bacterium
AGCGCGGGGATGGCAATGGCGAGCAGTATGCCCAAAATCACAACAACAACGATGAGTTCTACCAGGGTAAAGCCCTTATTGTTAGCTAGTTTATATATTTGTGGTGGGGTTTGGAGAGGGGATAAGTGCGCGGGATGCACAAAATTTTTGAAACGTAAGGTTGCACGGTGGTGTTGGGGTGACGGGCGAAGAGCTAAGCTATGAGCCCCCCCCCCCCGGGCATATTCTGGATGTTTTTGCGCTCATGTGTTCCCGCTCCCTTCAGACTGCCTGTTGTGGTGCCTTGCTTGGTAGTGCGTGTCTTGGTGGTGCCTTGCCTTGGTGCCTGTCTTACCTGCTTGTGCTAACAGCGCATAGTATAGCACAAGCGCGCAGGGGTATATCGCCTATCGTAACAATAATACAAGACAAAGGGTAAGACAAAAGGACTTCTATTTGCCAAATCGCCACCCGCAAGGAGGCGGGGGACCAGAGGAGGCCTGGTTCCTTTGCGCCCTATAGATGCGTGTGAGGTGATTTGGGTACCTTCTCAACTCTGCCGCCCTCGTCAGAACCTGTCTCTCACACGGGTTTAGCAAATATCACCGTGATGCTTGTACCCTGCTGAGGGGTACTTTGCAGCTCAATACTGGCACCCAGGTACTGTACGCCGTGCTTGACGATGGCAAGCCCCAGGCCGGTGCCGCCCGTCTCTCGCGAACGGGTGTGATCCACGCGGTAAAAGCGCTCAAAGACCTTGTCTTGCTTGGATGGCCTGATGCCGATTCCGGTATCGGTCACGCGCAGCCAGACACTACAACCAACCGTGTCGTTTTCAACCGCACCGGCACTGGTGGCACTGCCACTCGTGGCATCCGTGGCTGGCACGAGTGGCAGTGGTGGTGGCCTGTTATCTCCATCGACATAACCGATGCTTACGCTGACAGAGCCGCCTATTTTGTTATATCTAATAGCGTTTTCGCAGAGATTGTAGACGATGGCATTTAGGATATTGGGGGAGCCACGCACCAGTACCTGGGGCTGGCAGAAGTTTAATGCGATAGTGACCTGGTTCTGCTGAGCAAAGGGCTCCAGGCGTTCAACCACGCGCTCAGTTAGCAGGCATATATCAACGTCTGTCTGGGCATCAGGTGTAACCGGAGCATCGGTAGCAGAGGTCATCTCGGTACGCTCTTCCAGCTGCGACACCACCAGGATGTCCTCTACCAACTGCTTCATTTGCTGGGCCTCGCCATAAATAAGCTCAGAAAAGTGCTGACTGTCCTCGGGACGGGCCAGGCCCGTTTTTAGCAGCTCGGCATAGCCGGAAATCACCGTTAGTGGGGTTTTGAGTTCATGAGAGACATTGGCGGTAAAAGCCCTGCGGCTACGCGCTACCTCGTCCGTCTGAGTCTCAATGCGCTCACGCTGGGCCTCCATGCGCCTTAGAAGCGGGTCTAATTCTGGATAGACATCGTTTTGCAGCGGATGATCCAAATCCAAGCGATTAATGGGTAAAACCAGCGAACGCGCTGTTGTTCTGGCTACCAGGCCCGCCATTGCGGCGATAGCAATGGCTGCAACTAAAACCGGAGCAAGCAGGGTACTCAACAGGGAAAACACGCTGCTGTAGGAGCGAGAGATGCGCAACACCGAGCCGTCAGCCAGGCGCAGGGCGTGGTAGTAGGTCACTTCGCCCAAGGTATCGGAATAGCGGCTGGATTGCCCTTCGCCCGTAGCCAGGGCCTGGGCAATCTCACTTCTTGCCAGGTGGTTATCCATCTGAGCTGTGTTGGCAACCTCACTGTCATACATCACACTGCCGTCTGCCGCAATCCAAGTCACGCGCAGATCGTCTGAGCCTAAGCGATTGATATAGTGAGCGGGATTGTCAAGGACGGGCAGGGTTTGCCTAATCAAGCGCAATTCCCTAGCCAGTTCCTGCTGCTCAGCCACGCCCTGAGAAAGGTAGACAAGGGCACCCATCAGCACAATCCCCACCAATAAGGTGACCAGCGCCACCAGGAAAATGCTGCGAAAAATCTGCCTGAACAGCGGCCGTATCCCCACAGTTTGCGCCACGACTTTCTCAGCCCTCGCTTTCGCGAATACGATAACCTACCCCATGCACCGTGTCTACGATTGAACTGGCAGCGCCAAGTTTTTTGCGCAAGGTTTGTATATGCACATCCACCGTGCGCGTATTGCCGCCAAAATCCCAACCCCAGATACGCGTAAGTAGATTTTCGCGGGTAAACACCAGGCCCTTGTTCTTCATCAGGAGATACAGCAAATCAAACTCTTTGCGCGTGAGCACAACTTCTCTCCCATTCACGGTTACTGAGCGCCGCGCGGGCGAGAGTTGCACCCCCAAAACCTCAATAGTTTTGGCAGCCTCATCTTCTGTCGATTGCTCAGATGAACGCTCGCTACGCCGCAAAAGGGCGTTGGCGCGCGAAACCAGCTCCATCATCCCAAAGGGCTTGGAAAGATAATCATCCGCGCCACTGTCCAGGCCGGTCACAACGTCAAATTCTGAACTTTTGGCCGTAAGCATCATGATAGGAATGTTGGCGGTTTCAACCTGAGAGCGCAGGTGCTTGAGCGCGCTGATGCCGTCTTCTTCCGGCAGCATGATGTCTAATAAAATCAACGTGGGCAGCTGTTCCTGGCAGGCGGCGTACAATTCCCTGGCCGTGGAAAACCCGCAGGCGGGCATGCCGGATTGCTCAAGAGTATAGATAGCCAGATTGCGGATGTTAGGGTCGTCCTCTACGTAGTAGATCATTCTCAGGGCCGCCTTTCGTCGCATCGGCAAAATGGACGGCGCCGGACACCTTGACGCAGAGAGGACGTCAAACTAAGCGCGATGGGCGGCGCTGGAAAGGGAATGTGAACGAGCCGTTTCACTGGGCATATGGTATCAGAACCCACGCATCTTTTAGAACCCGCGTGTCTTTTTGGGTTGTTGTTGCTACCCTGAAGTGGTGATTGCCCGGCGCGACCGTTACCCAAAGCGGCCGCTACCCAAAACGACCGTTACCCAAAGCGACCACCAATATAGTCAGCGGTGCGTGAATCTGTTGGAGCTGAAAACAGTTCAGGAGTGGGAGCAGCCTCTATCAGTTCGCCAAGGAGAAAAAAGGCAGTTTTGTCAGAGATGCGCGCCGCCTGCTGCATATTGTGAGTAACAATAACAATAGTAAAGCGCTGTTTAAGTAGCACGGCCAGATCTTCAATCTTAGCGGTAGAGATGGGATCAAGCGCTGAGGTGGGCTCGTCCATCAATAACACTTCTGGTTCTACGGCCAGCGCCCGAGCAATACACAGGCGTTGCTGCTGACCTCCTGACAGGCCCAGCGCGTTTTTTTTCAAACGATCCTTGAGCTCGTCAAAAATTGCTGCATCAACAAGCGCTTTTTCTACCACCTCATCCAGGCGGACCTTAGATTTGATGCCGTGTGTGCGCGGGCCAAAAGCTACGTTATCATAGACGCTCATGGGAAAGGGGTTGGGTTTTTGAAATACCATACCAACGCGTTTGCGCAGAAGATTGACATCCATATCCCTGTCAATATCCACATCATCCAAAGTGATTAACCCGGTATGGCAGCAGCCTTCAATGAGATCATTCATGCGATTGAGGGTCTTGATCAGGGTGGATTTACCGCAACCCGATGGTCCAATAAAAGCCGTGATCTGATGAGCGGCAATGGGCAGACAGATGTCTATCAGGGATTGAAAGCCACCATAATACAGGTTCAGGTTGTGGATGTCGAGTTTGGTAGGAGCAGGCAGGGTGGCCACTGGCGCCAGATCGGCACGACCCTCTATGACCGGCAAAGTCACCGATAACAAGGTGTGCTCAGCGCTCAGAGGCGGTTTTAGGGCGATGGCAGGGGCCTGTCTGGGTAGGACGGCCTGGGCTATCCTGGTTGCCGCCTCAGTCCTCATGGCAGTGGCGGTACCTGGAGGCTCCACAGCAAGCTCTACGGCAAGGGCAGAAGGAGCATCAGAAGGAGAACCAACAGGGGCGCAAGCGGCAGGTGCGTCAGGAACAACAACCTGACCACCAAAAGGAGGTCTTGGATCAGCCAGGAGTGGTGAGTAGTCATTGCGATTTTCAAGCATGATTCATCCTTTCGCAGTAAGCCGACGCGCCAGCATCGCCGCCATCGTATTTATCAACAAAACCAGCAATAACAGCACCACGGCTGTGGCGTATGTCTTATCGATGTGCAGTCCTTCACTGGCCAACACATACATATGAACAGACAACGTACGCGTAGAATCAAACAGACTCTCTGGCACTGCGGCCACCGTGCCAGCCGTGTAGATGAGCGCCGCGCTTTCTCCAACAATGCGGCCAATGCCCAGCAAAATGCCCGCTAAAATGCCCGGAGCGGCTGATGGTATCAATACCCTTAACACCGTGCGCAATCTTCCTGCTCCCAAACCAAAGCTGCCTTCGCGATAGAGATCAGGAACGGCTTTGAGCGCTTCTTCAGACGTGCGCATGACCAGGGGCAGAATCATCAGAGCAAGCGTAAAGGCACCGGCCAAAATTGACATCCTCCATCCCAGATAGGTCACAAAAAACAGCAACCCAAACAGGCCGTACACAATAGAGGGAATGCCAGCCAGGGTTTCGGCGGTGATGCGCACGATATTCACTAAACGATTGCCGCGTCCAGCATACTCTGTTAGGTAGATGGCTGCGCCCAGGCCCAGAGGCACGGCAATCAGCAGCGCCAGTACGGTCATGAGCAGGGTGTTGATAAGTGCTGGCATCAGCGAGACGTTGGTTGAATTGTATGTAAGGGCAAACAGGTCAGGACTGATATGCGGTAGACCCATCGCAAAGATATAGCCAACAATAAACAGCAGAACCCCAACAGCGGCAGACGCGCTTAGATAAACGCTGGCACGCAGGAACCATGATCCTAGCGTGTGAGGTCTGCCAAGGCGGCTCTTGCGCGGCTGGCGAAAGGCCCGCGCCGAAGTTTCAGAGCGGTTGGGTACAAGTGAGGCAGCACCAGGGACAGCATGCAAAGAGCCAACAGGAACTGAAGCGGCCGGCGCAGCCTCAGGCGCCAAAGCGGCTTGGGCTGCTTCCCTTACGGGCCCATTGTCTGAGAAGTAATCATCAAGCTGGCTGAGGTTATCGCCGGTAAAGTAATGCTCAAGCTGGCTGAGGTCGTCATCATCAAGATAATCTCCTGGTCGGCGCAAATCGTTATCCAAGGGCTGGATGCGAGAAGGATGCAGGTCGTGATCGAGAAAGTGGTCGTCAAACCGGCGCAGGTCATGATCCATGCGCTCCTCGCCTGATGAGCGCCCCTGCTGGTCAGGATTGCGCTCGCCAAAGCGCTCGCCATCATGAGGGTCAGCTGGCCTGCTCATAGCCGGGCTCCCCGCTTCAAAACGCTAAACAAAAGGTTGATTATCAGAATAAACACAAACAGCACGACGCCGGTGGCGATCAATGCCTCACGGTGTAAATCAGCGGCATAGCCCATCTCCAACACGATGTTTCCCGTCATGGTGCGCACGCCTTCCAAAATATCTGAGGGAATCCAGGCTTGATTGCCCACTACCATGACCACAGCCATGGTTTCGCCAATGGCTCGGCCGATGCCCAAGATAACGGACGCCACAATACCGGAAAGCGCCGCTGGCAACACTACCCTGAACACACACCGCTCGTGTTCAGCGCCCAGGGCAAGCGCTCCCTCATAATACGCCTCCGGAACAGCGTCCAGGGCGGCTTTAGAAATAGTTATTATGGTGGGCAAAATCATGATGCCGAGTATCAGCGATGCCGTCAAGATGCTCATGCCCTGCACACTAAACAGATTACGGATCAAAGGCACCAGCATGACCAATCCAAAGAAACCATAAACAACCGAGGGAATGCCGGCCAAAAGCTCAATGCCCGGTTGCACCAGGCGCACCGTGCGGCGCGAGGCAAAGGCAGAAAGGTAGACAGCGCAAAGGATGCCTATTGGCACACCACAGATAATCGCGCCAGCCGTGACATACAAACTACCCAGGATCATCGGAAAGATGCCAAATTCCTCATTTGACGGCCGCCAGATGTCACCACCAAGAAACTCCGGCAAACCAATTTGGATCAGGGCCGGTACGCCGTTCACAAACAGGAAAAAGCAGATAAGCGCTACGGCGATGATACAGATACAGGCGGCGGCCAAAAACAGGAACTTGGCTGCGGTTTCGCGCAGGGCTCTGAGCCTGACCTGCCTCAAGGCCGCATCTGCCTCAGCATTGGCCTGTATGTGTGTCTTGGTTAGGCTCGTTTCGGCGGAGCTAAAGCCGCCCTTGGCACCAGACCGACCGTTGGCACCGAGGGCGGAGACGGAAGAGTGAACCGTTAGATTTTGCTGTTTTTGTTGTTTGAACACTGCGCATCAACTCACTTACTGCAGCTTCTGTAGCGTCTTGACAGATTGTTGCCTCGCGACCTGAGCGCCCTGGCGCGGGGTGCTAAACAACAAGAAGGTAAGGGGCGCCTTCGCATGAGGTGGGTAGCCCAAAGGCGTGCTTTCCGCATAAGGCGGCGGGTAGTCCAAACGCGGGCAAATCCAAATCTCACGCTGTTCAAAATAGGCGCTCCGTACGGTATCACGCTCCCAGTTCTTCCCACCTGGTGACATCGCCCAGGAAAATATCTCTAACCTGCTCTTTATCCAACTCTGAGAGGCCATTTGAATTGTTAACGATAACAGCAATACCATCAATGGCAATGATCTGGCTTATCAGGCCGGATCCGGTTTCAGAGTCCTTAAGCTCACGGGAGGCCATGCCGATGTCGCAGATTCCGTCAATGGTTGAGGACATGCCGGTGGATGAATCACCTTGCTGGATTTCAACCTCGAGGCCGGGATTGAGGGTTGCATAGGCTTCTTGGAGTTTTTCCATCACCGGGGTTACCGAAGACGAGCCGGCCACGACCAATTTGCCGCTCACGCCGCTGTTTTTGTAGGCTGTCGCCTTCTCGTTGGCAGCGATATAGTGATTATCGGCAACAACTTTTTGCCCTTCAGTGCTAAGGATGAAGTCGATAAAGTCCTGGGCCTCTGGACTGGGAGTACCTTTGGTGGCAATATTAAAGGGGCGCGAAATAGTGTAGGAGCCTGATTTTACATTGGCAGTGGTGGCCTGAGCGCCATCGATGTTCAGGGCTTTGACACTGGTATCCAGGGAACCCAGCGAGATGTAACCGATTGCGTTGTTGTCGCCTGCCACCGTGGTGAGCATAACGGACGTTGAATTGGTGATGACGGCGCTGAGAGTTGTGGCATCAACCGCCTTACCCTGTGCATCGGTACTCTGCACCTCAAACAGCTCAACAAAGGCCCCGCGCGTACCTGAACCATCCTCACGCGACACAACATTAATGGCGCCAGTGGGCGTCTTGGAGGCATTGGTGTCAGCAGATGTGGTGTTTGTGCCGGGGTTAGAAGTTGGCTGAGCAGAGGCTGCGCATCCCACCAGGATAAGGGCCGTGGTGACCAGAACCGTAAGCATCACTGCGGTTACCATACACCTGAACAGACTCTTTTTGCTGCTCAAGCTGACATCAAGGGTAGAGGGGCTCATTGTCTTGTCTCTAAAACTCATAGTGCTCTCCTTTTCTCGGTTTTGTTTCAACAGCAGTTCGACGTTGCCCGTGCACCGTAACCTTTGTCTGGGCTGAGCACTCAGATGCCAACGTCTGCAAAAACTACCTGCTACGTTAATCATAGTGAGAGCGTGTAAGGCCGGTGTCTGCTGAACATCAAGCCTTTGTAAAATTGAACCTGACCCCCGCTTATACCAAATAAAAGCACCCACAAGAAAATCAAATTTTTGTTAAATAGGGGCAGGGAGGGGGTAGTGCTCATTTGAGCTTTAAGGCTTGGACTTTTTGAGCTACAATGCTATCATTCTTATGGGAGGTCAGCATTATAGTTGATGGTCTATTAACTGTTGCGCAAACGGCACAATACGCGCCGGTGTCAGAAAAACCTGCCCGCCGCTTGATAAAAACCCATCAACTCACTGCCGCAAAGGTCGGCACTGTATGGTATATCAGGAAATAAAATAGTGCCGTATGCCTCAACAAAAACTCTCACAAATAAGGGGGCGACTATGCTTTATTCCTCTGCAACCGAGCTTGTTACATCGCGGCAAGAGACAAGGACGGGATTCGTTGAATTTGCGTTGGAGAAAAATAAGCGCTCAAAGCCATTTATCGAAAGCGCAAAAGCCTTTCATCATTTTGCTTTGCAAGCTACAACGCCGTCAGAGCTTCTAACCATACCAGAAATCAGAGAGCCGCTGCTAACGGCTTCCGGTTTGTCTGATAAGGCTCTCAAATACTTTACAGAGGAAGATAGAAATGTTGCTCTTCAGGAACTTATAAAGAACTTTCTTGAACCGGCAGGCCACGAATTTGTCGAAGAGGCCGTTTACCGATTCTTGCTCATAAGGGGGGATAGCCTTGGTGGAAGCATGCGTAATGCTATCGGTGCTTTTGCCCAACAAAAACTCATTAGGTTCTTGTTGTCTGTCATGTCTGGAATGGGCATGGATTACTATTGGCTTGCAAGCCAGGAAAAAACCACCTGGAGCATCAAACCTGATGATGACTTTGAAATCGAAAATGGCATGAAAGCAATTGCCTGGGTAAATGAACAAGGAAATCGCACTCTTGCCTTCAATCTCACTATCCCAATCGTCGGGAAAAATATTGATTTGTGCCTGTTTGATTGTGACCATAGTCATTATGATAGCGGCAGTATTGTTTCGCACGTAACATCCGCTCTCATGCTTGGAGAGTTGAAGGGCGGCATTGACCCGGCGGGGGCTGATGAACATTGGAAAACGGCCAATACTGCGCTTGACAGAATCCGCAATGCCTATCGCAGTGAAAATCCCTCCTTACAGACGTCTTTTGTGGGAGCGGCTATCGAAAACAGTATGGCCGAGGAAATCTTCTTGCAACTGCAAACACATAAACTATCCTTTGCGGCAAATCTGACAAAGTCTGAGCAGATATATGAGTATTGCAAATGGCTATTATCGCTATAAGGAGTAGAACGACCAGATGAACACATCAAGCGCGCGACAATTGACTTTATTTGATATAAAATCTGACAATTTTAACTGGAAGGTAGAGCGGTTTTCTGCAAATGCCCTGTGTGAAGAATCTGCAAGGCAGGCTCTAGAAGATAAATACATGGGCATTACGGAAATCACTGACATATTTAACCGGCAGTCTGTCAGCTATCAATTAAGCAAAAGGGATTGCCTCCATCGTTGGTTAAAGTACAAAGAAGGATTTTCTGCTAACTTAGTAGAAACGCTATTCGAGGAGATGGAAATAGGCAAGGGGGAGAGGGTGCTTGACCCATTCCTTGGTTCAGGAACAACTGCGCTGGTGGCTCAAATGCAAGGAATCAACAGTATTGGTTTTGATATCATGCCAACGACAGCAGTCGCATTGTTTGCAAAGGGCAATATTCTGCGCTATAACGTACAGGAATTGCACAGATTGGCTGATTTCATTTCTGGCTTAAATCGACCAGCCAGCTACAAAAAAAGGGTGAAAAGCATAGCCATTACTCACCATGCTTATCCCGACCAAACTGAGCGAGACATTCCGTTTTACACAGAGCAAATTGCGCATTCTTCGTTCTCTGATGAAGCCAAGGGGCTTGCACGTCTTTGTCTGCTAAACTCACTGGAAAGATTGAGCTATACATCCAAAGACGGTCAATACTTACGGTGGGCCGTTAACTCAAAAAGGGTAATGGAAGCAAATGCGTGCCGGATAGCGGCAGGACGTGAACCGTTGAAGGCGAAACTTGACAAGGGCGATTTACCATCGGTAAACCAGGTTTTAACTGGGGAAATAAACAAAGCCATTGATGATATTGTCTACCTGCAGGCAAGCATGCATAATCTATCTGAAAGCACTGAAATGGTTTTTAAGCAAGGTAGCGCGCTTGTCGAATTGCCGTTGTTGCGCAAAGATACAATCAGTGGCGTTGTCACTTCACCGCCCTACTGTAACAGATACGACTACACACGTATCTACGCACTAGAATTAGCGTTTTTGGGCATGGGGGAAGATGAGATCAGGAGGACACGGCAAGACTTACTATCCTGCACGGTTGAAAACAGGACAAAGCTCGATTTCCTGCATGACTACTATAATTCTATGGGCAGAATGGTTGACTTTAACCGGGTGAAACGCGTGATAAAAGAAAATGCGGCATTATCAGAGGTAGTGTCAGCATTAAAAATCAGGAATGATAATGGCGACATTAACAATAAAGGCATCTTAAAAATGGTAAAGGGCTACTTTGAGGAATTAGCCTTTGTCTATTATGAGCTGTTCAGGGTGTGCAAGAAGGGCGCAAAGGTTGCTTTTGTCAACGATAATGTCCGTTATGCCGGCGAAGTTATCCCCGTTGATTTTATATCAACTGAGTTAGCCGCACAATTTGGCTTTACCCCACTAAAGGTGTACTCACTCAAGCAGCAAAAGGGAAACAGTAGTCAACAGATGGCGAAATTTGGACGCGTGCCCTTAAGAAAGAGCATAACGCTGTGGGAAAAATAGAACTGAGCAGTTATGCAGCTGTGTGTTAGTTGATGGGTAATACCATCTCCTTGCAGATGGCGGCTTTGTCTTTTAATAAATGCAACGGCACGTTGTGCAAATATTCCTTGGTGCCCGTCCGCTTCCCACACCTCTTTGCAGCACCAAAAGAAAAGAGGCGGCCCGGGCCGCCTCTTGTGTTTATAGATACTCCCATGCCAAACGTAGCGTTTCTGGCGCTTCTGGGCGGCACGGGCCGGGCCGCCTCTTGCGCTCACAGATACACGGCAAAGAAATCCAGTGTGGGCTCAATAGTTTGGTTGTAGTAACCCATGGCGTGGGCAGATCCGGGTATGATGGTTGACCAGAACGGACGACGGGCGGCAGTAGCGGCCTGAGCCATCGACAACAATTCGCCTATCGGCACCAGTTCATCAGTGGAATTGGCCAGAAACAGCGGCCCAGTTTGGGCATCGACGCGATTGATAACAGTCGCCTCATGTAACAGCGTCAGATCGCCATCCAGCAGATTGATGACAAGCCATTTGTAGTAGGCATCATTAGGGCCACCCTGATCAATGCTGGCACTGGGCGCGTTATCGTCAATAATGGCACGCTTGGGTATGGTGTCCAAATGTGACTTCATAAAGCCCTCTAAATCAAGCAATCCTGACCAAGAAGCTGCCGGAATACCCACCCTGACAGCCAGTTCTACCGACAGATTGCCCCCGGATGATGAGCCAAAGGCACCGATACGCTGGCCATTAAAACCGGGACGATCCAGGGCCTTGAGCCATTGATACACAGACAGCATATCATCTACCTGCGCGGGATAAGTGGCCTTGTCAAGCCCGTCGGCCAGTCGATAATCCGGCGCCACAACCAGGTATCCGGCCTGCGCAAAGCGCGTAGCCATTCGTTCTTCTTTAAGGCGGCTTCCCTGCACCCAACCGCCACCGTGAATGTCGATGATAGCGGCGCCATTGGGAGTGGACGGCTGGTACAGATCCAAAACCTGAAATGGATCATTGCCATACGCAAATGTTTCGCGCTCAATATGCGTAGTACCAACAGAGGTGTCGCTGGTAAGGCCGGAGTTAGCTGCGGAGGCAGACGTGACACGCGCGGTGGTGGCATTGGAGTTGGTAGCGCCGGAATTGGTGGCGCTGGAGTCAGAAGTATTCATGGTTTCCCCCACTTCGGTAAAACAATACTAGAGCGATGGTATCACAAACCGTCCCCGTTCAACCATACGGCGAACAACGCGTGCCTAACGCGTGCCCAAACGGTGGCAACCTGTGCGCGCCCGTGTGTTGGACGGCCCGTGTCATGGGCGCGCATATCCAAAGTCTTGGGTAGCAGCCTGAGCGCGCTGGCATGGTGTTTTTGGGCAGCCCTACCCCACGCTTTGCAGCGCCTGGGCCAGATCAGCTTGCAAGTCAGCAGGGTGTTCAATACCAACGCTCAGACGCAGCAGTTGATCGCTGATGCCCATGTGGGCGCGCAGGGCAGGCGGAACAGAAGCGTGGGTCATAGTGGCGGGATGGCAAAGCAACGACTCCACCGCTCCCAGACTTTCGGCCAGTTTAATCAGATGAAGATGGCGGGCCAGTTGTTGGGCCTCAATGTCAGGTATCACCTCAAAGGATACCAGGGCTCCGTAACCGGCGGCCTGGCGAGTTTGTAGGTCGTAACCGGGATGGTTGGGCAAACCCGGATAGAATACCCGGCAAACCTGGGGTTGTCTATCCAGCCAGAAGGCCAGTTGCGCGGCGCTGGCGCTGGCTCGCTCCAGGCGCAGGCTCAGGGTCTTGATGCCTCGCAGCAGCAGAAAAGAATCCAGCGGCGAGAGCACGGCACCGGTTGAATACTGGAGAAAATGCAGCTTCTTAGCCAAGGCCGGATCAACCACCGCTGTCAGGCCAGCCAGTACGTCGCTGTGGCCGCCCAGATATTTGGTAGCGCTGTGTAACACTATGTCTGCCCCCAGTTTTAATGGTCTTTGCAAACAAGGTGTCATAAAAGTGTTATCAACAATGGCTAAAGCACCACTGTCGTGGGCAAGATGCGCCAACTGGGCAATATCCACAACCGTCAATAAAGGATTGGTGGGGCTTTCAAACAACAGTGCCTTTACCCCGCCCCCGCCACTGCGCAGTGCCGCCTCAACAGCCGCAAGGTCAGTAAAGTCAATAATATGATAGATAAGGCCAAAGCGTTTGAAATAGCGCTCTAGCACCCGGTAGGTGCCACCGTAGACATTGTTGGGAATCAGTATCTGGTCTCCAGGAGAGAACAGTCCCAGCACAGCGGTAACAGCGGCCATGCCGGATCCAAAAGCGTAGCCATAACGCACGCCTTCCAGTGCCGCTATCTGGTCTTCAAGCACCTGTCGCGTGGGATTGCCACCACGAGCATAGTCATAGCGCAACGGCTGGCCACAGGAGAGCTGCTCAAAGGTGGTAGTGAGGTGAACAGGCACAACCACATCACCAAACGCCGGATCACCGTCGCCCGGTGGATGCACCAGTAGTGATTCCAGGCGCAGGGGCTGTGTCGTGGAAAATGACGATGGCACCCTGCTCTCATCGGGCTCCTGGGGTGTTTGTGCTTGATGTATCACGGTAACTCCTTTGATGGGAAGAGCCTTCTCTATCAGCTTGCCGTGAAGCGTTTCACTCACGGCAACGGTAAGGACGGGCTTCACCTGTCGCCTTTCCTGCGGCCCCTGAACATAAGCGAAGTGGCGGTTCAAAGAAGCGGTTCAAGAGGCCATGCGGTTGCCAACGTACACCTTCTCCGTCCTAAAACAACCGCACTTGAAATAAAACCTTGCAAACTTATTGGTTTAGTATACAATAGCAGAGAAGTTCATGCTAACGGCGCATGAACAGGCGATACATTACCAACACCAACACAGACAGGAGCGGTGACGTGTTAGGCCAGATAGTAATTAGCGCGTATAAACTGGGCGGCGCTCGTGTGCGCTGTCGCAACCACGGCTTGATGCCCTGGCGACATAACGGCCGCAGACCCTTACCACGGGGTGTCTTTCCCTTGCAAAGACCCCCGCACTAACAGTTACCACGCTACAACGGAAACGCGGCCACGGGAGATACCCGTGGCTTTTTTATGAAGGGAACACACGTGTCAAAACAACCTAAACAAATCGCAATATACGGCAAAGGTGGCATTGGAAAGTCCACGACCACCTCCAACATCAGCGCCGCCTTAAGCGATATGGGCTACCGGGTCATGCAATTTGGCTGTGATCCCAAGGCTGACAGCACCAATACCCTGCGCGATGGTGCCTCTATTCCTACCATCTTGGATCTGCTGCGTGAAAAGAAGAAGGTAGACGCCCACGAGGCCATCTTTACCGGCTACAACAACATATACTGCGTAGAGGCGGGCGGTCCGGCGCCGGGTGTTGGCTGTGCCGGTCGCGGTATCATCACCGCTGTTCAACTGCTTAAACAGCAACGCGTTTTTGAAGAACTGGACCTTGACTACGTTATCTATGATGTGTTGGGTGATGTGGTATGCGGCGGCTTTGCGGTACCCATTCGTGAGGGCATCGCGCAGCATGTCTTTACCGTAACCAGCGCAGATTTCATGGCTATTTACGCCGCTAACAATCTCTTTAAGGGCATCCAGAAGTATAGCAACGCCGGCGGTGCCCTGCTTGGCGGGGTCATCGCTAACAGCATGGTACATCCCTACCAAAGCGAGATAGTGGACGATTTTGTGAGGCGCACCCATACCCAGGTCATGCAGTACGTACCGCGTTCCATCACGGTAACGCAAAGCGAGTTGGGAGGCAAAACCACTATAGAGGCGTCTCCCCAAAGTACCCAGGCTGCTATCTATCGCCAGTTGGCGCGACGCATTGATGAGCACCATCAGTCTGCGGTGCCTCATCCGCTTGAACCAAGCGAACTGAGGGATTGGGCGGCCAGTTGGGCTGATACCCTGGTAGCCATCGAGAGTGGCGAGGTGCGAGAGGCGGTGGGAGCCGGTATCTAGCAACGGCTTTGCGGCAATCTTCTGCAGCCAGAAAGCGCAGGCATCCCCCGGCCCGCCCGCCCCTGTTGCACCGCCTGGATCACTCACGCTGTTGCACCGCCTGATTGCCCACCCCTGTCACCGCGCTTGCTTTGCCCATTCTTGCTCCACCGCCTTATTTGCTTATTGATAAGTCAATAAGAAAGGAAGCCCTATGCCTGAAGTTAACCTGCACGCGT
The DNA here is from genome assembly GCA_031288185.1 of Coriobacteriales bacterium. Taxonomy (GTDB): domain Bacteria; phylum Actinomycetota; class Coriobacteriia; order Coriobacteriales; family UBA8131; genus JAITDU01. Next base: position 14,833 of record JAITRZ010000035.1, read on the forward strand.
CTGCCGTTGCGGTGCGTGAGATCCGCCTGAACACGATAACCGGTTTTACCGGCAAAGCCACCGAGCTTCTGGCCCAGCAGCGTTGCGGCGGCCTTGTCGATCAGCCACGCAGCTTTACCCAGTGCCTGGGTTGCTCTACCAGCAACGCCGCCTGTATGGTCACTCTGGTTCAGGACGGTGTGGTTATCAGCCACGGCCCGGTGGGCTGTAGTTCATGCCTCCATGAATTTGCGTTTACCTACCGGGTTAACGCTCCGTTGCGCGGCATCTCGCACGCCAGCCAACGTCACATCTACTCCACCAACCTAAGCGAGGAGGACACGGTTTTTGGCGGCAATCAAAAGTTGGCCGATACCATCCGGGCCGTTGCCAGTCGCGATGATCCCCGCGTTATCTTTATTATCACCACCTGTGCCAGCGGCATCATCGGCGACGATGTTGAGGGCATCGCTGATCAGGCAGAAGAGGAGCTTGGCATTCCGGTGGTGGCAATCTTCTGCGAGGGCTTTCGCTCTAAGGTCTGGACCAGCGGCTTTGATGCCGGCTATCACGGCATTGCCCGCAAACTGGTGCGCCCACCACGCCAGAAGCGCCCCATTATCAACGTTATCAACTTTTGGGGCAGCGACATATTTAGCCGCTGGTTTAAGCGTTTTGATGTTACACCCAACTTTATTACACCGTATGCTACCGCCGAGTCATTGTCCTACTCAAGTGAGGCCCTGGCCAGCGTTCAGGCATGCACAACCCTGGGGTCATATCTCAGCGGCGCCCTGGAGCAGCACTATGGGGTGCCCGCGCTTAGGGCAGCGCCGCCCTACGGTGTGGCCGCCACTGATCGCTGGCTGCGCGCGCTGGGAGCGCTCCTGGGCAAGCCAGAGGTAGCAGAGGCAATTATCGCTGATGACCACGAGCAATTTCTGCCACAGGTGCATGAGCTACGTGCCCGCCTCAAGGGTCGCAGCGCTTATGTGACCGCTGGGGCCGGCCACGGCCACTCGCTGCTCGCGGTGCTGGCTGAACTAGGCATCAGGGCTCAAGGTGCGTCTTTGTTTCACCATGATCCCGTCAACGATTTTGACAATGAAGACGCTGATGCCCTGGTTGCGATGGTTCATGACTATGGCGACGTACCCAACCTGAGCATCTGCAACAAACAGGAGTTTGAGCTCGTCAATGTGCTCAATCGTATCCGTCCCGACATCCTGTTGGCCCGCCACGGAGGCATGACCCTCTGGGGAGCCAAGTTGGGTATCCCCAGCTTGCTTATTGGTGATGAACACTTTGGCATGGGATATGAGGGGCTGGTCAACTATGGCGAGGCTATCTTGGAAAGCGTCGAAAACGACGAGTTTGTTAAAAACCTGTCCCGTCATTCTGTTAATCCATATAGCAAATGGTGGCTTGAGCAGCCACCCTACGCCTTTTTAGGAGATGACACATGAGCAAAAAGAAGGATTCTTTTGCGGACGAGGGACTGGCCGGTGCGATTTTTACAACAGAAACTCAGGTTTTGGCACACACAAACGTCCAGCATGATGGGGATGACCCTCTCAATGACATCCTCTCTTCCCCTGTTGGCTTCATTGAGCAGGAGCGTTACACCTGTGCCATCGGCGCGCTGCAATCGGTGGTTGCAATACCAAAAGCCGTGCCGATACTGCATTCTGGCCCAGGCTGCGGCACAATGATTCAGGGATTTTTTGAGCGCTCCACCGGATATGCGGGCGGCTCGACCTCCCCCTGCACAAACTTTAGCGAAACGGAGGTGGTGTTTGGGGGAACCGAGCGCCTGCGCAAAATTATCGAGGGCACCTACAAGGTGCTCAACACCGATTTACAGGTGGTGCTGACCGGCTGTACCGCTGACATCGTCGGCGACGATACCGCGCAGGTGGTTAACGATTTTAAGAGGGACGGTCGCCCGATCGTACAGGTAGATACTGCTGGATTTAAGCACAATAATCTGGTCGCGCACTCAGACGTCGTCAACGCCATCATCGACCAATACGTACACAAATTCGCCGCAAACGTCACGCCACGCTCTGATAAAAGGCTCGTTAACCTGTTTGCCTCCATCCCCTATCAGGATCCGTTTTGGAAGGGCAATCTGCGTGAATACAAACGGCTGCTGGAAGCCCTGGGCTTACAGGTCAACGTCCTGTTTGGCCCGGAAAGCGGCGGTGTCAGCGAGTGGCAGACAATCCCCCGCGCCAACTTCAACATCCTGGTATCACCCTGGTATGGCCTGCCGATAGTTCAAAACTTGGCCGAAAAATACGGCCAGCCCTTTGTCTGTTTTGGTCATCTGCCCATAGGCGCGGGAGAAACCGGTCGCTTTCTGGAGACGGTGGCGGCCTTTGCCCGTGAAAACAACGCGGGAACAAACAGATGCGACATCAAAGCCCTGATCGCCAAAGAAGAACAGGCCTACTATGAGGAAATCGACAACCTGGCCACCTTCCTTCTTGAGTTTCGCTACGGGCTTCCCAACCATGTACATATTCTGCATGACGGTGGCTACGTGGTGGGACTCGCGCGATTTCTGCTGCACGAAGTGGGCATTGTTCCCAAGGAGCAGTTTGTGGTGGACAACACGCCCGCAGAGTTTCAGGACGCCATCCGAGCCGACCTGGCTGCCGCCAGCGACAAACGCGTGATACCTCTGTACTTTACGGCAGACGCCGGAGCCGCACAGCATGCCATCCGTGCGCTCAAACACCGTGGCCGCGGTTTGATTATCGGCAGCGGTTGGGATAAAGAACTGGCTTGTGAGAAAAACTATGACTTTTTAAGCGCAAGCGCGCCCTCTCCCTACCGCCTGGTACTCACCACTAACTATGTAGGCTATAGCGGCGGCCTGCGCGTAATTGAGGACATTTATTCTGCGGTGCTTGCTACCTATGCGTAAGCAATCCCAATCCGACCCGTGAGGTCGGCGGCATCTGAGCTATCAGGCGCTCGCTCTTTGCGCGCAATCACCAGTACCTGGGATGATTGCGCGCAAGGCGCTCACTCCCTAAGCGCAAGCGGCCCGCCGCTTTTGCCGCGCTATTTTTTCTGGGTGCTGCGGTTTTTACACGACTGTTCCCTGATAGGACACTCCTCAAACGTTAATCAGCTGTTTGCAAGCCGGAAACACAGTTTTGCCAGAATGAAAAACTGACAGATAAGAAAGAGAGGCAGATATGGCGCGCCTGGTGGCGGTAACCACACGGGATGGCAAGGTTGTACAGGAACACTTTGGCCAGGCCCGGTACTTTCATATTGTAGAGGTTGATACAAACGGTTATCAGTATCGAGAAAGCCGCGAGATTGAGCCGCGTTGCAAAGGACCGTTTCCTGATGAAACCCCCCATGATTCCTCACGCTTTGATCCGGTTATTGAGCTTTTGAGTGACTGCGAAGCTATAGTGACGGCTCAGATTGGGCCGGGCGCCGCTGCGCATATATTAGCTAGTGGATTACGCATTTTTGAAGGCCGCGGCTTTGTGGATGACATTCTCACTGAACTAGTTGACAAGAAACTTCTGGAGCAGCCATGAGCATACACGAAATATCGTTTACCAATGGGCTTCTGGGCGCGCACCGTGCGCCAGCGCCGCAACAGGAGATGCCGCACCAGGAAGCGCCAGGTGTTTCGCCGCACAGGAATGATGCGTTACGCCTCGCGCCTCAACAAGACACGCGCGCGCGCCGAGCAAATCAGCGTCCGCGTCCCTGCCAGGGAAGGCCACAGCAGAACTCCTTTGCGCGCCTGGCCAGACAGCATCCCTGCTTTGCGCAGGGGCGTTCCAATGGAAAAGGCCGTATCCACCTGCCGGTTTCACCCGGATGCACTATCAACTGCCGTTTTTGCGAACGCTCCATAAATCGCCATGAACAGCGTCCAGGCGTGACAGCACGACGGCTTAAACCCAAAGAGGCGCTGGAAGTAGTTGCCCGGTCATTAGACCTGGCACCGGAACTGAGCGTTGTGGGCATCGCTGGGCCCGGCGACCCGCTGGCAACCCCTTATGCCCTGGAGACCTTTAGATTGATACAACAGCGCTTTCCGCAGATGATCCGCTGCCTGAGCACCAATGGGCTGCTTTTGGCCGATCAGCTGGATGATCTGCTGGAGGCGGGCGTTGATACGCTTACTGTAACGGTTAATGATATTGAACCAAGGCGCCTGGCGCAGATAGTGGATCGCGTGACCTACCAGGGCAGGCGCTACGGCGGCACAGAAGCCGCCCGGCTTTTGATAGACAAACAACTGGCGGGTATACACGCGGCTGCCAATGCTGGGCTTTTGATTAAGGTGAACACCGTCTTGATCCCTCACATTAACGGTTTGTATATCGGCGCGATCGCCCGCCGCGTTAAGCAGGCTGGCGCTGGCCTCTATAACATCATCCCGCTTATACCAAATGCCCAGATGGCACAAATGCCCGCACCGACCTGCGCCCAAATTGATGCCGCTCGTTCAGCCGCAGAACAGCATATCAGTGTCTTTCGCCACTGCCAACATTGCCGCGCCGATGCTATCGGCATCCCCGGAGGCAAAGACCTGAGCGAATTTGTCTATAAAAAGCGCAAAATAAACCAGAGCAACACCTTTAGCCACGGCTAGGAGCCGGTAGGGTATCAAAGTTACAGAGGCCCACTGCGGTTAAGACGTTTCCATGTGCGTGGCAGCCGCTTTGGCGCGAGACTAACCAGAAATACACCCCACTGCGGTTAAGACGTTTCCATGTGCGTGACCGTACGCCTGCTAGAGAGGTGTTTTTTCAACTACAGAGGCCCAATACGGTTAAGAGGCCAAAACACCAACAGAGCTCGGCCATAGACCGTTGTGGCATCAATACTGCCAAAGTAGCGGCTATCTGCGGAGTGCGCCCGGTTATCCCCCATCACCCATAGATGCCCTTCAGGTACGATAAACGGGTAGTCTATGAACATGTTATTAAAGTGTTGAGACAGCGGCAGCGAAGCGGCTCCGTTGACATAGGGCTCAAAAAGCAGGCTGTCGTCTACATAAACCCTTCCGTCACGCAAATCGATGGTTTGCCCACCTGTGGCAATCACCCGTTTTATCAGAATGCGGCCGGGCTCAACCTTATCAGCAAAAACCACGATATCGCCCCTGTTGACCGGCGTAAAGTTGATAGTGTACTTGTCTGCCAGCAGCTTATCACCAATCATGATGGTGGTTTCCATTGAGCCGGTGGGCACTTCAAAGGGTTCAATAAGAAAGGCCTTCAAGGCCCAGGTTAGCGCCATGGCAACAGCCAAAACTATGACAAATTCTACAGCCATACGCAACAGGCCGGCTCTGCGCTTGGGTGGCGATGGAGCCTCGTCAGCAGTGGTCACCGCGTCAGACACAACGCTCAGGTCATCTGCCCTGGTCTGAGTGGGTTGCTGAGGATACCCGGCCTGGAAGGGATCAGCAGCCTGGCTGGTAGCGCGCGTGTAAGCCTGCGGTGAAAAAGCTGTGTCGGGAGCAAAATTTTGAGCCTGATGCGGATCAGTGCCAGGGGCAAAACCCTGGGCCTGGCCTTGAGCCTGATGAGTGGCAAAAGCAAAATCCTGAGCCTGGGCCAAATCAGCCGGAGGCACAGGGGCAAAGGGTGCGTCAAACTGCGGCAGAGAGCTCAGTGGTGACGGGGGGCGCAAGGGGATGGACGCGCTGGGGGCGCGTGCCTGTACATAGGAGCCGGTCATATGATCCAACCCAGACAGATCGCTATCAACCAGGGGAAGAGTGTGCGCAAGGGATCTGGCAGCAGGTGCCACTGCTTCCTCTTCGCGCGTAAGGAACCCCTGCCGTGACATCTCAGCTTGGCGTTGCTCCTCTTCATGCGTAAGGGGATCGGGATTTTGTCGCTCCACACGGCCAGCAGAAACTTCTTCTTCGTACCTAAGGAAATCGAACTGTTCAGGAGTGGGCAACTGCCCGGACGTGTTCATAAGCAGTGCTAACGCAGTCTCAGATAAACCATGCGTTGAGTGGGATGTCTGTCTGGAGTATCGGCTACGCCCGCAGCGCCGTAATCATAGGTCAGGGTCAAAACAAACTGTGTTGGCGCGCTCTCGGCCGTCTCCTCGGCGGTCGCGTCCGTGTCTTTGGCAGCTAATAAACCAGAAAATTTAGCGCTTTCTTCTGTAAGGCGCTTGTTAGAGGCCAAAGGATCAACATACTTGGTGTATTGATCATGTTCCGGGGCAATAAACTGAAAATCCGCACTGGCGGCCACACCGGCCGATTGCAGCAACTGATCCACTACCGTTTTATTGCTAATTAAATTAGCAAAACTAGACATCGGATACCCCAGCAGATCCAAAGAACTTACAAAGTAGACTTCAATTACCTCGCCCACCTCATTTAGGCTTAAGTAAATACTTTGCGCCTGAACGTTGCCCACGCTGCTTTTGGTATCCTGGACGTAGGTAAGGGTAGCCAACTGGCGGGCCTGCGGCAGTTCCTCATCGGCTATCTCCTCCGTTTTAACCAGGCGGTAGTCGCTACCAAGCTGTGAGAGTACCTCATCAGTGGTTGTGCCAAACATCGGTGCCAGGGGCGGCATGGGCTTTTCTTCTGTTGTGCCCGTATCTTGCAGGCGGTCGCTGGCGTTTTGGTTATCAGTGAGTATATCCTGCAGTTGGATGGTGTTGATGCTCTGCTGTTGGGTGATAAAGACATAGGCGGCCAGGGCTGCTATGGCCAAAAGAGCCAGGATCAAAACGATGATGATGGCGATGAGAATGCGCTTGACGCGCTTGGAGCGTCGCAGTTTCTCAGGCGGGATGTCAGCAAAACGGTTTGGTACGAAAGAACCAGCGTTGGCGCTGGTTTGCGCGTTGCCAGAAGAGGAAGACAGGACGGCGTTGGTAGCGGCCGAGGGTTGAGCGTTGAATGCAGGGGCTGTGTTGGCCGGCGCGGTCGCGGCTGCCCCTGGTGCCGGCGCGGTCGCAGCCGGCGCGGACGCTCCGCTGTCTGGAGCGGACGGAGGGGGGGCGGGGGTTGTGCGCTTTGCAGGCGAGGCGGCAAACACCCCACCGCTGTTAGCAGCATTCACTATCGGGCTGGAACTGGGGACACTGCCAGTTGCGTCAACCGCACCAGGGATATCACCGGGTGATGTATCATTGCTTTTTTCGCTCACAGAATTCTCCAACATTCCCTAACCGCATCCCTGCGAATGCGACTGGTAGACAGGCCTGGGCCAACGCAGCAGGCACCGAGCACCTGCTACCGCACAACCACAGCAGTTACATCCAACTCACTCCAAGAAACAAGTTGCAGCTGTAGCCGAATGGAACCACAGCAGTTAACCCATACGCGCATCCAACTCCCCAGCCAAATCCGCCATCGAAACACCACTGCGCTCCAGCACCACCAGGAGGTGGTAGAGCAAATCAGCGGCCTCATAGCGGATATGGTCATGGTCGTTATCCTTGACCGCCAGTATCAATTCCGTTGACTCCTCGCCAATTTTTTTAAGCAGGTAGTCAAGGTCGCCGTGTAGCAGTTTGGCCGTGTAGCTGTTCTGAGGCTGATAGTCATGTCGGTCATGGATAGTGCGCGTAAGACGGCGCAATGTGGTTGCTATCTCTCCCGGTCTTACATCGGCTGTTCTGTCTCCCATACTCACGCGCTCCCCTGCTGGTAGCTTAAAGCCGGTTGAAAAAACAGCTGCGCGCGCCAGTGTGACAGGCGGGCCCAGGGCTGTCTACGGTAATCAACAGGCAATCCTTATCGCAGTCATAGTATATCGCTTGTACCTGCTGAACATTTCCGCTTGTTGCCCCTTTGTTCCAAAGTGCTCTCCGTGACCGGCTCCAAAACCAGGTAGAGCCCGTTTTTTGGGTACGCTCCAGTGCCTCGGCGTTCATCCAGGCCATCATCAGCACCTCTTTGCTGTCATATTGCTGAATAATCGCGGGGATGAGACCTCCCTCATCAAAGCGCAGCCAACTAAAATCCGCGGATGCCAAAGGAGCTTTGCCGCTTTGGCGGCTGTTAGGCAGGGATACATCCGGGCCTGCGTCCTCGCACGTTTGCGCGTTTGCACGCATGGTTGTTGCGTCGCCTGTTGTCACATCCATCCCTTCGTCTACGGGTACGCTGCCATCCCTCTTGGGCGGCATCATATCCACCATCATCCCTCGCTTCGTCCACCGATGGGTCTTGTTGCCACCTTTGTTGCTGCCACCTGAGCGCTCACTGAGGCATCAATCCAGACGCACCGCGATGCCCTGGCTGGCTATATACTCCTTGACCTCGCGAATCGATAATTCAGTCCAAACGCACTGCGATGCCCTGGCTGGCCATATACTCCTTGACCTCGCGAATCGTTAATTCGCCAAAATGAAAGACACTTGCCGCAAGTACGGCGTCAGCCTCTCCCTCAAGAACGCCTTCGGCAAAATGCTCAATACTGCCCACACCACCGCTGGCTATCACGGGTATATTCACCGACCGAGCCACAGCGCGGGTAAGGGCCAGGTCAAAGCCGTCTTTGCAGCCGTCACGATCCATGGAGGTCAACAGTATTTCTCCGGCACCTCTGCGATCAGCCTCTATGGCCCAGGCCACAGCATCCCTATCAGTGCGTATGCGGCCGCCGTTTAGATAGACCACCCACTTATCGGCAGAACCGGCGCGTTTGGCGTCGATAGCACAAAGCACCGCCTGAGAGCCAAACAGGGCCGCAGCGCTGGTGAGCAAGGTGGGTGCGCGGACAGCGGCAGAGTTGAGCGATATTTTGTCAGCTCCAGCAGCAATCATTGCGCGGATTTTTTCCTGATCGCTAAAGCCACCGCCCACCGTGTAGGGAATATGCAGCTCTTCGGAGGCGCGCGCGGCCATCTCTACGGTAGTTTGGCGTTTCTCATGCGTGGCCGTGATGTCCAAAAACACCACTTCATCGGCCCCTTCCCGGTCATAGGTTGCCGCCAGCTCCACCGGATCGCCCGCATCACGCAGCCCAACAAAGTTGACACCTTTAACCACGCGACCATCACGCACGTCCAAACAGGGTATCACACGTTTGGTTAGCATGGTTGCCCTTCATCGCCGTGGTTTGGCGTTCGCGCGCCGTTAGGAACAGGAGCTGCGATGGCTTCCAGGGCCTCACCTACCGTAAAAGCGCCCTCATACAGCGCCCGACCCACTATCACCGCTTCAACAACCTCGCTGCCCAGGTGGGCCAGAGCCTTTATATCATCCAGGGTCGAGACTCCGCCTGAAGCGGTCACCGGAAAGCCGGCACAACGGGCTATATGCTGATAGGCCTGGGTATCCAAACCGGTTTGCATACCGTCACGGTTAATGTCGGTGTAAACCAGGTGGCGCAGACCCCTATCTTTAAGGTGGCGAATTATCTGCTCAGCACTATAGCCGGAAGCCTGCTGCCAGCCTTCAACGGCTGCCTCACCGTCGCGCGCGTCCACGCCAGCACAGATCAACTCGCCGTAGCGCTTGACAGCCTCATAGGCAAAGTAAGGGTCGCGCACCATGCCGGTGCCCAAAACCACACGGCTGGCACCGGCATCCAGTAGCCGGCTGATGTGCAGGAGGCAGCGCACTCCCCCGCCAACCTCCAGCTTAAGGCCCGTGGCCTTGCCAATTGCGCTGATGGTTGTGAGCTGGGTGGGAACGCCGCTACGCGCTCCTTCCAGGTCAACAACATGCAGCCAGCGGGCACCGGCCGCAGCAAACTCCTGTGCCTGGACGACCGGATCGTCATTGTAGACACTAACCGCATGGTAATCGCCTCGCGCCAGACGCACAACCTTATTATCCAAAATGTCGATGGCACAAAACAGTTCCACAACTGCCTCCTCATGTTACAGAGTCCACCGGTCTCTTGCCGCGCACGTGCAGAAAAAAGCCACGCGGAAGAGATAGTTTTAATGGCAAAATACAGCAACCCCTGTCCCTTCTGCCAGCCTCTGTTTGGTCTCCTTGAGGAACCTCCTTGTTTGGTTGGGGCAAAAGAGAAATTGGCGCAACCGTGCCAAGGGTTTGGCTTAACAACCACCGCCTGAAACCGCATAAATTCTTGGCCCATTTATCTCTGTAACAAATCTAACGAAGTTTCTCAAAACTGCAAGCCCTTTTTGCGAAGATTTTTCTGGATGGAACTGTACACCAAAAACCTGCTCTCTGCGAACCACACAGGCAAACTCCTGGGCATGACAAACCGTCGCCAACACTAACTCAGGGCAGGCAGGCACACACTGATAGGAATGCGTAAAATAAAAGTTTGAGCCATCGGCTATATCCGCACATAAAGGGGCCAGTAGCCGCTCATCTTTGCCATAGACAACTTGATTCCAACCCACATGAGGAACCTTGACACGGTGGCCCTGGGCATCCAGCGCGTCAATGCGCCGGCAATAGCCGTCAAGCACCGCCAAACCGGGCGCCCACTCGCCGCTGGGCATCCCCTCGTCGCCCCTCTCAAACAGCAGTTGCAGACCCAGGCAAATGCCCAAAAAAGCAACACCGGCGGCGATTCGTTCCTGGATGGCCTGCATCTGGCCGCTTGCCATCATATGGGCCGATGCGTCGGCAAAAGCCCCTACTCCGGGCAAAACCAAAGCCTCAGCCGCGCGAATATCGGCAGCGCGCGCGCTGATAAGCGACTCGCAGCCCGCCAGCTCCAGGCCTTTTTGCACGCTACGCAAATTGCCTTTAGAATAGTCAATAATGACAAAGCTCATAGCTGGCCCTTGGTTGAGGGGATGCTCTGGCCCAAACGACTGTCCAAGGCAACGGCCTGCGCCAGCGCGCGAGCGGTAGCCTTGGCGGCAGCCTCTATGATATGGTGCGAATTGGCACCGGCCAATGAGCGCACATGCAGGGTCAGGCCCGCGCCAGAGGCAAGGGCAATTAAAAATTCTCTAAACAACGTGGTGTCAAAGGTGCCGATAAACTCAATGGGCAGCTCAACCAGCCAGTGCAACTGACCACGGCCGCTGATGTCTACAGCCGCCAACACCAGGGCTTCATCCATAGGGATAAGAGCCTGGCCAAAGCGGGTGATGCCATGCTTTGAGCCCAGGCATTGGGCAAAGGCCGCTCCCAGAACAATGCCCACATCCTCTACGGTATGGTGAGCGTCCACCTCCAGATCGCCGGTTGCCTCTACCGTTACATCAAACAATCCGTGGCGACTGAAAGCGCTTAACATATGATCAAAAAAAGGCACACCACTGGCAATGTGGTGCGCGCCGCTACCGTCCAGATTGAGCGTTACGGCGACATTGGTTTCTGTGGTTTGACGGTGAACGCGCGCGCTTCTTGGCTTATCGCGCGTGAGATCACTCATGTTTGTCCCCTTTCCTTAAACCTGGGATGCTACCGGATGCCCGCTCCCAGCCTCGCGGCCCATCCCTCATGCTCTCGTCCGTCAGAGGCTTAGTCCACCGGATTCTCTCCCGCTCCCAGCCTCCCGGCCCATCCCTCATGCTCGCTCCCCTTTCTGGCCGGTATCCAGCAAAGTGGAAAGAATGGTGGTGAGGGCAGACAAAAACTCACTGTTTTCACGCGCGCTGCCCACACTAACACGCAGACAATCAGTAAGGCCGGGAACACGAGAGAGATCACGCAGTAAAATACCGTAGTTAGCATACAGGCATCGCCAGACCTCATGGGCCTGTGGCAGCCTAAACAGCAGGTAATTGGCCTCACTGGGCGCTACCAGCAGGCCCAAACGGCCAAGGGCATCCTCCAGAAGGTTTCGCTCAGCCACAATACGCGCAACACCCGCGTCAATCTGAGCCTGAGCGTCCAACACCGCCAGTGCCGCCTGCGCCGCAAACGTGTCCACTGAATACGGCTGGCGCACCTTGGACAGCTGGTAGATGACCTCTGGCGCGGCCAGAAGATAGCCAATACGCATACCCGCCAGAGCGTAGGCCTTGGAAAAGGTGCGTAACACGGCCAGATTCACATGCTGGCTCAACAGCCGCTCAACATTATAATCCGGCTCTGAAAATTCGATGTAGGCGTGATCGATCAGCACCAGGGCGTCACTGGCACACACAAGCTGCTCCACAAATGACAAGCGCAGGCAGTCGCCCGTTGGATTGTTGGGAGAGGTCAGTATCACAAGGTCGATGTCTCCACGTTCCACCCGGCGCAAAACGGCCTGTTCATCCAGGGAAAACCTGAGACGACAAACCGAAGCGCGCGCGGCCGGCTTGGGGAGCACCGAAGCATCTGCTGTTGATTGAAGAGGACGCACCGGAGCATCTGCCTCTGCGGCCGGTTGCGGGAAAGGGGAAGTTTTGCCGGGTGTGACAGCTGGCATTTTGTCAGATAGGACAGCTGGCATTTTGTCAGATGAAATAACGCTTTCTAACCGTTGTATCTGAACCAGGTTGGTGCCTGTCAACAACGCGTCTGTGCCATAGACAGAAAAGGTGGGGGGCGCCACCAACAACGCGTGTCCTGGCCCGCCATAGGCCAGACAGAGGTCAAAGAGTAATTCATCACCGCCATTGCCCAAAAGCACACACTCAGAACTCAGCCCGCGTCCGGTGGCCAGCTGGGCGCGTAGCTGTTTCGCCAGGGGGTCAGGATAGCGGTGCAGCGAGGCAGAGGCCAGGTACTCTTGCAGGGCTCTGCGAGCCGGTGCCGGAAGGCCGTAGGGGTTCTCATTGGCGTTTAAGGAGATACGCGCCGGCAGATACGTAGGGTCATAGGGCTCCAGATCTTTAAAGCGCAGAGCAGCGGAACGCACCTTATCCATAAGACCTCGCGTTAAGTCCATAAGACCGTGCACTGGGTTCGTAAGACCGCACCCTTGATGCATAAGAACGTGTCCAGGGCACATAAAACCCCCTGCTGGGAGTATAAAAACGCGTCAGGGGTCTTGCTTTCGCGCTCATTCCTCATCCTCCAAAAGCTCAAAACGAGCGCGTACAGACTTGCCGTGAGCCCACAGGCCCTCACTGTTGGCCAGGGTCACAATAGTGTCGCCATCAGATTTCAGCGCCGAGTATGAATACGCGATAACACTGGTGGATTTGATGAAGTCCTCGGTACCCAATGGGCTGGAAAAGCGGGCGGTGCCAGCGGTAGGCAACGTATGGTTGGGACCCGCCGCATAGTCGCCAACGGCCACTGGCGTCCAGGGGCCTATGAAAATGGCACCAGCGTTGTCTATTAGACCCAGCAGATCCATGGCATCGTGCATCTGAATTTGCAGATGTTCAGGAGCGATGCTGTTGGCGGCCAGCACCGCAGTTTCCAGATCGGCAGCCACAAAGATGATGCCGTTATCATCCAGGGATCGCCGGGTTTCTTCTGCGCGCGGCGAGTCCTGCAAGAAAGCGTCTATTTCAAGGGTCAGATCTTCAACCAGCGCCGGATCGGTGGTTATCAGGTAACAGACGGCGTGGGGGTCATGCTCGGCCTGGGCCATCAGATCCAGGGCCAGAAGCGCCGGCTCGGCGCTGTCGTCGGCCAGTATCGCTAATTCTGAAGGGCCCGCCAGCATGTCAATGCCTACATCGCCAACTACCGCACGTTTGGCGGCAGCAACATAGCGGTTTCCCGGACCGACTATTTTGTCCACGGGCGCAATACTCTCAGTACCATAGGCCAAAGCGGCAATGGCTTGGGCACCACCTACGGCATAAACCTCACTGACGCCAGCGATCTGGGCCGCTGCCAGGATTATCGGGTCTATGGTGCCACCCGGTCCTGGCGGAGTACACATAACAATGCGACGGACGCCGGCCACACGCGCTGGCAGCGCTCCCATCAACACGGTGGAAGGATACAGGGCACGACCACCGGGCACATAGACACCCACGCTGTCTAAAGGAGCAACCTTGATGCCAACAATCGCGCCATCGGGGCGCGTGGTCAGCAATCCCTGGCGCAGTTGGCGCTCATGAAAGTCAAAGATATTCTGACCGGCCTCATGTAGGGCTTTAAGCAGTTTTTGGTCAGCGCGTTTATTGGCATTTTTGATGTCAGTATCGGCAACGCGCAGCTCGCGCGCGGCTACGCCATCAAACTGCTGCGTGTAGTCAAGCAGGGCGGCATCACCGAGCTCACGTACCGTGGCGATGATTTCAGCCACCGTGGCCTGAACATCAGCCTCAAAAACAACAGTACGGGCAATGAGTTCAGGTGCCGGTTTTTGTCCAGACTCCAGTGTGATTATGCGCATCTTTTCCTGCTCTCTATTGTAGGCTGACAGTACGGTACCACGTAGACGCTTGGCTGTGCTCCCTCAGGCGGCCAACTCCACCAAATCCCTCAGCCGGTGGGCCAGGCGACGCACCCGCACATCGGTACGCACACTAGCAAGATTGCCAACAAAACGCGCGGTTGAATCCAATATCTTATCCACAACCACCAGATTATTCTCGCGCAGGGTGGCACCTGTGGCAGTAATATCCACAATACGCTCAGCTATGCCGCAGCGCGGCGCGAGCTCAACGTTTCCGTGGATTTTCACGATCTCAACCTGAGCGCCGATGCTGTCATAGTAACGCTGGGTAATATTGGGATATTTGCTGGCGACCCTGAGAAGGCCCCGGCGCCGATAGTGCTCCTTGGCGCTTTGGTCGGCATCTTTGGGCTCAGCCACCACAAACATGCAGGCTCCAAAGCCCAGGTCAACCAACTCTGCCACAGGCAGTTCCTGTTCAGCCAAAGAATCGCGACCACAAATAGCACAATCGACACCGCCCAGGGACACAAATGCCGGCACATCAGTAGGGCGGACAATATAAAACTCAAGCTCGCCGTTGCGAATGACCAACAGCCTGCCGGGATCACTCAGGCCACTGGTGTCCAACCCAGCCGCTGTCAGCATCTGGACGCTATCAGCGTATAAATTGCCTTTTGGAAGAGCTATTTTTAGGAGGGACATAACATCCTTTCTGCGTGGCGGGACGAGGACGGTAGTTGTTGGCAGACCTTAGAGGACTACCCGGTGGCACTGGGCGCGTTATCGTCAATAATGGCACGCTGTTGCAATGACCGGCCAACCTTCAAAGACTGCTCAGGGGAGTGGCAGATGCGCGCAATGAGGGCACCATCGAAGGTTGCAACTACCGGCAAACCTTCAAGAACTGCTCAGGAGCGAGAGGCCGCCGCATCAGGCGCACGGGCCTTGCGCCTACCCTGGGTGCCGCTTCTGACGAGCGGTGCGAACTGCGCGCGCCTGATCCTCCGCAATAACAACCGCCTTACCCTTGCCGCGCATACTGGCAGCCTGTTTGAAGGCTTCAACGGCGTTGGAGCCAGCAACCACGACGTTTGGCTGGTCGGTTTCCGGCATGGTGATCGCTATTCCCTGGTGCAACAAAGCCCGCATCACTGCCTCCAGGGACAGAGCAAAGCCAGCGGCCGGAGCGCTGGCACCAAAACGCTGCATCATGCGATCATAGCGACCGCCGCTACCCAAAAGTACGCCAAGGCCCGGTACGTAGACCTCAAACACCAGACCGGTATAATAGTCATAGGCACTGATCACAGAAAAGTCAATGCTGGCCCAGCGCTCAGCGCCTACGCCTGCCAGTATCTCCCAGGTGGCGCTCAACTGATCCAAACCATCACTTAAACCCAGGGGCTCCACCAGCTGCCGGCAACGGACGATAGCGTCACCCTTGCCGTTGATGTCTGGCAGTTCCTCAAAGACGCGGGCATATTTGCTGTCCAGCCCAACTGCGACGGTTAGCCGCTTGATCTCGGCGACGCTGCCCTGGTGACAGGCCGCCAGCATTGCTGCCTGCCACTGAGCGTCAACGGCCTGGGTTGTTAGACAACGATCCAACAGCAACCGGAGCACCCCAACGGTACCCACGTAGATCTGAAACTCCTGAAGTCCGCAGGCGGCCAACGTATCAATGGCCAGGAGAACCACCTCGGCATCAGCGACAGCGCCGGCCAGACCAAGGGATTCTACGCCAATCTGCGTAAACTGGCGAGCCTGGGCCTTAAGAGACTTTTCCTCCCGAAATACCGGCTGTACATAACGCAGCCTAAGTGGCAGATCATTGTCTGCAAGACGGGAAGCCGCCATCCGCGCCACCTGCAGTGTAACGTCGGGACGCAACACCAAAAGCTCATTGTCCACATCAAACAGCCTAAACAGGTTGGGGCTCAGCTCGCCGCCCTGCTCCAAAACCTCACCTACCTCCAGGGTAGGAGTCTCGATGGGCGCATAACCCCAAAGCGACATACAGTTTTGGGCGGCCGTGACAATGCTCTCGCGCCAGCGCGCTTCGCTGGGCAGGATGTCTTTAAAGCCGCGAGGTGTTACGGGAATCATGATGACCCTTTTTCTGCTGGATGATTACTCACTCTGTGCTGGATGATTACTCACTCCGTGCCCGGCAATTACTCACCTTGTTGGGTAATTACTCACCTTGTTGGATAAGCGCACACTCTGTGCTTGGTAATTACTCGCCTTGTTGGGTAAGCGCACACCTTGCTGGGCGACTTTACCAATACTTTAGCACAGTAGAGTAATAAAGTATAGGGAGCAAAAGAAAGCAGCTCACCAAATTCCATACATTAACCATTTGGTTCGCCGATTGATTGGCGTGCTATCTGGACTGGTACAGCTGCTTTCTTACCTTCCCTGTTATACGCCAGGTAGGGCCAACAAGTCAAGTAACGTTTTGTCTCCACCGTCTCCGCAGTTCCCGGAGCCTTCTTTGGGTGTACAGAACAAAAGAGGGAGGAAAGAGGCCCTGTTCAAGCCCCGTTGTACCTACGCGCAGGTTCAACCGTATGCACACTCAGAACCAGGCCCGGTGTTAGCGGTACTTCGTTAGCAGTACCGCTGCTTATACAGACCTTGCAGATCCAACCGTGTGTGCGCTCAGGCCCAGCCGTACTTGTTAAAGTAGTGTACCATTGAACATATCTGGAGAAGAAGGGCGCGGCGGTTGTGCATGGCAAGCCTTTGGTAGCGGTGGATCACCGCCGCTTGAGGGTAGAATATCAAACTGCCATACGCATGGGCTCGTCGGCTTAGGTCGTTGTCCTCAAAGTAGAGAAAGAAACGCTCGTCAAAACCTCCCAGTGCCTTTAACACCTCGGTGCGAATCACGCAAAAACTACCAGTACAGGTATCAATTTCTGTTGGCACAAGAAAGTCCTCGTTAGCGCGCACATAGACGCGGCTCAGACGTTTTGCCCACTCAAAGCGCTTCTCAAACCGTCGCGCCAGCAGATATTTAAGGCGAGGCTGGAGTTTGGGAAGTTTTTGTTCACTGCCATCCGTATTGAGGATACGAGGAGTGACCATCACCACCTGCGGATGGTCATCAAGATAGGCAAACAGGGGGGTCAGCACATCTTCGGTAAAGATAATATCCGGATTGATAAACACATGATAGCGTGATTGCAAAAAGGGCACCACCTTATTGTGTGCCGCGCCAAAGCCCATATTTTGCTTGTTTCTTAACAGATTTGCCCAGGAAAAACGCTTGTCAAGAACGGTAACGGTGGCGTCACTTGACGCGTTGTCAATAACAAAAAGCTCTAAATCCCCAAGATCTGAAGAAAGTTTGAGCGAGTCCAGGAGTTCAGGCAGCTGGGCAGCATTGTTAAAGGCGACGATAGAAGCGCTTGCTTTCTTAGGCATGGTATTTGCATCTTACCATGAATCATCCCTGACCATTGAAACAGAACCCAACACACAACGGGGCAAGTAAAGCGGGAGCTCGCCAAGAATTTAGCGTAACTTGGATTATAATAGGGTTTCTGCACAACCATTGATTTGAAAAAGCAA
Organism: Coriobacteriales bacterium; assembly: GCA_031288185.1. Classification (GTDB taxonomy): domain Bacteria; phylum Actinomycetota; class Coriobacteriia; order Coriobacteriales; family UBA8131; genus JAITDU01. Next base: position 32,595 of record JAITRZ010000035.1, read on the forward strand.
CTCTGGAGTATTGCATGAATCAGTCGCAAGGCGTCAACAGGACAGGTAGGCATGCGCGAAACAGGCTTACCGCTTCTGGGTCACGTGTCGCAGGCCCAGGTTACAGAGGGTCAAAAGCGCGGACATCAAAAATGCCTGAATCATTGGGAAGGGATTATAGGCGCAGGCAGGCACACAATGCAAGGGGCAAAAAGAGGCTTAAGACCTGGCAAAAGGTGCTCATCGGGTTGAGCATACCCGCAACGTTACTGGTGGCTGCTGCCATAGCGCTGTTCGCTTTTATGGGATCCTTCAACGCAAAACTGGCCCTGGATCCGGCAGAGTTGGATAAACTCCAGCAGGTACTTGTTTCGCCCGCAGACCCTCAAGAACCTTACTATATTCTGGTGCTTGGCTCAGACGCACGGGCAGGAGAACTGGCTTCACGTTCTGACACTATCATGCTGTGCCGGGTCGATACAGAAGCCAAACATATAGCCATACTGTCGATACCTCGCGATACCAAGATAGAACTTGAAGGCTACGGCACACAAAAGATCAATGCTGCCATGGCCTATGATGGCCCCACAGGCGCGGTTGAGGCGGTTTCTAAATTTGTGGGAGTTGAGATAGCACATATCATGCTTGTCAACTTTGAAGGTTTTACAGACCTGATCGATCGGCTGGGAGGTATTACGGTTGACGTGCCCTTCTACACCAGCTTAAACGGCATTGAGCTGCAGCCAGGCGTACAGACACTCAATTCTGAACAGGCGATGGCTTTTGCGCGCTGCCGCAAAGAATATGCCCTGGGCGATTTTCAGCGCGCCGCTAACCAGCGCGCGCTCCTTAAAGCGGTCGTCAAGGAAATCATGCAGGTACCCGCTCCTGAACTGCCTGGTTACATGAGCGCTCTTGCTGAGTGCGTAAACACCGATCTTACGTTTGATCAACTGGTAGATTTGGTGCTGAACCTTGAGGGATTAAACACTGACGCTGATCTGTACAGTGGGCAGGTTCCGTCAACAACCGCAACCATTGATGGGGTTTCCTATGTGATTACCACAGAAGACGTGTGGACTTCTGTACGTGAGAAATACGTTGAGGGAGTAGTGCCCTTCGTGGACGAGAACAACCAGCCGGCAGTGGTGGACTAGGGCAAACCCTCCAGAATTCTGTACGAACCTGAACGCGCAGCACAGGCGCATATGCGTGGTCACTGCTATTCTGCTAAAATATGTAGGTTGTTAGGGCTTTTTAGTGTTGTGTGGGGAGAAGATTTATGGACATCCAGGTTCTGGGCGATTATGGGATAGACTACTTCATCATCCCCTTGGCAAGCCGTCTTGAGAAGTATGAGGATGTACCCCACTTAGCCAGTAGACTCACGCCCGTTTTTCTCTCACACGGCTATCAAGCCCGCCATCGCATCTTACCGGTCAATGTTGGTTCGATGCTTGTGGGCGAACTTATACAGGAAATATGTTCTCAAGACGGCAAGGAAGATTGGTGCATCCGTTGGCCACATTCTAAGGTCCAGCAGCCTAAACCTAAAGGCGCGCCGCCTGAAACCAAGGCTCCTTGGTTTCCCATTGCTTCTGTACCCGACCCCTATTGGATAACTCATACGCGCCACGTTCTTTGTAGAACAACAGGCGAGCAAGTACACCAGGAACCTGCCGGCACTCCTCTTAAATATCCCCTCGGTCAACGAAGCCACTATCTTAGGATGGATACTGTTTACCAAAAAGAAAACCAGCTTGAGCTTAAACCTGCCAGGAAAAAGACAGATCTGTTTGTTATTAGGGACTACGGTCGACAAAGGATACTGCCGTCATCAAACGTCTTGCCAATAGAGGAAAGGGAAGCGCTCAATGACGCGCACATAGATGTTCTGCGCGAGCATGATGCTTTGATGATCCTGAGAACCTATGTAACCAACAAGAAATCTCAGTACTTTGAAGTACCTTTGGTTAAACGCGTAGTAAAAACCGATAAGCGTAGTGAAACAGGTAACAAGAGCGAGCCGCGCGCATTGCGCAACAGGATAATCTTGACGCTTAACTTTGAGGAATTAAAACAGGAAGGCGCTCTGCTGCAGGCAGCCTTTTCATGGGACAGTATCCTGCGAGGCGCTGTCGCCGCCATCAGGCAGATAAAATGTTATTGGCACTACAAGGCCATAATCATTGCGTTCAGTGGCAACGGGTCACTTCTCTATCTGCCGCAGTCCGATGCGAGCTCACAAGATGAGCCGCAGGAAAACGGGCGCTTTACGCTGGTATACCGTGAAAACAGAAGCGATCTGCTTAAAGAAATGTATGACGCGGGCAGGCTTTTTGGCAATCTCTCGATTCTGCAGGCAATCCTGGCATATGCCCTCTGCAAGGATAAAACGTACAGAACAGATGCGCGGGGCTTATCTGATGCAGACTTTCAGCAAACGGTAGAAAGGGCGCTGGTTGCAAGTGTCTATACCGCTGAACACATCAGCAGAGAGGGCGACTGGTATGCATGGGCCGCTCAAAACAAGGATAAATACTACGAGCCGCTGCGCGTAGAATTTGCAAAGGACAGGGTAGGCATACACACACTAACCTGCTGGCGGCAGGGATTTGGTGAGAAGGGTGTTGGCGCACACCCAAACGAGGCACTGGACGAAGATGCCTTGCCTTCTGTTATGCGATTTCCTGAATCTGCCTTTCTGGGTACCAAAAGGATGCTTCCCCAAATAACCACTCCACAAGCAAAAGGGTTCCCTGCGCAGGACGCATCTACCAACACGGATGATGTAAAGTTGCCCTATCCCTTTGAGTCCATCGTCAAAGAGTTGATATATAAAAGCCTGCCAGATGATATGAATCCTCAGCACTATTTTGGAGCACTCGCTGACAAATCCTCAGGCAAAGCAGTTCTTAAGCTGCAACAGGCAGATAGGCTCATTGCGTCCTCAGGGTCACCCGCTAACATTATCTTTGAGCTATGCCGGGATATAGTCTGTCAAGGTAAGATTGAAACAACACACTATGCGTCCGGTCTCGCAAACGTGCAGGATCTCATATACCCCGACGGTACACAAAAAGTACGCACACGGTGTACCAGCAAGGATTCTGCCTCAATTCCCCATTTAAGGATGGGACATTATCTGATCTATGATTCAAGCGAGATCCGCCAGGTCTGTGAAACTACCAAGCAAATTAATAGCTATATCGCTGATACTGAGAGCCACAAACCGCTTTCACTGTGCATCTTTGGCAAGCCAGGATCGGGCAAATCTTTTCTGGTTCAGGAAATCATTGACAAATTGAAACGCGCCCCCGCAACCAAAAGGAACAAACCGGAGTACATAGAATTTAACCTGTCCCAGATGAATGAATATAAAGATCTGATAAGCGCTTTTCACAAAATACGGGATGTGGGACTTGCCGAGAAACTCCCCTTCGTGTTTTTTGATGAGTTTGACTCACGCTATAAAAAAGATGAACTTGGTTGGTTACGCTTTTTTCTATCACCCATGCAGGATGGAACCTTTATGGATGAAAGCGGTGTCCTGCACAAGATGGGAAGGGCAATCTTCTTTTTCGCCGGCGGTGTTTTTACCACTATGGATCAATTTAGGCAATACAAGAGAAATGATACGGCTGAAACCGAAGGCAGTGATTCTGGCCGTCATGATACGGGCAATTTTCGTGAAAAGATAAAACTGCCGGACTTTATTTCGCGGGTTAAAGGGTTTATAGACGTAGCGGGGCCCAACAGCACGTCAGACGGCGGTGTACTACACTATTTTCGCAGGACGACTCTGCTGCGCACCATGCTGGAGAAGAAATTTAATGTGAAGGAACATGGCAGTATCAAAATACAGGATGAAGTCATAGCTGCTTTTTTGCGCGCAAAAGAATTCTATAATGGCGCTCGTTCCCTGCAAAGCCTCATAGACATGAGCGAAGGCAGGGGTGATCGTGTATTTAAAGCGTCAGATGTTTATATCGGAGACCGATTGCATCTTTATGTAAGCGACGATTTTCGCAAGTATCTGCACCAAAGGCAACCGTGATATGACCAGTACCGCGCGGTTTTGATACCTGGAGGAAAAAATGAATCTGCTTATACATGATCTAAAGGACAGTAAAATTATTTTGACAAAAAGCAATAAGGCCGATACAGTGATAATCTCCGGCGAAGGGAGGCCGTTGTTTATACCATAATAAACAATGGATTTTATGAAGGTAAGCAAACACATATTGCTTTTGAAATAATAGAAAATTGGTGCGGCCATTCAGGCATACAATTTGGCGGCGGCATAGGACAGGGCACCGGAGAAATGATAGGGGCCGTAAAAGATGCGCCAATGAGCAAGGGGCTGTTTAATAACCTTGGACGAGAACTTAGATCGCTGGTAGAAAAGATAGAACGGAAAGAGCCGTTTGGCATAAAATATTTGAGCCCATACTTTCCAAGATTTTTATGGAAGATAATGGCGGAGACTACATTCTGGCACGCCCGCGCCTATAAAAACAACTTGAAGAAAAGTGATCTCCTAAGGAAGTCGGTGTAAGGTGCGCAACAAGCCTGTTTAACAGGCCTGCTCGCGCTCATCACACCGACAACACGCGGATGGGGGAAAACCGCAGTGGGCTTATGGCCTTGCTGCGATTTTTCTTTGCCAGAGTATGCCAGACATAAACTTTGCTTAGACATCAACAGGTCTTTAATAGTAGACCTCGTAGCCAGCGTCTGGATTGTAGGTTCCCTCATGTAGCACATCAAGATAGGTGCCGTAGAAGACGCCATCGGCGAGGTTTAAGTGGTCTATCTTATAGGTGACCACTATTCCAGGCGTGTTTGAGGAAACCCCATTGTTCTGTTGAGAAATGAATACGGCAAATCCATCGGCCTCAAACAGGGTGGAATTTGATGGGCCTATAACTAGAAAAAGACAGCCCGAGGCATCTTTGTGTGATACAAAGGGTTCTCCAATCAAGTCATACACGTCGCGATAGTATGACTCCCATCCGCTCGATGTCACTTTTGATTCACCTTTGTACAGCAAATTGGCCAGGGTGTGCAGAGCCCATACCTTCATATTGATGTAAACAGCGCCCACTCCATTTACCAGGTAGTTGTTAAAGGCGGTACTTCCGGGATATTCAACCAACTCCCCCTCTGCGTAGCGCTCATCTATCACCGTGCGAACCGCCGTCCTGTAATTTTGAGCCTGAGCCATTGTATTTTTGATCCTCAGCCTTTCGTATGTAGCCCGTCAGCGCAGGTATGGCTATCGCGAGCAGTATGCCCAAAATCACAATAACAACTATCAGTTCTACGAGGATAAAGCCGTCTCGGCCCTGCGCAACGCCTCGCACAGGGGGTGTCCGGTGAGTTCCACGGGCCGAGGAGCCCTAGTGATGGACCGAAGGGAATTTGCGCGCAACGTTATCGAGGCGACAAGGATGAGGACTGTTTGAGCTGGCGCTCCCTGTGCGCGGGGCCCACGCAGCGACAGTCCCGGAGACGTTTTTCTTCCCACACCATGAATCCGGGTACAAAAAACCGCCTGGCGCAGGGGCCTGGGCGGCATCTTTGGCGCGTACACTCGCGCCCTCATAGTGGTTGGTGGACTGAATGAGAACTAAGCTATGAGCCCCCCCCCCCCGGGCATATTCTGGATGTTTTTGCGCTCATGTGTCCCCGCTCCCTTCAGATTGCCTGTCTTGGTGCCTTGCTTGATAGTGCGTGTCTGAGTAGTGCTTTATCTTGGTTCCTGTCTTGCCTGTCATTTTTGGTAGCACGTAGTGTAGCATAGGCGTGAGAATGTGTCATCGTGCGCAAAGCGCTGCCCGCTGCACGTGTGAACTTACACGCTTGCAGTCTGAGCCTTCGCTCTGAGCGGTAGTCATAAGAACACAGGATATTGCCCACTGCCATCCGAATCTACTTCGCTAAGATTCTGCAAGTTGGCGGCATCCCCTCTGACGTGCGCAGTTACAACGCCAAGACCGTGGCCACTATGCAGGAGGCAAACCGCATATCGACTTGAGCATTAAAGGGTGATGTCACATATATTCGCTTTTTCCTTTATCAGATGGTCAAGTGATCCCCAACTTACGTTAGCACAGGCAATAAAGTCATAGGGTATTTTTACCCTCAGCAAGTCAAGCGCAGCTGCCTTGTCGGGGGAATCGATAAAGAATGGGGAATCGGTTTCTCCAAACAAATGCGCGTCAAGAGGACGTGCACCTTGACACATTCAACTCGGCCGCTTTTTGCGCCCAGCGGATTGCTGCTTCTTCTGTGCGCGCCGCCAAATCTTCGACAGCTTCCGGAGCCTTCATGTCGGTTGACTTGGCCTTTGCGTTGTTGACCATACAGACGATCTTTTCGGGATTGTCCAACAGGGGACAGGGCCGCAGCATATTTTCATTGAAAGGTATACCCTTATGGTATTCCATAAAAAGAGGTGATTGCAGGGCTTCTAAAAGCGTTGTTTCGTGGATATTGACGTTAAAATAGTGACAGAACGCGCAGGGTTCCAAAGCGGCGTCTCAGTTCTCTGGATAGGAATGACTAGACGACTGTTGTATAACAGTACCAAAAGTTATCTTGGGATAAAACCAACAATTGCCGATTGCCTGTCGAAGAGGAAACATGCTGTGTCCTTTTGATGCCTCTGTATCCTCTCCTCTGTGTCCTCCCTGTGCACCCTCAAGACAAAAAGTGATATATCTCATAGTCTGCGTTGGCGTTGTAGAGAGGGGAAGTTCGCATTGCTCTGATGATGTCATTGCTCTGAGTGGCGCTCTCAATCCGTTGCATCCGATAGGTCACCACAATGGTTGGATCGTCGCCGATATTGTCGCCATTGGGGTAGAAGCAATAGTAAAACCCATCGGCATTTATCGCGGTAGTAGCGCTCGTGTTGGAACCAACAAGATAGTAGTACCAATACCCAGGGTCAGAGTATGTTGTTGGATAAGTTTTTCCCATCAGGGCAGAGGCGGCGCAGCAATAGGTATAGTCATTGTAAGTGGCGCGAAACGAGAGTTCAAATACGGAAAAAACCTTGGTCTCCCAGCCAATTGCCCCGTCTTGGATGTAATCGGATATTATGGAATCTGTGCTGAGTTCACCCTTCGCGTATGCTTCATCCAACACAGAACGAACTGCCTGCGCAGCACCTCTGGCGCCCATACTGTATTGCTTATCCTGCGCTTTACCTATATAACCAACAAGCGCGGGCAGGGAGATGGCAACAAGAATTCCCAGCATGATGATAACAACGATGAGTTCTGTAAGGGTGAAGCCTTTACGCGGCTCGCACGCTATGATAGTGAAACCCCTTTTCCCCTCCCCTGGGGAAATGTGTGACACTCTGTCTCCTTCTGTACGTTTGCAGCGCTTATGGACAGGTGTTCATAGTAGCACAATCCAACACCTGGTTAATCCTCCATGGCAACCCAAATGGCCAATCGGCGCTTCCAAGCGCTCATTCCGGAGGCGCGCCCTTTCCCTTACGGGACATGGCGCGCCTCCTTCCCAGGGGGAGCGTACAGGCAGAGCGGAAACGGGGGTTTGCGGCCAGTGTGGTTGTGAAACGGGCTGGCGCTCCCCGTCATTCATCAATCCAGATAATCAATCTCACTCCAAAGATTATCTACAAACTGCTGGCTGTTGATGTCGGCAGGTAGATAGCCGGTTTTCTTGAGTTCATCCACAAAGTAGAGAGCGTCTTTGTAAGGCTGCTGAGCATTGCTGGCATCATGATGGGACTGATAGTGATAGCTTTTTAACAGTTCAACAAGCAATTCCTTGTCGTCAGAGGCCACATAGGCTTCATGGCTTGATCCATCGGTAACGATCTCCGCAGCTTCCTCTGGGTTGGCCGCTATCCATTCAACCGCCCGATACCAACCACGCAACAGAGCCTTGACCTTCTCAGGCTCATCGGTGATGGCCGCATGGGAAGCATACAGGAAGCAGCAATACTTGCCGGCAAACACGCTGTCTGAGCCAATATCCACCAGCACTCTGAAGCCGGCTTTCTCAGCCTGGGTACCAAAGGGATCCCAGGCGGCAATGGCGTCAACCTCACCGCGCTCGGCTACCTCTTGCAGCACGGTTAGGTCATACGGTGCCCAGGTTACCTCACCCGCCTCTTCAGAAGGATTGATACCGACATTGGCCAGGGCGACTGAGGTGATAGCCCAAGGTGTGCCACCAACCTCATCAACCCCTATCGTCTTGCCGCGTAGATCCTCCACGCTGTTAAGAGGCGAATCACCCGGCACCAACAGCTTGATGCAGCCCTCATGCAAACCGCCTATGATGTTGATGTCCAAACCCTCGTTCACTGCCGGAAAAAACTGAAAGTCTCCGTTGGTAACAAGAAACTGACCGGAGGCCAGGCCGTCTTTTTGTTGTTGAAACGTGCCACTTACCAGCTCTACGTCAATGCCTTCTTCTTCCCAAAAACCCAGTTCCTTGGCGATATAGGTTGGTGAACCGCACAGTCCGCCGCCCAACGCCTGTATCTGAGTAGAACCCAGAGGAAACTTCTCCGCGACAGGAGAAGACACCGGTGCCGTGCTTGTGCCATTGCAGGCTGCCAGGGTCAGGCTCAATGCCGCTGTTAGGGCCAAGGCTAAAAATAGCCGCAGGGCCTTGCCGGTGCTTGTTGTGTCGTGCTTTCTTACGTTCATGGTCTATCCTTTCCTTTGGGGCCGCCAGACTGCACAAACAGGCTGTTTGGCCGCTTTTCTCCACGTGTCCGTGTTTGCTTACACCGGCGCGCGTTGTTGGTTGCGCCGTTGTTGCCATTGTTGGTTTCCCGCAGCTTCTTTGCTCGCTTGTCACTTTGGGTACGCCTTCCTTGATGCTCGGTCTGCGCTGATGGATAAGGGCGAACACCCCTTCGCACATACTTTTGAGCACCTAGATGCTAAATTCTGGCTCTGGATGCGAGCCAGACAGGTGCAGCTTTTCCAAAATCTGAGCTCTCAGTCGCAAGAAGTCGGGGCTGGAGCGAGAACGCGGGCGTCCGAGTTTGATGTCGATCATCTCGCTTATGCGACCCGGCCGTGGTGTCATTATCACCACGCGATCACTCAGGTAGATAGCCTCATCCACATCGTGGGTGACCAACACCATGGTTGATTTGAACTCTTTCCAGAGATCCAGCAGCTTGTCTTGCAGCTCAATGCGTGTAAAGGAATCCAGTGCCCCCATTGGCTCATCCAAAAGCAAGGCTTTGGGTTCATTGATTAACGCGCGGGCGATAGCCACCCTCTGAGCCATACCACCGCTTATCTGGTGCGGATAGGCTAAGCCAAAGCCGGAGAGTCCAACCAACGCAACAAACTGCGCAACCCGCGGCTTCTGCGCGTGATAGACTCCACGAGCTTTCAGGCCGGTAGCGATGTTGTCCTCCACGGTGGCCCAGGGATACAGGGCTCCCTGTTGAAACACATAGCCGCGTTCATGGCTGGGGGCGGTGATAGGCTGGTTTTGCATGGTCAGGGTGCCGCTTTGCGGCTGGTCAAGACCAGCAATCAGGCGCAACAGGGTGGTTTTGCCGCAACCCGAAGGTCCTATCAGGCTTACAAATTCGCCCAGACGCACGATAAGCGACACATCATCCAGGGCATGGGTTGTTCCATTGTGCCCATCGCTGTAGATGCGGCTTACGTGCTTTACACTTATGAGTGTGGGGTGAGCTCCGTCCTGCACGGCTGTGGCTCGCTCCGATGTCTGCTCTACGGTCTCGACCTGTCCTACAGTCTGCTCTACGGTCTCGACCTGTTTCAGTACTCGCTCTACGGTCTCGACCCTCTCTGATACCCACTCTACGGTCTCGACCTTCTCTACGACCTGCCCGTGCGGCCCACACTGTCCTTTTCCCGGTGCTTCCTGAAGGCGCGGGAGGCTGCTCATTGCTGCACCAGCCCTTTCTGCCAACGCAGGACACGACCCCTAACGGTGTCAATAATCGCCAGTATTATGCTAAATACAATAAACATTATAATAATGGCGGCGTAAACCTGGTAAAACTTTGAGAAGGTCTTGGAGTAGTTGATAAAATAACCCAAACCGGCAGTAGCTCCCATCATCTCGGCTGCTACCAGCGTTAAAAAAGACATGCTGGTTGCCATAGAAATGCCGGTGAAGATACTGGGCATGGCGTGGGGTATCGCTACATGAAACAGCAAAAAACTGCGCCGAGCGCCCAAAGTCTCGGAAACCTCATACAGGGCCTTGGGCGTGGACTCAATACCCTGGCACATCATAAAACTGATGATAAACCAGGACGCTATCACCAGCAGAAAGGTCATAGCCACCGGTGCAGGCTTCAACAACACCGTCGCAATGGGCATCCAAGCAGTAGCCGGCACCACACCCGTAAACTTCAGCACCGGAAACAACCAATAAAACCACTGGCGATACCAGCCAATCAATATGCCAGTGCCGATACCCGCTAAGGTGCCAATGATCAAGCCGATGGCAAAAAGTCGGCTGGACGCGCCAATATGGCCAAGGAGGTTGAGCCAGTTGGTAGGCAGATAAGCGAGTATCGTCACTGGACCGGGAAAGTAGGGCGGTTGCAGTATAAATAACTTGGAAGTGAGGACATCCCAGACAGCCAATGCGAGCGCGCCCGCACATACAAACTGCGCCTTGTGCAACAGCCGTCTGCGAAGAGAGGGGAAGAAGCGCGAAATGGGGTAGAGGAGGGCCAGGATAACTGCAACCACCACAAGAAAAATGCGATAGTTAGTGGGATCAAGGGGGTAATCGGTAGAAAAATCAACGCCGCGCTCCAGGCCAGGAATATTGTCAGGGACAAGGTAGCTGAGCGCCAGAGCCACCAGAAAGCCGCCGATAGACACAGCATACCAGAGCCGTGATTGGGGCTTCCAGTAGACGGGGTCGGCCGTTGAAGCCAAGACAGACTGCTTATGGGCAGGTTGCGTCTTGGCTGCCGAAAGGTCGCCGGTCGAAAGTGGGACGGGCGGTGTTTGAGTGACTGAAGTGTTGGTCAAGACCGGGACGGGCGGCAAATCGTCCGAAAGGTCGGCAAAATGCGTTTCTGCGATTGCCCGGCTGCTCATTGATCTGCCTGTCCGGCTGCCTGCCTGTTTTTCTGTCCGACTGCCTGCCTGGCTTCCCTGCCGATAGAACGTCGCTCAGGCCGTCTGCCAAACGTCGCCGTAAAGGCCTGATCCAGATCCTCGATCAAATCGCGTGGATCTTCCAGTCCCACCGATAACCTGATAACTTCAGGAGCCAGCCCTGCGGCTTGTTGTTCCTTGGACGTTAACTCAGAATGGGTGGTTTTGGCACTATTGACTATCAGCGACTTGGCGTCGCCAACGTTAACCTGATAGCTAAACAGTCGCACTGAATCAATAAAGCGCTCCTGCTGGGCCAGTGTGCCCGCAAAGCCAAAGCTAAAAATGGTGCCACTGCCGCGCGGGGCGTACTTCTGCGCCAGTGGATAGTTGGGGCTGTCAGGCAGGCTGGAATATTCCACCCAGGATACAAATTCATTGCCCTGTAGGTAGTCTACCAGCTGCCGCACGGTAGCCAGTTGCTTTTCCAAACGCTCGCTCAGGGTCTCCAGACCCAGCAGCACCAGATAGGCATCAAAAGGACCCAGGGCCGCGCCCAGATAGTTAAGCAGCGCCAGGCGCACGCGCACGGTAAAAGGCGTGGCGGGAAAGACCTCGGCAAAGCTGCGAAAATTGTCAGCACGGTCACGCAGCGTAAAGCCGCGATCCGTGAATTGCGGAAACTTGCCATTTGTGTAGTTAAATTTGCCAGACTCGCTTATCAGTCCGGCAATGACAGTGCCGTGGCCGCTGAGCCCTTTGGTAGCGCTGTACACAACAACATCAGCTCCGTGTTTTATTGGCTGCACCAGATAGGGAGTAGCAAAGGTGTTGTCCACAATAAGGGGAATGCCCGCCTCATGCGCCAGATTGGCCAGCGTGCTTATATCGGCCACAGAGCCCCTGGGGTTGGCGATACTCTCGATAAACAGGGCCTTGGTGTTGGGCCTTAGTTGCTTTTTGATGTCGTCAGGCGCAAGGCTAGTGGCCAAAGAAACGTTGATGCCATACCGTGGAAGAATCGACTTGAACAGATCAAAGGTGCCGCCATACAGCCAGGGTGATGAGACAATATGGTCGCCGGCATCAGCCAGATTCAGGATGCTGTGGCTAACGGCTGCCATGCCGCTGGCCAGGGCGATAGATGCGGCGGCCCCATCCAACTCTGCCACGCGACGCTCCAGTACATCAATAGTTGGATTGCCCACACGTGTATACAAAAACCCCAGTTCTTCTTGCCTGAACAGGCGCTCGCCGCGCTGGGTAGAGCCCATCTCGTAAGAAGCAGTTTGGTAAATAGGCACATTAAAGGCATAGTTGTGGTCTTTGGGATCATAGGCGCCACGCACTTTGATGGTGTCAAAACGATAGCGAGGGGCCGGCTCAGGAGCGGATCCCGTAGAAGCGGGTTTTGTGAAAGCGGCTCCTTGGGCAGACTCGGGGGGAGCGTTTGTTTCTGGGGTGGGGCCGGTATCCGGTTTTGGTGTGGGCGCAACTGCCGGGTTTAAAACCGGCGTGGCGTCTGAAACCGGCTCAGGACCGGAATCTCCACGTACGTTTTTGGGCATTCTAACGTCCAATCCTGCTGCGTTGTTACACAATTTCATATGAACAACGTGATTTTTTACCCTGTAAACAGGTAAGGGAGGGAGATCGATCTGGTTGGAAAGCCGCCGTGCCGCATCATCAGATAAAGCCGCGCAAAGGATAGGCGCACCGTACCGTTGGATCAGGCAGCACAGGAGACAAACAGGTTGCGTAGGGCAAGCGAACCGTACTATCAGATCAGGAGAAAGCACCTGCGCGCATGAAAACACACAGGTGCCTGGGCATGTTCATGCACTCACAAAAGCAGGCTGCGCCAGACGTGATGCGAAACGCGCGCGCGCAAGCAGCACCAGATGCGCTATAAAACGCGCGCGTCACCCGTTCACTGCTTCCTGTTGTGGGCTCTAACAAACCGATTCTCCATTATCCGTATTTGACCCATAGTTACACATGATCATTGGTCAGCAAGATTTAATGTAGTATTCCTATATGTTTTATAGTAATAGGTATCTTAGCGCCTCTCTTATCCGATGTCAAATCACAGGTTTGGGTTCTGGCTATCGGTTCTGGCCATCGGCTGCGTTGTGCTCGCCACCAGACCAATGCCCGTGCAAAAGTCCGCTGCTTGCCGTTAGGCAAAGGCGAGGGTAAGGGCCTTGCGTGCCATCAGGTAAAGGCTCGTGCAAAAGATTGGCGCACAACGCGTCTCCTGCCGTCACTGAAAGGCCTGGCGTGCATCAGGTAAAGGCTCGTGCAAAAGCCTGCTTAAGATCGGCGATCAGATCCTCCGGATTTTCAATGCCTACAGAAAGGCGGATGGTGTTAGATGTAAGGCCCACGATAGAGCGAGCTTGCGGCGTAAGTTCAATGTGCGTGGTTTGAGCGGGATTGATAATCAGCGAGCGAACATCGCCGATGTTGGCCTGGTAGCTCCAGAGCTTCACCGCGTCAAGAAAGGCTCGTTGCTGCGCCTCACCGCCAGCAAAACCAAAGCTGAGGATACCTCCCGCCCCTCGCGGTAGATAACGGGAGGCCAGTTCACGGTAGGCGTTGTCCGTGGCGGTGGGATAGCTGACCCACTCAACATGGGGGTGAGACTGAAGCCAGGGCAACAGAATCTCGGCTCCACTCACCTGCTTGCGCACCCGCAGGCTCAGCGTTGCAAGCCCCTGTAAGATCAGGTAAGCGTCAAAGGGGCTAAGCGCCGCCCCCAGGTAGTTCAGGTGAACGGCCAGTAGGCGTCCACAAAAGGGATTTGCGGGAAAAATGTCTAAAATGGCACGCGGCCGGTCGCTGGCATCACGCAGAAACCAGAGCGGTTGGGTGAACTGCGGATAGAGCCCGCTGGTGTAGTCAAAATTGCCACTTTCTATAACTATACCAGCGATGACGTTGCCGTGTCCGCTCAAAGCCTTGGTCGCAGAGTAGATGACTACATCTGCCCCATGCTCCAGGGGATTAAGCAGATAGGGAGTGGCCAGGGTGTTGTCCACAATCAGCAAAATATCATGAGCATGGGCGAGGTTGGCCAGCGCCTGGAGGTCAGCGACGGCGGTAAGTGGATTGGACACGCTTTCGACAAACAGTGCCCTGGTAGTATTAGTGATAGCAGATTTCCAGGCTGACAGGTCGTCAGCATCCGTAACCAGATCAATGGCAAGGCCCAGTTCCGGATACAGGTGAGTAAAGGCATCCAGCGTGCCACCGTAGAGACGGTAGGTGCTCAGGATACGACCTCCGCGCCCGGCAGCGTTGAACAGGGCATAGGTAACCGCCGCCATGCCGCTGGCAAGCGCTATGGCAGTGGGCTCCGGCGCTTCACCGGTGCTGTGGAGCGCTGCTACCCGCCGTTCAAGCACGTTGACGGTGGGATTGCCCATTCGCGTGTACAGCGCGTCGTCACTCTCAAAGCCAAACAGGGCATCGGCGCGCTCAGTTGTTTCCAGCGTAAAGGCCGTGGTCTGGTAAATTGGCACACTAACCGCATGATTGTGTTCTGCAGAACGATAGCCCGCCTGTACCAAAAGCGTGTCAAAGCCAGAACGCTCAGGCGATAGGGTTGCTCCATCCGGCGCTTGTTCAAACGTCATGTTTCCTCCCAGGGCTGCAAGGCGGGGTAATAAGGCAGGCAAGTTACATAGTGAATAGATATGTATACTATATTTAGTTTAGCGCAGTTGAAGCCCCGCGACAAGGGAGTTGCTATGTTCCGGTGTGGCAGTTGGTGGGAGCGCCACCTCCGTGTGCAGATGGCAGTTTGGCAGAGTTCGCAAACCTACTCTTGGATGGCAAGGCAGCCTCCGTGTGCAGATGGCAGTTTGGCTTTTCACTTTGTGTAGCGTCTCGCACAGGGGCACCAGGTGATTTCTGCAGATAGAGAAAAGGCAAAGGAGGGCGGTTCATCTGCCTGGCTACCAGACAGATGAACCGATTTGTCTTGCGTCTGTGCACCCCGCCATGGGCACACCTTTGGCGAAGAGTGCGTTTTCCTTATGACAGATTCATACGAAAAGCGGGGCGGACGCCGTACGCGTCGTACACGTAGTTGCCATTGACCATGCCCGTAGAGGCGTTGACATAAGCGGCCCAGGGAGTGTGGCTGCGCGGAGAGCGAAGCCAGTACCAAGTGGCTGCCCCGGAGGTCTTTCGTGCATTGTTATCTGCAAAAAGGACAACGCTTGAGCCATAGAGGTTTTGGGTAAGATCCATGCTAGCGGCATTGGTGGTGTTTGAGCCGTTGGCTATGGCGCGAAATACTTCCTCTTCGCTTAAGAGGAAGAGCTTTTGGTTGGTGAGTTCCTGGTAGCCGTTGTGGCCGCTGTCAGAGGCACCTCCTGTTTTATAGGGAGCGGTGCGTGTATCCTCCCAGCCTATCCTCGTATATATGGTGGTATCGAGTATCTTGGTGTTGATGTCTGTGAGGTTGTTGTAGCTGTAGGCATAGGTGCTACCGTTAAGGGACGCCCTAAGTGCGCTACCATCCCAGCGGATGTCAGTGTCCCAGTAGGTGGAAGTGGCGTTGATTGCTTGGGCATCAATGATGTGTTCTGCGATGACGAGAACATCAGAGTTGCTGGCCTTGTACAGAATACGCCAGTCAAAGCCTGAAGCATAGAAGGTATCACCGCGCTTAAGGCTTGAAGAGGGAAGTCTGTTTGCCTGGACACTAAAGGTTATGGTGTAGGCATCTGAGGTAAGGGTGGCTGTGCCGGTAGCACCCACGGGGATGGATACAGCGCGGGTGGTGGCACCGGTAACTGAGAGCGTAGCGCCCGTAGTACCGGGGTTAAGGCTCCAGGTTGCAGAGGCATCACTGGTGCTGAAGTAGCGCACGGTAGGATAGCCTTGAGGGCTCGTGAGGTTAATGGTGTAGCTGGTGGAGGCAAGACCGGTGAAGTTTCCTGAGC
>JAITRZ010000008.1 GCA_031288185.1 Coriobacteriales bacterium
GCCTCCACCAGCTACACCATTAACCTCACGAGCCCTCAAGGCTATCCTACCGTACGCTACTTCAGCACCAGTGATGCCTCTGCAACCTGGAGCCTTGATGCAGGTACTACCGGTGCTACGCTCTCAGGTTCAGGTGCCACCCGCGCTGTGTCCATCCCCCAAGGTGCTACCGGCACCGCCACCCTTACCTCAGATGCCTACACCATCACCTTTGATGTTCAAGCTAACCGTGCGCCCTCTCCAACCCTCAAGCGTGGTGATACCTTCTATGCTTCAGGCTTTGACTGGCACATCCTCTACAAGGCAAGTAACACTGATGCTCTCGTCATAGCAGAACACATCATTGATAACCAACAAATCAACGCCACTGCCACCAACTGGGACACCAACATCCGCTGGGATGGTAGCGCACTGAGGGCGGCCCTTAACAACAACACCTATGCCTACAGCTATGACAACCTCACAGACATCAAGGCAAAGATACTCGACACCACCCTCTACACAAGGATAGGCTTTAGTGACGCACGCACCGCTCCCTATAAGACAGGAGGTGCCTCTGACAGCGGCCACAACGGCTACTATGAACTCACCAACCAAAAACTATTCTTCTTAAGTGAGGAAGAGGTATTTCGCACGATAGCCTACGCCACAGTCACCACCGATGCCGCAAGCCTGGATCTTACCCAAAACCTCTATGGCCCAAGCGTTGTCCTCTTTGCTGATGCCAACGCACGAAGAACCTCCGGGCCAGGCTCCTACTACTGGCTTCGCTCTCCGCGCGGCGGCGCTAGCTGGGCCACCCTGGTCTACGCCTCTTCGGGCTCGGCCAATTTCGACAACGTGAACTACACGCTCGGCGTCCGCCCCGCTTTTCGCATGAATCTGTCGTAGAGGAGACGCAAAAAGACAAATTTTGACGTGCGGCGTGGCCCGTATCAGGGCACAATAAAACCTGCTCGAAATCCGTGCCCTTGTGCACTTAAAGGGCTTACGCTATTATGTTTTTAGTAAACAAAATAGCGTAGACAGGATGCCACATGCAGATAAAACGAACCCGGGCAGGTCTTTGTGTATTTTTCCGCATGCTTTTTTTACTGGTTTTAGTGTTGATGTTGTTTTTCGGCCGTTGGGCCTGGGCGGCACCCGCCGCTGGAGCGGTGGAATCAGAGATAGTACCGTTTGACCTATTGCTGTTTGTGACGGCCGTAATGGGGCTGTGTCTTCTTTGCTTGGTGATAGTTACCCTGGTGACCCAGCGCCGCTTTCGTCGGCAAAAACGGTTGCTGTGTCAAAATTATCGCTGCCCTAACAATCTGCTGGCCAAGATGGATGACCATGCCAGTTTTGACTACCGCGATTTTGAGACACCCTGGGAATTTTTACAGCGGCCAGCGGCAGATAGCTCAGATGCCCAGGCTAACACACCTGCACCTGTTGGCGCGGCGATCCCTGCCAACAAACAAACATCCCATCAAGCTGCTTTCTCCATTGCGGCTTCGCAGGGCTTGAGCAAGCGCGTGGCACCTGCCATCCCGCCTATCAATCGCTTGGTGTCAGACTCTCTGCCGCGCCCCGATGTTGATACCACCGCTGACTTTGCCCTGGAGATGATAAGGCAGGTTATCGAGCGCCATCAGACTGTGGCAGACCAGAGAAGGGGCGAACCGCAACATGCGCCCTGTGCCCAGCCGTTGACACAGACTGTCAGCCAAACTAGGTCGGTTGTTCAACTCTTTGCGCCGCAGCCCAGCCCTCATGTGGCCACCGCGCTTGAGCAACAGGGACAGTCAGGGCCATTGGCGGCCCCCTTGCGTCAGCGCAAGATAAGCTGAAACGAGTGCGCTGAAAACGCGCAGGAGGCGCGCGAAAGTCGCACCCGATGCCAGATGCCACTCGCGCGTCTAACCGCTGACAATGCGCAGAGGTCATCCCTTATCGCGAAAGTCGCACCCCTTCCTACCGCTCTCCGGCTAGGTTTCCAGCTACCTGCAAACTCAACCGGCCAAATCCCCAGCTGCGCGCAAACGCTCAAGCGTAGGGGAGCGGCCAATCAGGACAAGCGACTCAAAGAGTGGTGGGGAGACCATATTGCCGCAGACCGCGACGCGCAGAGCCTGAAAGAGCCGCCGAGGCTTGACATCCAATGTGGTGGACAGCGCGCGTAGTGCCTCTTCAAGAGACGCATGCTGCCAGGACAGCGATGTGGGCGTAAGCAGCTGTTCTGCAGCGGCCAGCAAGGCTTTGGTGCCAACAGGGCGCAAACACTTCTCTACCGATGCTTCATCAAAGGGCACTGTGCCAGCGCAAAACAGATAGGCCGTTTTGGCGTTGGCTTCAGCCAGCAGTTGGATACGCTCGCTAATAAGGGGATAAACGGCATGGTACCAATGGGTATGCGCCTCAATGTCAGCACAGATAGCGTCTTGTATGGTTGTTGGGCTGGCCGTGAGTGGGGGGCGGCCATCAAACAGGCCCTTTTGCACACGTTCAGCGTCCTGAGAGATGATTATCTGGGCCTGTTTGGCACTGAGATGTCCACGCCACATCCCATCAAACAGCAGGTAGGGCTGCCAGGCGGCCAGGAAATCAGCCGCTCCTAACTTTTTGAGGTAAGCCTGGTTCATCCATAGCAGTTTTTGGGGGTCAAAAACGGCTGGGTTTTTGGATATACGGGCCAGTGAGAAGTGTTGGGTAAGGGTGGCGGCATCAAACAGGGTAGTATGGTCATCCAATGACCAACCCAATAGGGCCAGATAGTTGAGAAGAGCCGCCGGTAATACGCCCAGGTGGCGGTAACTTTGCACGGCGGTGGCTCCCTGGCGCTTGGACAGACGGCGGCCGTCGCTTCCCAGGATCATCGACAGATGCGCAAAGCGTGGTGGCGTATAACCCAATGCCTCATACAGCAACAGCTGTTTGGGAGTGTTGCTGAGGTGATCATCGCCGCGAATCACATGGCTGATACGCATCAGGGCATCATCAACGCAGGCCACAAAGTTGTAGGTAGGACTGCCGTCTGAGCGTACCAGTATGAAGTCATCCAACTGTTCAGTGGACACTTCGACAACGCCAAACACCGCATCCTCAAAACTCAGCGTGCGCGGCATCAGTGGCAATTTCAGGCGCCAGGTGTGCGCCTCACCCCCAGCCAGGCGCTCGCGGGCCTGTTGGGCAGGAATCTGACGGCAGCGACGGTCATACCCAGCGGGTCGGTGGGCGGTCAGTGCCTCCCTGCGCTGCATCTCCCGTTGTTCCGGCGTACAAAAACAGGGATAGACCGCCTCTTGCTGCTTCAGACGCTCCAGTTCCCGCCGATAGATGTCCTGACGCTGTGACTGCATATACGGACCAAAGTCGCCGCCAACTTCCGGACCTTCATCCCAGTTGAGGCCCAGCCAGCGCAAGGCATCGAGAATCTGCTGCGTGTGAGCGGCCTGCGAGCGCTCCGGATCGGTGTCCTCAATGCGCAGGATCAGGCTTCCGGCATGCGCGCGGGCAAACGCCCAGTTATAAAGGGCGGTACGAGCGCCGCCAATGTGCAGATTTCCGGTGGGCGAGGGCGCAAATCGCACCCGAACCGGTTGGTCAGACATACTGCTCACGCTTTCTGGATCAGGTTCGCGCGGGGTGTTAGCCCAAGCGAACAGGGCGTTTATGGCTTCCTGTCACCTGACAGTTTAACGCACCGGGCCGGCTCACGAGAGCAGAGAAAGCCCGCTTGGGCAGAGGGGCACTCAGGCAGACAAATGCCAGTATGGGTTAGGCGAATGAACAACAGGCAGATGCAAGTTGAGCGGTCAGGCAGAAAGGGCCGCGCAACGGAAGCGCCAACAGATTCAGGTTGAGCGGTCAAGGGGACACAAAGCCGCCCAGCTCTCAGGCAAAAGGGAACTGGGCAGCACTCAGGTCAACTCGCGCGGCCAGAGGGACGTCCTAACCGTACTCGCGCCAATGCCCAGGGAGCATTTCAAGGCCCTTGTTGCCTCACGGGATTTTGCGTCCTCACAGGCAAGGCCGCTAAGCATTACTCCCAGGCTGATACCGCCTTGAAAGCCCACAATCAGAGCGTGTTGGCCAGCGCG
Source organism: Coriobacteriales bacterium (assembly GCA_031288185.1). Taxonomy (GTDB): domain Bacteria; phylum Actinomycetota; class Coriobacteriia; order Coriobacteriales; family UBA8131; genus JAITDU01. The sequence continues at coordinate 4,083 of JAITRZ010000008.1, forward strand.
CACAAAGTTGCCGGCAAACTGTCCGCCATAGCAGAACAGGCCGGTTAAGATGTTGTACTGAGACAGTGCTAACGGATCAAAGCGACCTGAGCGTAGTGCTGCCTGGGCAGTCTCCACGCTGCTAAACAACGGCCGGGCGCTGGCATCTTTGGGTACCGGCAGGGTGTTGAGGCTGGGAAACTGCCGGCAGTATTCCTGTACGATGTAGTTGTTGTGACGGTGGGTATCAATCAGGCGGTCCCATTCATCGGCAGCCACCGCCTTACCCGCAAATACCCCGACGGTGCCATAGCCATCAACCGGTTTGATTATCCAATCATTCTTGTTGGCTTTCAATTTGCTCAAGTCGATAGCGTCTTCTGATAGCCAGGTTGTATAGGGCACGGTGCGACGAACAAATTGTCGCTCGGTGGCGCTGAGGAAGACGGAGGTCTGGGGCAGGTGCAGCACGGTAAATATCGCTTTTGAGTGGGCGACCTGGCTGCGAAAACCGCCGATCATACACACCGCACCCTCGGCCACTGCCGCTACCAGAGCGGCTGCTCCATTAAGGTTCTGGGCGTTTGCGGCAGCCGTTTTGTCCACGCACGGGGACGCATGAAAGGAGGCGATCCGTCCGCTATCCCCACCGCTTCTTGTGGACGCAACCCCCCTATCGGGCGTAGCACTTGGATCAGATGCAACCCTTATATTGGACGCAAGGCTTGTGTCGGGCACAATCCCCACATCGGGCGTAGCGCTTAAGCCGGGCAGGTTCAACAGGGCCGTCAGCACCTGATGGGGCAGCTGTTCTAACTCCGCGACGATTTCTGCAGTGACTGCTCGCCGATAGACGGCATCAACCGGTTGCGGTCGCCCGTTGCTCGCGCCTGTGCCCCCGCTATCCTCGGCAAAAAGCCGTCCGTCTTGGTAATGGAGGCTCGCCATGTCCGCCACCAGGCAACGGATGCCGCAGCGGGTAAAACGACGTTGAAATTCCAGATGCTCATGCAGGGTAGCGCTTTGCCGGTAATCTACGATGGCAACGGTAGGATTTGTCCGAGCTCCTGCGCTATGCTGGTAGAGGTTTAAGAAGCACTGCACCCAGTTGTCAAAGAGTTCCTGACCAGCCAGCGCATGACGCTCGCTGAAACGTTGAAACGTCCGGCTTGTTGCGAGAGCATTGACAATTTCTCTATCCTCGTTCATAGCGCTGGAACCGTCAGTATTAAATTCGCAGAATTTGAAATTACCACTATGTTCATCAAAAAAGAGATCCAGGCGAGCCATCGGGATAGCACAATCATAACCGGTGGGCAGGCAGATAAGGCGCTCCAGCAGGTGCGAAAAGCCAAACAGCTGCCGGTAGGCGGGATCCTGCACATAGCGCGTTGTAATCTTATCCAGGATGGTGTAGGTGGTCGCTGCAATAGAGGCATAGTACGCCAGCGTTGACCTATCATAGATTTTGGGCAAAAAACCCATACCTACCACCCGGTCATGGTACAGGGCGCTGGAAGCATTCAGATAGCTCTGGGCGGCAAGTCGGCCGTCTATATCACCCCCCAGAGAAAGAAAGTTTTCGCGGTACGCCGCTTCCAGGGCCACCATCTGAGACTTCTCGCGGTACGCCGCTTCCAGGGCCGTCATCTGAGACTTCTCGCAGTATGCCAGCACCAGAGACTTTTCGCGGTACGCCGCTTCCGGGCCATCATATGAGGTGCAGCAAGGTCTGGCGGCTGGTAATGAGGTCAGCCAGAGGGCGCAGATAGTGCCGTTCGTTGGCTGAAAGACCGTCCTGGGCCCAGCGGAGCAGTTCATCCAGCCACTGCGAGGCTGGCCTCCGGTACACAAGGGCCTGATAGCCATGCATGCGCAACGCTGTTTTGGCAAAGGCAACCTGCGCACTGTCCATGAATTCAAAGCGCTTCTCATAATAGGAAAGGGCTGCAGGGTTATAAAAGACCCCCTTGATCAACGCGACTAGAGCCAGCGTGTAGGTGAGCGGCATGGCATCAGCCTGGCGTATCTCAACGTAGGATTTGAGGCGCGTATCGTAAAAAAACATCGACAGGATATGCAAAATGGCCGCCTCGCTCAGGTCTGCGTCAGGGAGCAGGTTGGCAAAACTGCAAAACCCTCGGTAGGCAGGTTCCTCGTTGGACAGCGCAGGAGTAAAAATGGCCGGGGCTCGCAGCAGGTCTGCGGCATAACGCGCAAAACCAAAATCCTCATCAAAAGTTCCCGGTGCCACCAGGCTGCGCTCTGGGTCGGTGTCGTCCCAACAAACCATGCGCGCCATACGGGCCGGCATCGCCTGCGCCTTGTCAGGGGATAGGGGATGGTGAGCGTGGCCCTTTGCCACCTGCCCCACCGCCTGACCCTCAAACACCGGCGTATTATCCGTCACAAAGGCCAAAAGGGGCCCCAGGGCCGTGGCAACGCGCATCTTTAATACGGCATCGGCCTCACTAAAATAGTCCACAGAAATCTGGGTTGAAGCTGTGGCTCGCATCATACAGATGCCGTGATTACCGGTTTGGGCAAAGTGCTTGTCCATAAAAAAGTAGCGCTGCTTGGGTAAAAGCGTCAGGTCGCGCGCCCGGGCGCTGGGGTGATAGCCAAAGGTCGCAATCTCCAGCCCCAGGGGCTCCAGCACCGCGTCCAATTCATCACGAAACCGCCGGTAGTATTCCTCCAGTTCTGCAATCTGGCGCAGCGGTCCCACGCTTACCTCCAGCTGGCTGCCGGGTTCCAACGTAATGACGGTTTTGTCTCGCGCCAGGCCAAACAGATGCACCTTTGCGTCAGTGCCCACTTCCTGTATCTGTTGCGTATAGTATGGTGCCAACGCGCGTAAAACCTGCTCCACCCCTGGCTGTCCCTCAGTTGCTGATGCATAGGGCACAGCCGCGTGCTCGCCCTTTGTTACCACAAAATGTTCCAGCTCAAAACCCAGGCTGTCAGTGGGCTGCGCGCGCGCCGCCGCATCCAAGTAGGAAGCAATGCTGTGGGCGGCCTTGCTTTGTTCCCATAAAAGTTCCATGTATGCTATTGTAGCGCATTGTGCGCTACCAGCTTGTCACTTTTGGATATAGGCTTTCTAGGCATTATGGTTTTCCGAACTGTGCCGGTTTCCCAAACTGTGTCGGTTTTTCGAACGGTGTTTTGGTGGTGCTAGACTGCAAAACAATAGAAAGGCAGGACAATGCCCCCTTCTCCTCAACAGAGCTCCCACGCTGCTTCAGCCGGCTCTTCAACATTGGCCAACTCCCCTGTTTTTACCTCTGAAAGCGTTACCGAAGGCCATCCGGATAAGGTCTGTGACCAGATATCTGATGCTATTTTAGATGAAATCCTTACGCAGGAACTGCACCTGGAGGCCAGCGGGTACACAACGCCAGATGGCCACAAAACCAGGGCCAGCGACGCACGGGTGGCCTGTGAGACAATGGTCACAGAGGGACAGGTGTTTCTGGCTGGCGAAATTCGCACGGCGGCCTACGTGGACATCGATAAGCTGGTGCGCACTGTTGTGCGTGACATTGGTTATCATGATCCGGATTCTGGCTTTCACTACAAATCTATTGGCATTACCAATTCCATCCATGAGCAAAGTCATGACATCGCCCGTGGGGTGGATGCCTCCTATGAACACCAGCATGGCGTTGCTATTGCCGACCCCTTTGAAATGATCGGAGCTGGCGACCAAGGCATGGTTTTTGGTTTTGCCTGCACGGAGACGGACACCCTGATGCCCATGCCCCTTTACCTGGCACAGCGTCTGGCCGAGCGCCTGGCCCTGGTGCGCAAAGAGGGTATTTTGGAATACCTGCGTCCTGATGGCAAGACCCAGGTTAGCGTGCGGTATCAGGACGGACGGCCGCAAAACATCACCACGGTGCTGATCTCTAGCCAGCATCAGGATCTTCCCTTCATTGAGAGTGAGCTGCCGGCGGCGCTGACCAAACACGTACTGCGTCCGGTTCTGGACAGCGTGGGCCTGGATTGGAAAGACGCTCAGATACATGTTAATCCGACTGGCCGCTTTGTACTGGGCGGCCCAGCGGCGGACACGGGTTTAACGGGACGCAAAATAATTGTGGACAGCTACGGCGGTTATGCCCGCCACGGCGGCGGAGCCTTTTCTGGCAAGGACTGCACCAAGGTAGATCGCTCGGCGGCTTACGCAGCCCGCTGGGTGGCAAAAAACATTGTCGCCAGTGGCCTGGCGCTGCGTGCAGAGGTGCAGATAGCCTATGGCATTGGCATAGCTGAGCCGCTGTCGCTTTTAGTTGAATGCTTTAACACAAATACCGTTGCCCCTGAGCGTATCACCGCTGCTGTGCGCGCTGTGTTTGATCTGCGGCCGGCGGCCATCATCAGCGAGCTTAAATTGCTCCGTCCTATCTTTCGCCAAACTGCCACATATGGGCACTTCGGCCGCGCGTTGCCAGACTTCACCTGGGAACAAACGGATCGTACTGACGCGCTGCTGGCTGCAGTGCAGTGAGCCATTTCTGCCTTCTCACGTCGCACAATGAGCAGTTCTCGCCTCAGGAATCGCGCATGAGCCATTCCCGCCCTAACAGGCCATGCTATACTTTGCAACCAGGCAAGCGGCCAACGTAGCTCAGCTGGTAGAGCAGCGCACTCGTAATGCGCAGGCCAGGGGTTCGAGTCCCCTCGTTGGCTCCATATCTAAACACCGTCATTGATATGTCAATGGCGGTGAGATAATGTAAGTGCTACAAGGAAATCAAGAGCCTGAACGGGCTTACCTCCAACACCATCTTCGCCGGGGACAGGCTGAAGATACCGAAGAAATAGGGTTTGCCCTCCTTTATATGTGCCCGCAAAGTCTGGCCTCACGGCCTTTCCCTATTTTAGGGAACAAAAAAACCGCCCCGTGCACAGGGCGGCTCATTTTCTAAGAGGAGTGCTCCTTTGACTATCCTTTCGGAAAGCCCGGCCTCTCCTGCTCATACTGTATCATGGCCGGGCATCGAAATTCAACCTACCCTTAAAAGTGGGTATGATACAGCTATCGCAAAAATGTATGAGGAAAGAAGTAGCTTTTGGAGTGGCTATGAAAAGATCTTTGAGGGTAAACGGCTAGTAGTATGCGTCAGTTAAATTAAGTGATATAATCGTTCCTGTCATCTATGGAGAGAGTATGGAGAAAGGAGTGGTTAGTATGAAACCCAAGTACTATCCGGTAGTCTTGGACAAAGAGGACAGGAAGGCCATTGAGGCTGTGGCCAACGCAAACGGCCACAGCGAACAGATGAGAATGAGGGCAAGGATACTTCTGGCCTTAGACGAAAGCGACGGCGCATCCAAAAGCCAGTCAGACATTGCCGATGTCTTAAAAACGTCCACATCAACCATCTACAAAACGTCTAAGGCATTTCATGACAAAGGCACCAAAGGCGCACTGACACGCAAGAAGCGCGCGGTGCCACCGGTGCTGTCCAAAATAGATGGGCTGGTGGAGGCCCGTGTGATAGCTATGGCCTGCTCCAAGGCACCCGGCGGTCATGCCCGCTGGACGCTTCGCCTTTTGGAGACCAAGGTCGCCGAGGCTGACGATCTACCCAACCTGTCTGACAACACGATCGCTCGCCTCTTAAAAAAACGCCGCTTAAGCCTCACTTAAGTAAGTATTGGTGCATCCCACCTGAGCACACCTGTGTGTTCGCCGCCGCCATGGAAGATGTGTTGGAGGTCTATCGCAGGCCCTATGATAAGGCGCGACCGGTGGTTTGCATGGATGAAAAGCCCTATCAGCTGCTTTCGGATGCCCGGGACACGATAGCGATGAGCGGGACAAACCCCGTGCGCAAGCAGGACTACGAGTATGTTCGCCACGGCACCTGCTCGATATTTGTCTGGGCAGAACCTTTGGCCGCGCGACGGGCGGCAACGGCACTTGAAAGGCGTACCCGCAAGAACTGGGCCCATCAGGTCAAAGAACTCTTAGAAACCCACTACCCCGATGCGGAAAAGGTCGTACTTGTGATGGACAACCTCAACACCCATAACATCGCCTCGCTTTAAGGGGCATTCCCTCCTGATGAGGCCATGGCCTTGTCAAAGAGACTCGAGTGCCACTACACGCCCAAACATGGCAGCTGGCTTAACATCGCAGAGATAGAACTGTCGGTGATGGCAAGACAGTGTCTTAGCCGAAGGGTTGCTACGCTTGATGAGCTGAACTTTGAGCTGGATGCCTGGCAAGCAGACAGAAACGCCGATGGCGGTACCGGCTCTGGCAGTTCACCACCGAGGACGCTAGGGTACGTCTTCGTAGGCTATATCCTGTTATTTAATTGACGCATACTAGTAGTAGTCTGTAACATCTAAAAGTTTATACAATAAAGCAGGTGTGGTATCCTTCCAGCAATGAACCCAAACGGAAGGAGGCCTTGATGGGAAGAAAGCCGTGTTCAATAGAGCCTGAATTCCCTGGCAACTATCATACCTACACCGGTGGCGTGACACCGAAGGCAGCATTCTGGGTCTTGGAAGGAGGAAACATGATGCGCTGGCCATTTCTCAGTTTCCGCATCGAGGCATAAGTTCTGGCATCGCGTCGGTTGGAAGATAACCGTAAGGCTCAAGTCGCATAGTAATCCGCTTGTCAACTACCCGGCAATCAGAAACCCAAAAGCCCCCTGGCGGATTGGTTTGAATTTCTGTCGTTTGTTGGTTTGCAAAGAAACAATATCAAGCACAACGGTATAGGTGAGATTGAAAAATGTGTTTATGAAATTATCATCAACGGCAATGGCGCTTAATTCTAGCACTCCGCTATCAAATTCCTTTGCCTTGCCCACTATACGTGCGTATTGAGAAAGTATTTCTTTTCTATCCCTAAAATGAGAGCGCACAGCTGCTTGGCTATCCAGGCCCGGTTCTTTGCCAAAAAAGGTAATGTTAGTCATGTCAGTTGCTGACAGTGCTGAGGGCGATTCGCCTTCTGCAAGCGCAAAACAAACGTACAACGCCGCAGCGGTTATGAGAATAATCAGTAGTGTGGCGGCCATAATCATTTTTACGTAAGAGGAACAATGCGATTTCAGGGGTCTTGAGTGCTGATAGCTCTTCATGGTGACCAACGCCTTCCCTGCATACCCTTTATAAATACGTGTGTTGCGCCAAGCATATTCGCATAGCATAACATAGACAAATTCCTAAACGCAGTATCGCGCTTTGCAAATAATCTGGTCGAAACTGTTGAAACCATTGCAATCGTCTGGTCGACAGGGAAATGCGCAGCCTCTCGACCGGAGCGTCCGGTCGAGAGGCTGCGTTGCCTATCCAAAAGCAGCGAAAGCTAACGCTTATCCCTTAGCGCGCCTCAGCCCTGGGACTCATCTGCGAAGCCTTCCTGGATGCCGGGCAGGCGGGGGATGCTCTGAAAGCTGCGTGCTAGATCAGCATCGGTGGGGATGTAGTCGCTCATGGTGCCGTCCAAGTAGCTGCTGTAGGCCGCGAGATCCAGCGTGCCATTGCCCGTCAGGCCAAACAAAATGGTTTTGGCCTCGCCGCTTTGCTTGCAGCGCAACGCCTCGTCTATGGCCACACGCACGGCATGAGCGGACTCCGGCGCAGGCAATGTGCCCTCAGCGCGAGCAAAGGTCACCGCCGCCTCAAACACCGAGGTCTGTTCCACCGCACGCGCCTCGTCCAGATAACCGTCGTGATAGAGCTGGGACAAAATTGGGCTCATTCCGTGGTAGCGTAATCCTCCGGCGTGGTTGGCAGAAGGCATGAAAGCATGGCCAAGCGTGTACATCTTAGCCAGTGGCGTTACCTGTCCCAAGTCACAGAAGTCATAGGCAAAGCGGCCACGGGTCATTGAGGGGCAGCTGGCCGGTTCTACCGCGATGAAATGAGGGGCGCGCTGTCCGGCCAGTCTGTCCTGCATAAACGGTGCCATCAGTCCGCCCAGGTTGGAACCACCGCCAGCGCAGCCAATCAGGATGTCAGGATATTCACCCAGTTTTTCCAGGGCGGCCTTGGCTTCCAGGCCAATTATTGACTGGTGCATCAGCACCTGGTTTAACACACTGCCCAAGACATAGCGCCGGCCTTCGCTGGTCACCGCTCGCTCCACCGCCTCGCTGATGGCGGTGCCCAGAGAGCCAAGCGAGGCGGGGTCATCTGCCAACATCTTGCGGCCCACCTCGGTTGTGTTAGAAGGGGAGGCGTAGATGTCAGCACCGTAGGTGTGCATGATTATCTTGCGGTAGGGCTTTTGCTCATAGGATACCTTGACCATGAAAACGTCCAGTTTCAGTCCAAAATAGACGCAGGCCATGGACATGGCGGTTCCCCATTGGCCAGCCCCGGTCTCAGTGGTCAAACCTGTAAGCCCCTGGTCTTTAGCGTAGAAAGCCTGGGCAATGGCCGAGTTTAGCTTATGGCTGCCGCTGGTGTTTCCGCCCTCGTATTTGTAAAAGATCTTTGCGGGTGTATCAAGGGCCTTTTCCAGATAGTAGGCCCTTATCAAGGGCGAGGGGCGATACATCCGGTAAAAGTCCAACACCTGCTCAGGGATGTCGATAAGGCGGTCGCGGTCATTCAGTTCCTGCCGGGCCAGCTCCGCACAAAAGATCGGCTCCAGATCGGCCAATGTGACGGGTTGGAGCGTGCCCGGATGCAGTATCGGCGCGTGGTCTGTCGCCATGTCAGCGCGCACGTTATAAAACTGCTGGGGAATCTCCGCCTCTGACAAATATACTTTGTAGGGCTCGCCGTGGTTGGTGCTCATAATCTCTCCTCTTCTGGGTTAGTCACCCATCTGTGCCCACTGCCGGTTGTGATGGCGCCCTCTCTGGCTGCCTCTTGGGCGATGCCGTCAGCCGGGAGGCGGTAGGGCACCCGTTGCCAGGGCGCAGCAAGGCTGTGGCTTGGGCAGGTACAGTAGCGGAGAGATGAGCGTGCTGTTGTTGTGACAACAAAAAAAGCCCATGCCCTCCACATCAAAAAATGCGGGGACAAGAGCTTTTGCTCCTGCGGTGCCACCTCGCTTGACGAAATTATTCGCCCACTCATGAAGCGCCAACACGCCTCTGCTCTGTAACGGGAGCGCCCGTTTGAAACTACTCTGCCGGATTACCCACATTTCATTCCAACCCTCAAAGGCCCATTTGTTCGATCGCTTTCTGCCGGGATTTCAGCATCCCCAGCTCTCTGTAAGTGCGCCGCGAACGTTACTTCCTTATCAACGGTTTAAGGGCATGGTATCACTTTTTTAATAATGCGCAAGTGTTTTTTGTGAAAACTCACCGTGAAAATTTTGTGTGGTCATGGTTTCATGAGGGCGCACTGGCTTTCTTGCGGTCATGCCTGGGCTGCCTATGACCCGTCCTTCGTATTCATGGAGTGCAACTGCTCAGGCAGGACGGTAGGGTGGTGATAGCGGGTGTGCAGGTGCGTGGGGGTGCCTATAGCGCCAGCGGGGCACCAGTGGATACAGGCCAGACAGGCCATGCATCTGTCTGAGCGTATAGGTGCCAGTACCTCCTGGCCTTTTTCTGGTAATTGGATGTTTTGGGCCGGACAAACCTGGGCGCAGATTCCGCAGTGCCGGCAGTGTTTGTCAATACGAAAGACCAGGTTGCGCCTCCGGCTTTCAGTAAATCTACGCACTGCCTTGTCCAGAAGCCGATTAGCGCGGGGAAAATAATTTTCCTGTTTATAGCTTACAGATAAAGCAATATCACTGATGCGCGCGCGCATCTGTTCCTGGCGGCGGTTGATGGTGGCCTTTGAGGGATGCGCCAGTCCGACATTACCCATCATGCGCACACCGGCCGCGTAATTGAGCATTGCCCCCTTTTGGCGCAGGAGTTCATCAATATCCCAGAATTCGTTACGACCAAACAGGGAATAGGTTGCTATCGCAAAATAGTACTTTTGAGCGGACACTGGCATTGCCTCAATAAAGCCCCTGAGCATCTCAGGTATCGTAGCACGTTGCACCGGAAACACAAAACCCACGGTTTTGGCATGGGCGGCGGCGCTGTAGGGGTCGCCGCTGATTAATGATCCGGGAATAGAGATAGGGGCCGGAGCCTCCAGGCTTGCGGCCAGCGACTGTGCCACCGCCAGGCTGTTGCCGGTAGCGCTGAAATAGTAGATGGCGATGTCGTGCACCAAAATCTCCCAAGATACAAACGGTATGAATGTGAGCAGATTTTTGCTTAATAAAACACCACTTTTGTCAGACCGACTCACACTAACCTCAGACACTGACCTCGGCAGTGACCTGCCTGTTACTCGCCGTCCCTAGAACAGAGAACAGCGCTTTGGCCGCGATTGCGCGTTGCCTGAGAAATCCCAACAGAACTCAAGGTACCACCGCAAACCGTTTACGTCCGTAGCGGATGCCGTAGCGCGCAACTTGGATAGGGCGGATGGTGCCTACGCCTCCCCAATATGGGTCAACGGCAGCACTCACCGGGCCAGCGGAACAGCGGTGCTCACGTTGCCTGTTTACTTCCCGGCAAGCGCAGTTGATCCCCAGAAGAGCGCAAGCTATCTCCCGGCAAGCGCACGTTATCCCAGGTCACTTCTGTAAAGTACAAAGGTGTCTAGGGGCACCTTCTGCCGCAGTTTTTCGCTACGTCCGTCTTGCGCCTTGCGGCGCGTGTGATGCTATACTGCTAAAACAACACAGGGCGTTTGATTGTGGTGGTCACCCTGGCTCAGGCACGCTTCAGGCAGTTCACGCATCAAGACGAGCGTTGTTTGGCCAAACTGTAGGGAGGTGCCTGCGGTGGGTGACAGTCAGCAAAAAGCAGCCAGGATGCCTGACCAATCAGGACATCTGACCCTTTAAGGCATTTGGCACGGTAACATAGGAGGCACCTATGCAAGTTGCACCAGGTAAAACTATGATCAGGGTCGCCGGTATCTTTTATATCGTCTTTGGTGCGCTTGGCATCCTTGCCGGCATTTTTTTCTTTTTGTTTGGCAACGCGCTTGCCCAGTTGATAGCAAACGCAAGCGTAAACACATCTGCTGAAGCTGTCCTGTCCAGCGATCTGGCGAAAATAGGCATGGTGATTTTGGGTCTGTGTGGTGTTATCCTGGGGACACTGGAGGTTGTTTTAGGCATAGTTGGCATCAGGGCTTCTGATGATCCCTACCGGGGCCGCACGGTTATCCGTATCGGTTATGTGCTGGCAGCCTTGCAAATACTTTCCTTCATCCTTAATGTAGCGGTAACCTTTGGCGAAGGCGGCCGTGCAGAAAACCTGCTGTCCGCTGTCATAGGTCTTATTATCGGTTTGATCCTGCCGGCTCTTTTCATCATCGGCGGGCGTAAGAACCTAAATGTCCTGCGCTGAGAGATGTGCTGAGAGATACAAGGCGTGCAAGGTCTCCTGACCACCACCCCTGCCACCTGCATCCGCTTACCGAAGGGACATCGCGCGATGCCGCAGAACAAGGCCAACTGACGCATCCTGCGCTGAGGCGCGGACTTGCTAAAGTTCTGCTCTTTCGCGCATAATGGTACTCTCAATCTCTCGGCGGCAATGATCCCCCGAAGATCCCTTAGAGAAAGCAGGGGTATGGGCGCTCAACAGTATTCTGGCCAGTATAAATCCACCGCGATGCTCAGCGTTGACCAGGCGCAGGAACAGACCCTCGCTCTATCCAGACTGCTTGAGGTCGAGCGGGTTGATATGGTGGATGCCCTGGGGCGGGTGCTGGCAGGTGATGTCTCCAGCGATAGTGACATCGCGCCTTTTGCAAACTCCGCTATGGACGGCTATGCTCTGCGCGCCGCAGACCTTGAAGGCGCCAGTGATGAGCGTCCGCGCAGTCTACAGGCTGTGGGACTGATTGGTGCTGGAAGGGTCTACGGACGCAGCCTGCAAGCCGGTGAGGCGTTGCGTATTATGACCGGAGCGCCCCTGCCTGAGGGTGCTGATACCGTGATTAAGTTGGAAGAATGCGAGGCGGTGGTTGGTGGGACATCTGCCGATAGTACCTATCCAGACGCTGCCGATAGCGCCCATCTTGGTTCTGCCGATTGTCCTCACACGGTTCGCTTCTTCAGGCAGCCGTCTGTTGGCGAAAACGTGCGTCCTCAAGGTGAAGAGGCGCGCGCCGGTGAGGTACTGCTGCCGCATGGCACACCTCTCAGCGCGGCTTCCATCGGGCTTTTGGCATCCACCGGCACTGTTTCTGTACCCGTCTATCGACGTCCCCGGGTAGCAATCCTATCTACCGGCGATGAACTGGTGCCGCCCTCAACACGTCCTGGTCCTGGTCAGATTCGCAATTCAAACTGTTATTCGCTGGCTGCGGCAGTGCATCAGGCCGGCGGGTTATTCACGATTGTTGGAGCGGTACCTGATGCCAGAGCCGCGCTTTCAGCTGCCGTACAAGACGCCTTGGCTGAGCACGACCTTGTTCTTATCAGTGGGGGAGCCGGTGAAGGTGATTTTGACCATGTGTCCGCCGTTGTGCGTGAGCTGGGGAAGCTGCACTTTAATAAGGTGTGCATGCGGCCGGGAAAGGCTCAGACCCTGGGCAGTATTGGTCAGGTTATCGTGTTTGGACTGCCCGGCAATCCCGCCGCCGCTCTGGTTGGACTAGAGGTTTTGGTGCGCCCGGCCCTGCTTAAGATGCAGGGCTTCCCGGTTTTGTATCGACCCTTTGTTCAGGCACGTATCACCCAGGAGATTAAAAAGCGAGAGGAACGACGCGTCTACCTGCGCGCGCAGTTCACACACGATGTCGTAAGTGGGGAGTTTGTGGTAACGCCAGAAAGAAACCAATCCTCAGCGCTCTTCTCTGCGCTGCACCGCTCTAATTGTCTGTTGGTTTTGCCAGAAGGCCAGGCCCTCTTTCTCAAAGGCGAGTCTTTGCCCTGCCTGTTGCTGACCGTGCCCCCAGGGGCTTGGTAGCCTGCTTGTAAGGAACCATCATGGCTTTTGATCAGCACGGCCGCGATATTGACTACCTGCGCATTTCGGTTACCGACCGCTGCAATCTGCGTTGTTTGTACTGCATGCCAGAAGAAGGCATACACTGGAAGCCGCACGCCGAGATGCTAACGCTGGAAGAGATTGCTCGTTTTGTACGCGTGGCGGCAGGTGAGGGCATCAAGCGTATTCGTCTGACCGGTGGCGAACCGCTCGTGCGCCGGGGCATCACTGACCTGGTGCGTCGTGTAGTGCAGACACCGGGCATTGAATCGGTCGCCATGACCACCAATGGAATACTATTACCTAAAATGGCACATTCTCTGTGGCAAGCCGGACTAAGCCGCGTCAATATCTCGCTGGACACGCTGGATGCCCAGCAGTACAGCCATATCACTCGCTGGGGCAGTATTGATGACGCCTTCAAGGGCATTGAGGTGGCGCTGGCAACCGGCTTTAAGCCCGTCAAGATTAATGCTGTGGTGGTGCGCAGTCTGCATCAGGATCTCCTGGCCTTTGCCCGCTTATCCATCGATCGCCCTTTACATGTTCGTTTTATCGAGTATATGCCCGTTGGCAATACCTGCGGTGGTGCCGGCCTGGGTTGGACGGCGGCCGATACCATTCCTAACGAGGAGCTGATCGACCTGCTTAATGATCAGGCCAGGCAGGTAGGTCTGGGGTCGCTGGAACCCATCAGTGAACTCGCTGTGACCCCTGATAACTGGGGTCCAGCCCGCTACTACCAGTTTGCTGGCGCCTTGGGCACCGTTGGCTTTATTTCTGCCCTAAGCCGTCATTTCTGTGGACAGTGCAATCGCCTGCGCCTGACTGCTGAGGGCGAGCTTTTACCCTGTCTGTTTAGCGATCTGCAATTTGATGCTAAGTCAGCCCTGCGCAGTGCTGATGAGCGGGCGCTCAGGCAGGTTTTGCGCCAGGCCCTGTCCACCAAACCAGCCTCCCACCACCATAGGGTTGGCACCAGTCGTCAGATGCACCAGATCGGTGGCTAGCGTTTGAGCAGCAAAGGAGACACCATGTCCAAACTAACGCACCTTGATAGCCAGGGCCAGGCCCGGATGGTGGATATAGGTGCCAAGTTAGACAGCAGCCGCACCGCTGTTGCCCGTGGATTTGTGGCTATGATGCCCGCCACACTGTCATTGATTGTTGAGGGGCAGGTACCCAAGGGCGACGTTTTTGCCACGGCGCGCATCGCTGGCATCATGGCCGCCAAGCGCGCTCCTGACCTGATACCCCTCTGTCATCCGCTGCTTATCAGTAAAAGCGCTCTTAATTTAAGCGTAATTAATCCTGGTGAGCGTGCTGATGGCAAGGTTGGCATCCAAGTACAGGCAAGTTTAGGGGTTATTGGCAAAACCGGCATTGAGATGGAGGCGCTAACCGCCGTCAGCGTGGCCTGTCTGACCATTTACGACATGTGTAAGGCGGTAGACAGGGGCATGGAGATAAGCGAGATCAGACTGCTGAAAAAAGACGGCGGCGCCTCTGGTCTTTGGTTGCGTGAAGCAAGTTTGGATAACGAGAACGAGTGCGAGCCGACCGGAAGTGAGCTAACCGACCCCGCGCCGCACCCGCGCTGACACTACCTGCGCGTGATACAGGCAGGTGGTTTTTCTATGCTTTCTGACACTGCCCGCGCAAACCGATTGGGCGCTCTGCGCTTGTGCCAGAAACAGCGGTGCCTCAAGGAGGGAAACAATGAGCCTTACCCTGTCCATAATCACCTGTTCCAGTACACGTACCCTGGCTGAAGACAGCGCGGGTGCGGCGCTGGATCAGCGGATAGCTGATGCTGGCTGGCAGCTGGTCAGTCATGTAGTTGTTAAAGATGAGCGCGCGCAAATAGCCAAGGCCATTTTGGCCGCTGCCTCCGCCAGCGATATAGTGTTGACCTGCGGCGGCAGTGGCCTTTCTTTGGGCGACGTAACACCGGAGGCCACTGCGGATGTTTGCGAGCGCCCGGTTCCCGGTATCGCCGAAGCGATGCGGGCTGCATCTATGCTCAAAACGCGCCGGGCCATGCTCTCACGCGCCGTTTGTATGCAGCGCGGTCTGTGCCTGGTGCTCAATCTACCCGGCAGCCTCAAGGCGGCCACAGAATGTTTTGATGCCGTCGCTGACCAGTTTGAACACGCGGTATCCATGATGAGGGGCGACGGCCACTGAGCCTTGCCACAGAAAAACGGTTCTGTCGAGCCGCCCATGGCACCGCCTGTAGCCACCACTGAGCCTTGCCACAGGAAAACGGTTCTGTCGAGCCGCCCAGCCTACAGCAGTCTTATACCAAGTTCACGCAGTTGGCTGTGTTCCACCACCGCTGGCGCTCCGGTTAGGGGATCGGTGGCGCTGGCGGTTTTGGGAAAGGCAATGACGTCGCGAAGGGACAGATAGCCGCCCAGCAGCATCACCAGGCGATCCAAGCCCAGAGCTATGCCGCCGTGTGGTGGGGCTCCAAATGCTAAAGCGTCAAGCAAAAACCCAAACTGTTCCTGAGCCTGCTGTTCGCTCAATCCCATCACTTCAAATATCTGCAGCTGCTGATCGCGGCGATAGTTACGCAAGGTACCACCACCCAACTCCAGCCCGTCAAACACCAGGTCATAGGAGTAACTGCCACAGGCGGCAGGGTCGGTTTGTAGTTTATCTAGATCCTCTGTCCTGATACGGGTAAAGGGATGGTGATTGGCAACAAAGCGTTCAGCCTCGGTATCGTAGTGAAACATCGGAAAATCCCGCACCCAGCATAGTCCATGAGCGCGGCGGGGGAGGGCCAGCGCCTTTGCCATATGCAAGCGTACCGCGCCCAATACGCTGTTTACAACCTGCGAGCTGTCAGCGCCAAACAGCAGCAGATCGCCTGGCCCGGCAGCCAGCGCCGTCTTGATCTGCTCAAGTAACGCCTCACCCAAAAACTTCAGTATCGGAGAATGCTCCTCCCCGTTTCCGTCAAGAGCAATCCAGGCCATACCCTTAGCTCCCAGCTCTCTGGCTAAGGCGGTGGCCCTGTCTATCTCGCTACGAGAGAGCCGCTCGCCGCCGGGGACGCAAAGCGCCTTTATCACCCCGCCACCTGATGCTGCCTGACTAAAGACCTTAAATTCGCTGTCAGCCACGATGCCGGAAACATCGTGCAGTTCCATTCCAAAACGGATGTCCGGGCGATCACTGCCAAAACGCTCCATCGCCTCACGGTAGCGCAGCTGGGGCAAAGGAAACTCAATGACAGACGCTTTCGTATCGTCTAAAAGCAGCGGACGCGGCTGGCCCGGCGCATCCTCGCGCAGGGCCACTTCCATCCCGGCCATCGCCAGGACTTCAGCCAGGATCGTCTCAGTTAGCGCTATTATTTCCGCTTCACCCACAAAGCTCATTTCAATATCCAACTGGGTAAATTCCGGCTGACGATCAGCGCGCAGATCTTCGTCCCTAAAGCAGCGAGCAATCTGATAGTAACGCTCGATGCCGCCAACCATCAACAGTTGCTTATAGAGTTGCGGCGACTGAGGCAAAGCATAGAAACTACCCTTGTGCGGACGTGAGGGAACCAGGTAGTCACGGGCACCTTCTGGTGTAGAGCGACCCAACATCGGCGTTTCGACCTCCAGGAAATCGTGCTGATGTAAAACCGTATGCAGGGTGGCCGTCACGTCGGAGCGCAGCTTCAAGGCCTGGTACACCTCCGGCCGTCGCAGATCCAGGTAGCGCCAGCGCAGCCGGGTTGCCTCGTCAGTTTCCGTATCGTCCGTAAGGGGAAAGGGTGGGGTTTTGGCACTGTTTAGTATTTGGCAATCCCGCGCAAGCACCTCTAGGGTGCCGGTGGGCATGTTTGGGTTGATCGTTCCTTCGGGTCGCGCGCGCATCAGGCCCACAACGCTGATAACCCACTCGGGACGCATCTGCTCGGCCCGGGCAAAAACTGCCGGCGAGCAGTGATCAGGATCAAAAACGCATTGAGTTAGACCAGTGCGATCCCTCAAATCAACAAAAATCAGGCCCCCGTGGTCGCGGCGATGGGCTACCCAACCCCGCAAACTCACCTCGCTGCCACTGTCGGCGAGCTGGGGCTCACCACATCGGAGCGCGCGCGTATCTCGCTGGTGATGGTCTTTCATGGATGTTTGTCCCTGTCTTCTCGATGTTCTACGGTGAGCTCGTGCCACCTGGCTGTTTCGCTGCTGTATTGCCGCTGGTAGCGCTAACCCTGGTGTTCAAAACGGTGACAATTTCTTCCAAGTTTAGCGCCTGTTCGCTGTGGGCGGTCAAAGAACGAAGCGTAAAACGACCTTGGGCACGTTCTTCAGGCCCAACAATCAGGCAATAAGGAGAGCCCAAGCGGTCAGCCAGTTTGATCTGAGAGCGCAGTGAGCGGTGTTGGTGATCCATCTCTGCGCTCAGGCCGCGGCGGCGCAGCTCGACGCAAAGCATAAAAGCGCTGCTCCGGCTTTCGTTGTCAACTGCGGCTACAAAGACTTGGGGTGAGGGCAGGTTCACATTCAGCGCGCCCAGCGCCTCCAGCACCAGTTTAATGCGTTCCAGGCCAACGGCAAAGCCCAAGCCCGGTGTTGGGCGCGCCCCAAACATTTCTAGCAACTTGTCATAGCGGCCACCACCACCAATGGCGTTTTGGGCGCCCAGCCCCGCATCAACCTGCACCTCAAAAACTGTGCGCGTGTAGTAGTCCAGGCCGCGTACCAGGCGCGGATCCTCAACAAAGTTCAGTTGCGCGGCTGTGAGCAGTGACTTTACAGCAGCATAGTGTTCCAGGCAGGAATCACACAGCATGTCAGTAATCTGTGGCGCCTGGGTAAGCAGTCGCGCGCAGTCAGGGTTTTTGCAATCAAAAGCCCTCAGTGGATTGGTGTCGGCCCGCTGCTGGCACTGTGTGCAGAGGCCATTGGCGTGTTCTAGGATAAAACGCCGCACCTGCGCGCGCCAAGCCGGCCGGCAGTTATCGTCACCCATGGAATTGATTTTGAGCGTCATGGCATCCATCGGGATGCCCAAAACCTCAAAATACTGCATAAGGAGCACGATAAGCTCCGCATCCGCCGAAGGCTCGGCGGCTCCCAGGCATTCCACGCCTATCTGGTGAAACTCCCTGAGCCGACCCTTCTGTGGTCGCTCATGCCGGTACATTGATCCAACATACCAGTATTTGCTACTTGCGGTACCAGGTAGAGCTAGTTTGTGCTGCACCACCGCTCGCGCCACTCCCGCTGTACCCTCTGGACGCAGTGCCATCTTTTCCTCCGCGCGCAATGGCTCGCCGTGTTGCAGCCGGCGGGTAGCGTCCAGTGATAGCACGTTAAACATCTCTTTGCTCACCACATCGGTGGCTTCGCCGATGCCGCGCGCAAAGACCTCGCTGTTTTCAAAGTGTGGAGTGGCAAGCAGTTGATAGCCATAGAGGATAAAGAGCGCTGATGCTTGTTGGATCATTTCAACCAAAGCCTGAGCTTCCTGGGGAAGTAGATCCTTGGTGCCGCGCGAACTTTGCAAACTCATAAACGCGTTGTACTCCCTTGCTGGTGGTGGGGTGGCTGCTGGCCTGGATAACGAGGTAGCCTGGGTTATTGTACAGCAAGGCGTCAGGGCGAGCGGTCATAAACGGAGATTCCACGGTTGTGTGCGATGGCCAGCGGGCGCGGATAATCGTTTTAATTGGTCTGCCACGGAGATGAGATGCGCCTGCCCAATAAACCGTCCGCCGCCTGCCTGAGCAGAGCAATCATGGCGCCACCTGACACATGAGTGTAAACGGGCATGTGAACAAACAGGTGGGCAAACAGGCGAACAGTTGTGCAAACAGGCGCGCCCGCTCTTTTTAAGCGTGAACTGATACGCCTGGTTTTTGTGATCACAAAGGGTTCACCTGCCTTTTTCCTGATGTGCGTACCGTTTTTGTAAACACTCAAATTGCAAAGTTAGATTATAATAATCTGTCAGATTGGGCTGAGGTTGCAACTTTAGCCCGGTACGTCAGAGCAGAGGGCACCACAGCGGTGGCAGGTACGGTACTGCAGGGGCTGCGCGTGTCGGGACACACCAA
This sequence comes from Coriobacteriales bacterium, assembly GCA_031288185.1. Classification (GTDB taxonomy): domain Bacteria; phylum Actinomycetota; class Coriobacteriia; order Coriobacteriales; family UBA8131; genus JAITDU01. The sequence goes on from JAITRZ010000008.1 coordinate 23,085, forward strand.
GGAGACCCTATGATCGAAGTGCGCACCGCAAGAACCAATGAGATTGATGAAACTGGCGCGGCCGTAGACCAGATTATCCAAACCATTGACCCCACAACTTTGCGCGCGCACAGCGCCGGTATCCTATTTTGCCACTTCGACTATGTGGAAAGTGGTGTGATTGAGGCTTTGCACAAGGCCCTGGGCTTTGACATTATCGGTATGACCTCCACGTCTAATGCCACCCAAAGTGGTTTTGACATGTATGGGCTCAGCCTGGCCGTGCTAACCAGTGATGACGTGCACTTTGAGGCCGCGATGACCACAGCCCTAACACGCGATACCTTTGCCGCTGAGATTGAGTCTACCTATCAGACAACCCAAAAGGCGCTTGGCGCAGCGCCAGCTCTTTCCTTCACCCTGATACCCTACATGGAGGCCATCAGCGCCGCAGAGATGGTGCGGGTCTACAACGACAGTTGTGGCGGCAAGCCCTTTTGGGGCTCGGTGACCACCAGCGTTGAACTGTTCTTTGACCAGTGCTTTACCGTCTTTAATGAGCGTATCATCGAAGACGGCTTTGCGATGTTGCTTCTTGCGGGCGATGTGCAACCAGAATTCATTTGCAACTCCATTCCCAACCAACTAATTTCCGGACGTCGAGCCCTGGTTACCAAAAGCCGTGATTATCGGATATATGAGATTGACGACAAGCCGGCGGTTGACTTCTTAAACAGTTTTGACCTCAATGTTAGTCCCACGAGCCTTCCCGTTAATAATCCGATGCTTGTCTACTATAAAAATTCTCCCAATCCTGTGGCGCTTGGTATCTACACCATCTTTGAGGATGGTTCGCTGCTGCTGGGCGGGCCTATTTCTGATGGCGACACGGTGACGGTTGGTAACATGACCAGAGAAGGCATCTTTCAAACCACTGAGGAGTGTCTGGAGCGTATTCAGTCAATGCAGGAGCCAAGGGGTGTGCTGATACTTCCCTGCGTGACCCGCTTCTACTTCCTCTCGCCCACCATGAACGATGAGCTGGAGTTGGTGAGGGAACGGTTAGGTGTGGGTGAGGTGCCCTATCTGATGGGCTATTCAGGTGGTGAAATCTGTCCAGTGAAGGACGAGAGCGGCCAGTTGGTCAATCGCCTGCATAACTACACGATAGCAGCATGTGTCCTCTAGCCGATACTGAAAACCAAAGCGCTGAGTTGCTTGCGCGTATTAAATATCTGGAAGCAGAGTTAAGGGAAGCGCAGAATGCCAATCGCAAGGCTCAGCGCGAAATTGGCCATCTAACCCAGGATATACAGCGCGAGCGCCTGGTTGCCGAACAACGGGTGCGTGAGCTGGCAATTAGCTCGCATATGCAGCAGGAGCGGGATCGTTACCTGCGCCTGGTGCTGGAAAACACTCCTTCCATCATCCTGTTTCTGGACATCAATTCCCGTGTGGTGTTTTGCACCGATTCCTTTTTGATGCGCGCCGGATTCAAGGATCTCAAGGAAGTGAGCGGGCGGTCATACTTGGATGTTCTAACCAGGTTAATTCGCGAAAAAGACCTGGATAAACTGCGCGAAGAAGCGCGTCACGCCGCCACAAGCCTTCGATCCATAGAGGTTTTGTTGCACACCCGGCCCACGCCCCAGTGGCCAACTGAGCAGTATAACGCCATTTTGACGCCACTGTTCTCCGAGCAAAATCCACGGCCTGATTTTCTCCTGGTTTTTCACAATATCACCGCCCTTCAAGCCGCCCGCGAAAAGGCTGAGCAGGCCTCGCAGGCCAAGGGTGATTTTCTCTCCAACATGAGTCATGAGATTCGCACGCCGATGAACGCCATCGTTGGCATGACCACCATTGGTAAACGCGCTACTACCCTTGAGCGCAAAGATTACGCGCTAACTCGCATCGAAAGTGCTTCCCTACACCTCCTGGGCATCATTAACGACATCTTGGATATGTCTAAGATAGAGGCCAACAAGATGGAACTGTCGCTGATGGAGTTCAACTTTGAAAAGATGATTCAAAAGGTTGTCAATGTTATCAATTTTCGCATTGAGGAAAAACGCCAGCGCCTTTCAGTGTTTATCGATCCAGCCATCCCTCGTCGTCTCTTTGGCGATGATCAACGCCTGGCGCAGATTATTACCAATCTGTTGGGCAATGCCAATAAGTTTACGCCAGAAGATGGCTACATCAGCCTGGCCGCCGACCTGCTGAGCATCAATCGGGATCAGTGCCACATCAAAATCGCGGTGACTGATTCAGGCATCGGTATTGATAAGGAGCAGCAAAAGCACCTGTTTAGCTCATTTAGTCAAGCCGATGCCAGTACGTCCAGGCGCTTTGGCGGTACCGGGTTGGGCCTTGCCATCTCCAAACGGCTGGTGGAAATGATGGACGGCCGTATCTGGGTTGACTCTGAGATGGGGAAGGGATCCTCCTTCAACTTCGAGGTGAGCCTAAAGCCGCTGGAACTTGCATCCACAACGCGGTTGCGTGACGACGCAAACTGGGAAAACCTGCGTATTTTGGCCGTCGACGACAGCCAGGACATTCTGGATTATTTTGCGGATCTGGCCGCAGCCTATGAGATTTCCATTGATAGAGCCAAAGATGGTGCAACAGCGCTTCAGATGATCAGGGACAAAGGCGCTTACGATATTTATTTTATCGATTACCAGATGCCCGGCATAGACGGCATCGACCTGGCTTCTCAGATTCACCAGGACAGCGCTGAGCGCAATGTGGTTATCATGATAAGCGCCACCAACTGGTCTGATATTGAAGATCGCGCCCGTCGGGCCGGCATCGAGTTTTATCTGCCCAAGCCACTGTTTCCCACCGCGTTGATTGATGCCATCAAATCCTGTATGGACAGTGGTTCTGGGCAGGACATTCAATCTGATATATCACCGTCCGACATCGGTCGCGACTACTCTGACTATCGTTTGCTTTTGGCCGAGGATGTAGAGGTTAATCGTGAAATTGTACAGGCCCTTCTGGAGCCGACCAATCTCACTATCGACATTGCGCCCAACGGTAAACAGGCCTTAGAAATGTTCACGGCTGATCCCTATAGATATGATGCCATCTTTATGGACGTTCAGATGCCAGAGATGGACGGTCTGACGGCTACCCGAAATATCCGCGCGCTTAGTTTTACCTCAGCAAAAACCATTCCAATTATTGCCATGACAGCTAACGTTTTTAAGGAAGACATCGAAAAGTGCATTGCCGCCGGCATGGACGACCATGTGGGCAAGCCTATTAACCTGGCTGATGTCCTGGCCAAACTTGACGAGTATCTGCCGCTGCTGCGCCGGGCCAGAACCCGCCAGGATCGGTGACTTTTCGTGGCGCGACAACCGTCTCTTCCCAATAAAGCCGCGCCGGGTCAGAGCCAGCGCAAACGGACGATCTAATCCTGAGTCGCCTTGGTTATAAGGTCTGAGGTGGCCTTACGATGGCAGTGGGTTTTCACCACCGCTGTCCGTGTCACTTGTGGTTTCTGCACCGCCCGTTGCGCCTGCACCGCCCGTTGCGTCCACGTCACTCGCTGTGTCCGCGCTGTCTGCCGTGTCCGCGCCGCTCGTGGCACCAGCGCTATCCAATATGTTTGCGCTCTCTGATGTCAGGTCGATGCGCAGTTGATTAGGGTCGATTATCTGATTGAGGACATCAGTTTCCAGGCTGTGCGCAAAACTCTGCACCAGATGATCTTCGATATGGCGGTAACCGGGAGTGCCGCGATCAATAAAGAATAGAAACTGTCTTAGTACGTCGTCCAGGCTCACCATCTGATGACGTTGGTTGCGCAGAGACTCGCTGTAGGCGTGTTCTACCGCTCGTCGGCAGGACATTACCACGTCATAGCGCGACAGGCCGTCGCTAAACCGGGCCAGAAGCTGCAGATCCAGGTCGTGAAAAGAGGGGTGGTTCTTGGAAAAGCGTCTGAGTACGCGCAACCGTTCGTTGCGATTGGGCAACTCGATGCTGATTTCACGAAGCGGGCCAAGAATGCTTTCCAGTTCTTCACCTACAATCAGGGGTTCGCTGTCCAGTGAAACGGTGGAGGTAGCGATGGTGAACACACCCCCACGCGCCTCCAGGGCTCCCAGATAACTGAGGATTTCAGTTTGCAGTGAGCGCCAGTTGCCGTGGTGTGTGCCGGGTGTAAAGCCCCTGGGATGGCCGGAAAATCCTGGCCCCTCATCACTGGTCCTAAAACCAAAGGGACTGTGGCCGCTGGACAGAGCCTGTTCTTCACCCCAGAACAAATCCTGGAGGATGTCGATATTCTGTATCACCAGTGTGCAAGGATTGGGCAACTCCGGAATGCGCGGCGGTCCAAACACCGTGCGCCTGACTGGGGCCATGATCTTTATTGTGCCATCACCATTGTCGTTTATATCCACCACTATCGTTACCACCGGCCAACCAATCTCAGTGGCGGTTGCCTGGGCAAAGACACCGTTGTCCTCGCGTGAAGGTCCTATAAACATAAAGTTCTGGCTAAGCACCGGACCAGAGATACCGTGAAAGGATTCTGCCTGCTCAATGAAGTCGCGGGTGAGTTCATCTCCGGGATCAATGATGCCAAACTCGCGCATTTTAGCCTTGGGTGTCTCAAAGCCGGCCAATTCGCTGTAGCGAATATCTAGATGAGTATCGTCAGTTTCCTGCTCCGGCGTGCGAACACGGGCTTCTCCCTCGTCTTTATCGCCTTGGCTGTGCTCCACCTCCGACGTGAGCCGGGAAGCCAGCGCGTTTAGGTTGATCATATTATTGCCATCGGGAACCTGGTGCAGCAGTCCTTCGGCAATCTGCTCTACATCAACGCCGGCTTCGCGCAGCTCGTGCGTTAAAGCCATCGCCATGTCCTCAATCTCTGCCTTATTAAGGCCCAGGCCCGCAAGCTGGTTCACGGCCAGCCCCTGCAATTGCTCCAGGGCCTCGCGGGTTTGCTCTGAGGAGTTATAGGGCGCCAGGTCATTAAAGATGGCCTCGGCGGTGGAACGGTCGCCCTGCTCGCAGGCTAACAGCCAGGCCTGACGCAAGCCACTCAAGACGCGCTCATCGGGTTTATGGTCCTGTTCAACCGCCGCCTCAAAGGCCGCGCAATACAGGTGAATGGCCAAACGCTTGTTGCCGTCCTTGCGCGCGTTGTCTGCTGAGTTCAGCAAAAACACAGCGCGGTTATTGTCTGGTTTATCAAGACCGGTGTTGTTCTTATCTTCCATGATTTCCATCTCTCATGCGCACGTGACCTATCGACGGTATCTCACTGGTTTAGACTGACGCTTAGGATCAAGAGCCCTGCCTGCGGGATCGGGAGCCTTGCTTGCGGTCAGTCTTGGATTCCGTCCGTTATCAGAGTTATAGCACAGTTTGCAAGCATTGGAGCCAGACGTTACGGGAACATCATACTATGTTACGAGAACTTAACCAAGCACAGGAGCAAGAAACCTGCCACCGCCACGGCACTAAGCACGTTAACGAGCCTATGCGGCTGCCGATTCAAGCAGTTTTCAGTTTGAGGATAGATACACCAGACGTAGAGGGTGGCCAGGGCTCCCAGGAACAGATCATTGATAAGCCAGGCCTGCTCCAGCACATTTAGGGGCAGTCCTGAGTTGTCCCAAAGCGGAAATTCACCAAGGTGGTTGGGCTGATTCAGTAGAAGCCCCATGCCCAGTTCCAAAAGCAGACAGAGCAAAACACTGGCGCCAAAACTTATGGCTAGGGCCGCTTTTTTATTGCTGCAACGTTTGACAAGTTGCTCTTTCAGCGGCACCAGCACCAGCGCGCAAAGTACAGCGGCCACGCCATAGACCAAAAACGGATAGAACGGATCATCCCAAACCAATGACTGGGGGTCATAGATGCCAAACAGCCGCATTAGTGTGCAATAGAGCAACTCAAGCCAGTGGCCAAGCAGGGAGTAAAAACAGAAATACAGCCCCAGGTTGCGCCAGTAGCGCCCGCGTGTAAAGCGGTAGACGCGGCGGCCAGTCCGGCTTTGTTTCAGGGGCGCCGCGGCAGAAAGGCCCGAGGGTTGTTGAAAGGGACGAACACGATGGGATTGGTTTTTGTTTGGGAAGCGCGTCTGCGTTTTGGGGGGCATCACAGCGGAGGTTCCTTTGGTTGATGGATGGGTAAGCCTTTTTTGAAAAGTATAGCCGTGCTCAACCAAATACCGAACGTGATACAACAACTGAGGCCGTTTTGTTAACCAAGTTCGCTCTACAGCATGTTTTCTTGACTGGGTCAGGATTACCGGCTTGTCCTACGGTTGAGTGATGAGAATTTTATCGACCAAGTTCGCGCCACAACTCAGCTTGTTAAGCAATCCCGTGTCGCAACCAACTCCGTGCCGCAACCAAGCCCCATAGGTAAGAGGTTCAGTAAGGTGCCTAAGGGCTGTCAGCGGTGCTCAGGACAACGTATTTAATGCAGTACAGGGCCATCAGTATAGAAAAGAACACGACGATGGCCACAAATACCACCTGCATCACATCATTGGAAAAGTGTGCGAGCAGGCGCTCCAGTATCGGATAGAATACCCAAACCATCAAGGTAGAAACCAGGCCAAAAGCCAGGGCATTTTGCAGACATATCTGTCCCATGAAATTAAAGGCCATGTTGCGATAGTCCCATAGCGGAAGATTGCCGGCGGCATCAGGCTGATTGAGCAGCAGGCCCATCATCAGTTCAATGGAGGTACAGACCAGTGTGTTGAGCACAAAGCTGAAGATAAGTGTGGTAACGATGTTGTGCGTTTTGCTGAGCAACCAGTTCTTGATAGGATACAGGAGCAAAATACAAGCCACCGCGCCAATGCCGTATACTACAAAGGGGTAAAGCCAATCAATCCAGATCTGGGAGTTGGGATCATAGGTGCCGGACAGGATGCCCAACCGGATGAACGTGCAGTACAGAGCCTCAAGCCAATGGCCAATAATGGAAAAAACACAAAAGTAGATAATCAAGTTGCGCCAAAAGCCCCAGGTTTTTGGTTGCCAGAGTCTTTCGTGTTCTGCACGGACGCTTTGTGCGGGCTTAAAGGTAAAGGGCTGCACAAGTTGGGCCCTAACCCTTCGTGATGTCATGAAATAGACCACTGCAAGCACTCTGACCCAGACAAAGGGGTTAAGCAAAAAATCAAAGTCTGGCTGGCCCTTAAGTAATGAATAGCCCACAAAGCTCACGCCCAAAACCACAGCACTGACTATCAAAACCACATATTTGGTAATGCGTTTGCGCTGGTAGATAAGCCAGAAGAGGATTCCGTAGCAGACGACCTCAGAAAAATCAACATAGTCTTCGAAATCAAAATGATAACTTGATTTAACAAATAAGACCAAGGCCAGAATATTAACGGCAATGTCCAGGCCAAAGTAGACCTGCCAAAAGCGGATGAATCCCAGATGCTTGGGATTGTCATAGACCTTGTGCGCCTTACGTTTCTGCACGCCTCGCACCTCTACCGTACTGTAAAGCGGTAGGTTAGTCGTATAGGGTCACGGGCCTCAAACACCGGCGTTGTCCCCTATAGTGCGGTAGAGCGGTAGGCTGGCCGGATGATGCGTTTACCTGAGACGATCTCCTCGAAACGATGTGCCGCCCAGCCAACCATGCGCGCACTGGCAAAGAGTGGCGTAAACAGGTCAGCGGGAATGCCAAGCAGTGAATACACAAAGCCAGAATACATATCTACATTGGCGCAGAGCGGCTTATCGGAGCCTTTTTCGCGCGCAAGAACCTCTGGTGCCAGGCGCTCAATCAGCTCCAGCAGCCTTAGTTCATCCATAAACTCCGTACCTTCAGCCAGGCTGGCCGCCGCGCACCGGCATATCTGAGCTCGCGGGTCAGACAGTGTGTAAACAGCGTGACCTATGCCATAAATCAACCCGCTCCCGTCAAAGGCCTGTCCACGGACAATCCTGGTCAGGTAGTCGGCCACCTGTCCTTCGTCCGTCCAGTCGGCCACCTGTTCTTTGATGTCACGCTGCATCGCCAGCACCTGATGGTTGGCGCCGCCATGGCGCAGTCCCTTGAGCGCTCCCATCGCCGCAGCATAAGCTGAATAAGCGTCAGTGTCGGCAGAAGTCAGGGTGCGCACGGTAAAGGTAGAATTGTTGCCGCCGCCGTGTTCAGCGTGCAGACACAGCATAATGTCCAGCATCCTGGCTTCAGCTGGATCAAACTGACGGTCAGGGCGCAACATGGACAGTATGGTTTCAGCGGTGGACTGTCCGGGGATGAAGCGGTGCATGATCATTGAACCGTTAAAGAAGCGGGCCTGCTTAGCATGGTAGCCCAGCACCATAATACGCGGTACCCGTGAAATCAGGGACAGGGCGGTAGACACCTCATGGTCGGGGCTGCGAGACTCGGCCTGCTCGTCACAGGCATACAGTAGCAGCACCGAGCGAGCGAGGATGTTCATCAAGTCCACGGGGGTATCTTTCATGATTAATGAAGCGGTAAAACCATCGGGCAGTTCGCGCTGGCTGTCCAGGTGGGCAATGAAATCCGCCGATTGGTCGGCGCTGGGAAGGTACCCTGACAGCAACAGATAGGCCACTTCTTCAAAGTTGAAGCGCTTAGGCGCGTCAGTGCTGGCCACCAGCTCGTTTATGTCACGACCACGATAGTTCAGCCGGCCCTGATCCGGCTGCTTGATGCCATCTACTAACGTATATCCGTGGACGTCGGCGATGTTGGTAAGCCCTGCCACCACGCCGGTGCCGTCAGCATTGCGCAGTCCACGCTTGACGTCAAAGCGCTTAAACAACGCTGGATCGATAGAGTTGATAGCTTCAAACTCTTGGTATAGTGATAGATTATCAGTGGTGTCCGGCATCAGTGGTTCCTGTCATTTTGACGTTGTGGCGGGTCTTTTTGAATCATTGTCTTAGTGGCATCTGGGCCCGTCGCTCATTGTCTTAGTGGCATCTGGACCCATCAAAACTATGCGTAATGGTACCACAGGGGCTGTCTTTGCTAAAAGTCAGGATAATTTGCTGTAGTTTTAAACAAATTAATGGACGGCGGAAACGGATGATGGGGCAAGGGCTGCTTGGGCGTCTTGTTTGCTCAGGTGTGGTGGGAGACCAACCTACCTCTTGAGAAGCAGGTCAAGCATCAGGCGGTTGTTAAGATCAAAGGCAGCTTCGGGCTGAATCTCTTGGGCGCACTTGGTGTAGTAGAGGCGCTTGAGTTCCTGCGTCAGTACCTCACGACTCTTGCCAGCACGGCTGCCGTCAAAAACCAGTTGAGCCGCTCGTCTTGCTTCGCGGCCAGCGTTTACAAGAAAGCGCCGTGCATCCTTGCCCTCTGCTACGTGGCGGTGGTTGAGCAGTATCCACTTCGGGTTCAATGCCTGGGCTCGCTCAATGGCACGCAAACTGCCTTCATAGCTAACCAAATAGGCAGGCATCACCTCATCTTGATTGAGATAGACGCCCAGGCTTTCTGATCCCAGCAGCAGTTGTTGTTGCTCGCACCAAAGCATGGCGCTGCAGCGGGTGTGACCTACTGCCTCCACTACCTCAAAACGCTGGCTGCCCAGCTCAAGCAGTTCTCCATCAGAGCAGGCGTGGCTTACGGCCAGCGTATCCAGGAAGTCTGCGTCATCAAACGTCAGGCCGCGCTCTTGTGCCACACGTTGGTTGAGGTCGCGTATGCTCGCGACAGCCGTGGGACGCTCAAAAACCCGCTTTGCGTGTGCCATTGCCACCACCGGCAGGTTGGGCCAGCGCCGTTTACACCAGGCACTGCCTGATGCATGGTCGTAGTGGCTGTGGGACAGAAACAAGCAATCCGGCGACCGTCCACCCAAAAGCCGCTCGACGTTGCACACAAGGCCCGGCGCGCTAAAACCAAAGCCGCTGTCATATAGCAAACTAAAATCAGAAGCCAGCAGCAGGTAGGCTTCGCCGCCGGGGGCAGCGCCAACGGCATGAATCTCTATCTGTTTGTTGGAAAAGAGGCAGGTGTCCTGAAGCTGCTTGCCTGCAGACAGGCTTCCGCCATCAGATTGACTCACCGCAGAAAATCCCTGCCCCTGTGGGTGTCTGGCCAAGGGGAAGCAGTCATTATCAAGCTGGCTGTCTGCGCTCAGATGGTGAAACCTGAACGGTCTGGTGCCGGAAAACACGCTCACAGCAGGATGTCAGATAACGCAAGGCTGCGCGCGTGGAACTCTGAGGGCCTGGCATCGTCTTGCGCAAAACCCACCGGCAGCACCGCCACGGGTTCCAGGTTTTCAGAAAGCCCCAGCAGTTCTGCGGCTTTGGCCGGGTCAAAATACATGACCCATACCGATCCCAGGCCCAGATCGGCGGCCGCAAGCATCAGGTGGGTGGTAACGATACTGGCGTCAACAACGCCACTGTGCGCTCCATCAAAAGAACGCCTCCAGGCGGCCGTGCGCGCAAAGCAGACCACAAACACCAAAGGAGCGCCAAAGCGACAGGGAGTAAACTCATCCACCAGCGTCAGTTCCTGCGTTGAGCGCAACACCTTGATGCGCTGAGGCTGGTTATTGTGTGCTGTTGGAGCCACCAGCGCCATCTCCAGCAGCGCGTCGATCATCTCTTGTGGCACCGCATCGGGCTTAAAGGCGCGCAGTGAATAACGCCGTTTGGCCAATTGGGCAAAATCAGACATGGATACCTCGCAAACATCGTGACGGGCCGGATGGACAGGACAGGGCAAGGGCAGGATAGCGGGCACCTCACACAATCACGCTAAATCAGGGCTGAGGCCAGGGCTTCAGGCCGCTTTGGCACCCTGGATGTAAGGCCTATCTTAACACTGCTGTGCTTGCAATGACAGATTCAGCTCCTATCACGCAACCAACACGTAACCAACAGGGACTCGAAGTCACATGGATGAAAAGCCTGCCCAAAGAAGGCGCAACACTTCGCTGGATGGAGACCATGAGTTCGCTCTACTTCATCATAACAAAGCCCACTGTGAGGCAAAGTACAAACAGGACGGTTCCAAGTACCTGTGAGGCAAAGTACAAACAGGACGGTTAGTACATAACCTGGCGTTCTGTTGACAACCGTGTTCAGGCTGGCGTTTGGCATCATCGCTTTGCCCACGTTTGCCGGGGTGACATCTGCTGTCGCCTGCCTGAGAGCGAGGCCCTGACACGCTTAGAATAAGCACAGGCTCCTCCCTGTCCCAGGTGGTGATCTGTGTCATTTCTGTAATTTCTAACACAGAGACGGTTTCTCTTGCGCCATTCACCCGATTGGCGGTAACCTTTCTGTTCACCCGTTGGATTTACTTTCATAGGAACAAGTTTTATGTGCGTCACAAAAGTTGTATACGCATCACGCAACGTCACACAAACATGCCGTTAAGATACTCGACAGCGCGTCTGACGATTGGAGAAGCATGAACACCATAGCGGCAGAGCCCCTTCTTGATACCACGGAGGTGATAAACCGCTATAAGGATATGGTATATGGCATTGCCCTGACGCATACTCGCAATCGCAGCGATGCCGAGGATGTCTTTCAGGACGTGTTTTTGGTCTACCATCGTAAACAGCCACCTTGCGGTGATGAGGAGCGCCTGAAAGCCTGGCTTATTACAACAACGCTTTACTGCGCAAAGCAGCTGATCACCAGTTCCTGGCGGCGAAAAGTTGTCTTGCTGCATGAATATCCTACTGAGGCAAGCTCGGAGGAGGGGTTTCACTTTCGTACTGATGAACAGGATAGCGTATTCTCAGCCCTTCAGGAGCTTCCCCGTGCCTACCGTACGGTTCTTCACCTCTTCTATTTTGAGGATATGCCTCTGGCGCAGATCGCTTTGGCGCTGGACATTAAGTTGGGAACGGTGAAGGCGCGACTTTCGCGCGGTCGCTCCCTTATGCGCGACCGGTTGAAGGGAGAGTATTTTTATGCGTGATCCTATCTTTCAAGATATGCGTGGGCAGATGAAGCCGGACGATGAGGTGCTGGATCGCCTCAAAACGGCCCTGGAGGCCGATCTGACCAATCAGGTGGCAGAGGGATCCTTCGCACCAGCGCCAACGGGGGCTCCTCAGACAGCCGCCCTTGCGAATGGTGACGTGAACCCTGATTCTTCTGCCTGCCCAGATGGCGATGTGAACCCTGATTCTTCTGCCTTCCCAGATGGCGATGTGAACCCTGGTTCTTCTGCCAGCTCTAGCACCGCGTTGCATTCCCCTGTGATGTCCGCTCCTCCTCCATCTGCCCTGGGTAGTGGGCGAGACAGAAGGCGAGGGCGTTTTTCTGTTGCGCACCTTTCGGCTGCGGCCGTTCTTGTTGTCGCCGTCATAGCGGCAAGTATCTTCTTTTCAGGGCGCCTGTCACCTGAACCCCATATGTCCCTTGAACCCACAACGCCGCAAACTTCTACGCTTACGGTGGGGGCGGGGGTTGCGCGCGCGCCCTCTGACTATCAGGAACTCTATCGCCTTTTGGATTTGCATCGCGCCTACAGCGGCTCTAAAGCTCTTTTGGGCGCTGAGGTGGCCTCTGATGTGACACGTTCAGAAATAAGCGCGGACGCTGCTTTTGTAGAATCCCCCCAGGCGGATACGGGAGCAGCAGGAGCGCAAGGAGAGACAGGAGCGCAAGGAGAGGCATCGCCAGCGCCGATGGCGTCTTTGGCACAGGAAGCAGGAGAGCCGGTGGTTTCAGCTGGGGAAGAGAAGCAGGCTACGGGTTCCTACTCTGAAACAAATGTGCAGGTCAAAGGCATAGATGAGGCCGATATTATCAAGACAGACGGTTCCTTCCTTTACGTGCTCGCACAAGACGAACTCACCATCCTCAAAGCCGCCGGTTCTGAAACTAAAGAACTGGCCCGTGTGCGCTTTGCGCAGAATCAGGAGGACACCTCATACCGTTTTACTCCGCAGGAAATGTACCTTAGTGGCTCGGTGCTTGCCGTTATTGGCGCTCGCAGCCAGTTTGCTGCCACGTATGAAAAAGGGGAGACCGACGGCGCCCGTGACATTGCTGCGTTTGGATACGCGCGCGCGATTGAAACGGAACTTATTTTGTACGATGTGAGCGATCCTTCTGCGCCAAAATTGCTTAATCAATTCTCGCAAAGCGGCAGTTACGCGACTTCGCGCCTCTTTGATAACACGCTCTACCTCGTAAGCAGCTATTACCTTTCCGGTGAACCCGTTAGTGACAGGCCGGACAGCTATATACCGCTCATTGGCGAGGGCGAAATCCGCGCCTGCATGGATATTGAAGACATACGTATCATGCCGGATATTCAGCAGCCCACCTATACGGTCGTCACTTCCTTTGACCTGGGCTCATGCGCGCGCGTTGATGAAAAAACGGTACTTGGCAGCGCGGAAACAATCTATATGAGCTCTGATAATCTCTACCTTGGTTCATCCGTTTTCACAAGCGAGGTCAAAGAACCCTATGCTGATAGCGTGTATATGGTTGAGGAGCATGTTGAGAAGCGCCTTACTCAACTCATTCGCATCGGTATCTCTGCCGGAGCGCTTGACGTTGCGGCCCAGTGTGTTGTTGACGGTGAACTGCTCAATCAGTTTTCGCTGGATGAATACGCGGGAAATCTCCGTCTCGTTGTCACCCTGCACAACACGAGTTATCGTGTTCTTACCGATGCTAGCCACAACGTTGAGACCATTCAGTATGACGACCAACAGGTCTCGACCAACGCGCTGTATGTACTGGATCAGTCAATGGAGACCATAGGAAGTGTTGAGGGTTTGGCCCAGGATGAGCGTATCTACAGCGCGCGTTTTGCCGGATCAGTAGGCTATATGGTGACCTATCGTCAAATGGATCCGCTGTTTGCCTTTGACCTCTCTGATCCCAGGGCCCCCCGGATCACAAGCGAACTCAAGATACCGGGTTTCAGCACCTACCTGCACCCCTTTGGCGAGGATCGTCTGCTGGGACTTGGTTACAGCGCGACAGGCGCTGTGCGTGAGGGGGTCAAGCTGAGCATGTTCAACACCGCTGATGCCTTTAATGTGACTGAACTGTTTGCGCAGAGCGTTGATGCCCGCGAGTCTGAAGCCCTCTCTAACCACAAGGCCGTATTGGTTGATGTCGCGCGCACTATAATCGGATTTCCCGGCATTAAAGATTTTGGCGGCGGAGAAATATGCTATTTTGTATATTCTTATACGGATACCGGCGGTTTTATGTTACGGGGTGAGTTGTCCCTGAGTGCGTCTGCCCTTTCCTGGCAGGGGATTCGCGGCCTGTTCATTGATGACTATCTCTATGTATTTTCAGGCGACTGGCTTGACATCTTTGACTTGGTGACCCTCACCAGCGTGGGTTCTGTCCGCTTGAGCGATGCGGCCCTGTCTGCGTCCAAGGAGTCCACAGCCATTGAACCATCACTGCCCCTCGCGGTAGACTAACGCGTCTCCCTGCCCTCTGTTGTGGGAAACAAGACAAAAGGGGCAAGACAAAACGGTTCATCTGTCTTTCAAAAATGCCAATAAAATAGGCACAATACAGATGCCGTCCCCTTTTCTCTTGTACCACGCAGTCACCCGCGCCTGATGACACACCCCCGCGCTTGTGCTACACTATGCGCTGTCAAAAATGACAGGGAGTAGACAGTAGAGACAGGCGTTGCCAAAACAGGACAGCGTAAAAACAGTTACCAAGATAGGCAATCTGAAAGGAGTAAATCATGTCACAAATTTCGCCGGGGGGGGGGGGCTCATAGCTTAGCTCTTCTCTCATCCACCGGCACCTATGAGGGCGCGAGTGTACGCGCCAAAGACGCCGCCCAGGCCCCTGCGCCAGGCGGTTTTTTGTACCCTGATATAGCACAAATGAGAACACAAGAAGCATCGGCCGCGTGGGCCCCTCGCACAGGGGGAGATGCCCCTGGTGACGGTTTAAGCCGCACCGTCTTAGCATGGGCCCCTCGCACAGGGAACGCCGGCTCAAACAATCCTCGACCTCGTCGCCTCGATAACGTTGCGTGCCACTCCCCTTCAGTTCATCACCAGGGCTCCTCGGCCCGTGGAACTCACCGGACACCTCCTGTGCGAGGGGCTGCACAAGACCCACCACAGATACATAGACTGACCGGCACTAAAGGTTTTACCCTCGTGGAACTCATCGTTGTGATCGTGATTTTGGGCATTCTGCTTGCCATAGCCGCCCCGGCGCTTACGGGGTATATTGACAAGGCGAAGTGGGCCGATATGGAACTCCGCATAAAAACTGCCAAGACCGCCTTCCAGACCATGATCAATGAAACCTATGCAGAAGAAGGCGGCTTCACCCTGTATGCGCAGGGCTCCGCCCCCGCAGACGCATTGTTCCTCTCCCTCACACACTATGCCAATCCTGACGGGTATTATTTCAATGGACTCACTTCCCTTGGAGTACAGGAGTATGAGTCGCTCACGGCTGATAAAACGGGAATCGCAAAGGGTGACCTCGATGATGGGCGCGCGTTTTCAGCCATAACAACCTCTTCGGGCGCAATGGTCTTTTTCAGGTTTGTATACGATGAGTATCGCTACAATGATGGTTCATATGCTGTCTACGGCGGCACGTATGTTTACTTTATAGAAAACAGTGCGGATCCGGATCCGACCTCGGATATTGTTCTCTGGATGGACAATATGGAAACGATGTATCCCGGCATAAAATCTACCTTTACAAGCGGTGTGAGCGTATACAAAATGCATCATGCTGGTCGGCCCGATTCTAGTGGCGATACATGGGAGAAGCTTTACTAACTTCAGCCCTGCTGCGGCATGCGTGCGAAACGGGTGATGGTTTGGAAGAAGCCTTTGCTTGTCGCGTACCCCCCATTCCTGTGTCGCGTGGGTCTTGTCTGGTACGATTGCTTCAATCTGCATGGGCATTACCCCACTCCTGTGTCGCGTGGGTCTTGTGTTGGGGTCTCGTGTCCCGCCTGTCCAGGAAAATGTGCGCTCCTGCCACTGAAAACGCGCAGGGAAACGTGTATACTTTATCTATGTGCGCAAATGAAGCTATCAACAAAGTACGCGCCGTCAAAGAAGTTCCCTGTTTTGGCGCTGTTTGCCTGCTTGGATTGGGTGTTACCGGCCAGGCAGTGGTGGCGTACTTTCTTGCACATCCGCACAGCTTCACCTCTCTTACCGTCTATGCTGGGCCCTCCACCCCTGAGACGCTGGCGTATGTGCGTGGCCTGCCTGCGGAGGTACAGGTGCATAGAGACAGCGAGCGTGTGCGCGGCAGCTTTGACACAACGGTGGTTAGCCCTGGCATCGCGCCTGCCTCTTTGATGTATCAAAGCGCGCTGGCGACCTCCAGACTCCTGATCAGTGAGCCTGAATTGGCCTGGCGGGTTTCCGGCCAGCGCTGGATAGCGATTACCGGCACTAATGGCAAGACAACCGTAACAGAATTAACGGCCCATCTGTTACGTAACGCTGGCATTGCGGCCAGGGTAGGGGGCAACATTGGCACTCCCTGCATCCAGGTGGTGCGCGAACGCGCGCCCGATGAGTATCTGGTGGCTGAATTGTCATCATATCAACTGCATTCTATGCGAGACTTTGCGCCAGAAATTGCGGTGCTCTTAAACATTACTCCCGATCATCTGCATTGGCATGGCGATCTAGCGGCCTATGTAGCGGATAAATGCAAAATTGTACAAAATCTGGCCTCTGAGCGACCGGCGGTTGTTGATGCCACACTGCCTGAAACCCGTGAGGTCGTGCGCCATCTGCGGCGCGAAGGCAGGCGCGTTATCCCCCTGGGTACGGCTGCCGGTATCACTGAGAGCATGGTCGAGCGTTGCGGTGCAGCCGAGGCAGCCTATGTGGATGGGCAAAGCGGCCGGCTCACGCTTAAGGTTGACGGCCGGCTGTTTGAGTTGATAGCGGCCGAGCGCCTGCAGCTCCAGGGCGCTCACAATTATGAAAACGCTCTGGCTGCGGCCGTTTGCGCGGCCAGCGTGGGCCTGTCCGCCGCGCAGATTAGCGCGGGCCTGGCCAGTTTCAAGCCGTTGGAACATCGCTTTGAACCGTGCGGACAGGTAGAAGGCGTTAACTTTGTCAATGACTCCAAAGCCACCAACACCGATGCCGCCATTAAGGCCATCATCGCCTTTGCCGACGATGGAAATGTGCGTACATCCCAGGTTTTGGTGATGTTGGGGGGAGTGGACAAGGGAGTGGAGCTGGATGGTCTGGTAGCCGCCTGCCAGGCCAACTGCAAATATGCTATCTGTTATGGGCAGGCCGCTCAGCGTTTTTACGCTGCCCTGGCACCGGCCCTGCCAACCATTCTGGAACCGGACTTTGGCGCGGCTTTTGCGCGGGCCACACAGTTGGCCCAGCCAGGGGATACCGTTCTTTTGGCTCCAGCCTGTGCCTCATTTGATGAATTTGCTTCTTTTGAAGCCCGCGGCGAGGCGTTTAAGCGCGCGGTTCAGCAGCTGGGTGTTGAGCGAGACACCCAGCAAAAGCTCACCCTGTCCGCCGCCTCTTCTGGGGCGGGTAGGCGAGGGCATCACTCATGATAAACACCCAACAAAGGCCCCCCGCATCCACTCAAGGCGGTGGCCGCCAAGGCACTCGCTTACGTAACGGGGCCAACCAGCCCTCGCGCGTGTCCAGCACAGGCGCCGGCGGTTGGGTGGCTACCAACGCTCTGGCGACGCGCATCGCGTTTGTGAGTATCGTGGCGCTGCTGCTTGTCTTTGGCCTAGTGATGATGTTTAGTGCTTCCAGTGTCATCAGCTACAGCCTTGAGGAAAATCCAGCGGCACTGTTTTCCCGGCAGATAATCTATGCTGTTTTGGGTCTGATTTTGGCGGTTGTACTGGCTTTATTCAACTATAATTTGCTATTTGATAAAGCCGCTTTTTTTTCCTATCTCTTCTGGCTGGTGATTGTTGGGCTGATAGGCTACGCATTGCTGCAGGATACGGCCATCCTGGGTTCCCATCGACAAATTGACCTTGGCCCGGTTAGCGTGCAACCGGGAGAATTTGTCAAAATAGCCATCCTGCTGGTTTTGGTGCATCTGGTAGAACGCGTCTCTGCCACCGGTTTGCACTGGCAGCTGGTTTTGTGCATGTTGGCGGCAATCCTGATTCCGCTGGTACTTTTGGCGGCACAACCGGATCTGGGAACCCTGCTTATAGCGGCTGCGGGCATTCTCGCTGTACTATGGATGGGCGGTTTTCCCAAACGTATTGTTTTTGTTATTGTTGTAATCCTGATAGCGGCGGCATTGGTCATGGTGCTGGTTGCGGATTTCAGACAAAGCCGTATTGGCGCTTTTTTGAACCCACAGGCTGATCCTCTGGGCAGTGGCTATCAGATACTCAATGCTTTTTATGCTTTTGGAGACGGTGGTGCCTTTGGCGTGGGCATTGGCATGTCTAAGCAAAAGTTTGGTTATCTGCCCGAGGCGCACAATGATTTCATCTTTGCCATTGTTGGGGAAGAATTGGGACTGGTGGGGGCTTTAGCGGTAGTGGCCCTGTTCTTTGGGTTGTTGATATTTGGGCTTGCTATTGCTCGCCAGGCTCCCAATCGTGGTGGCACTCTGATAGCTGCGGTGGCTACCGTTCTGATAAGCACCCAGGCTTTTTTGAACATGCTTTGTGTGGTGGGCGCTGCGCCGGTAACAGGCAAGCCACTTCCCTTTTTCAGCGCCGGCGGTTCATCACTGCTCTCCACAATGTTTCTGGTTGGGCTTATCCTTTCGGTATCGATGCACACCCATCAGGCAGCGCCACATGAACTGCGGCGCGAGCAACTACGGCTGATTGATGGCGGCAGAAACCGGCATAAGGAAGTGAGCAGGCCGGGTGAAAAGAGGCCGAGAAGAACGGAGGAACCCGTTGCGCTACCCATTTCAGCGCTTGAGCGTATTTTTGGGCGCGGATTAGTGAATATGCCCGAGCACGCATCTGGACGTGCATCTGCTGCTAGGCCCGCATCTGCAGCAAGGTCCGCACGTGTTTCCTCTGCCAAGAAAGACACGGCGCGCATTCCTGTTGCCATTAGTACCGCCATAGCCAGGCACCCCACCACAGCACCAGCCGTTTCCCTGGGAGCCCTGCGCAAAAATCGTAGCGGATTGGCACAGCGCGTTGCCATCAAACCCTCTGTCCCAATGCTCTCTACCCCATCACGCTTTGCTGTAGCGCGCCCAGCCCCAACGCGCCCAGCCCCAACACCAACACCTCCGACCCCAATGCTTCCCTCACGTCTGGTGCCGATTATTCCCCTGCGCGCTCAGGAAACATACGGGCGGGTCGCGACCCACAGGAGGGCTCACAAAGGCACAACCAAAAGCGTTACCAATAAAGGTATAGTGGGGAGTGCGTCCCAAGATGTGGATGAAAGCGCTACTCGCGGCGGCACAACCAAAAGCGTGGCCCAGAGCAGAACCCAAGGTATGGCTAAAAGCACGACCAACGGTAGTACACTACCTTGCATAGCCCAAAGCGCTGCTCACAAAAACGCATTTCAAAGCACAACCCACCGGCGTACGATCCAAAGCACACCTCACAAGGGCATGGCCGGACGCACCAGTCGGTCGTCCGCGCCTCGCCCTGTGACAGTGCCACAGCGTCGTAGCGCTCATAAGGCTGCTGTTCACCACCCGGAAAACTAACAGGACATGCGGTTTGTGATTGCCGCCGGCGGCACCGCCGGCCATATCTATCCAGCCCTGGCCGTGGCGGAATATCTGCAAAACGCCGGCCATGAGTTAACCTTTGCCGGTAGTCCGGAGGGTATGGAAGCTCGGTTGCTTGCCGATACCGACATCGCCTATGTAGCGTTTGCCGCCAGGGGCTTCAGTCGTCAGCATCCCCTGTCGCTTCTTAGTTCTGCTGCCCTGCTGGCGCGTTCCAGCCGCCAAGCGCGACGCTGGCTACGTACCTACGCCCCCCAGGCGGTGGCATCCTTTGGTGGTTATGTATCAGTACCGGTGGGCCAGGCGGCGTCAGAGTTGCACATTCCCCTGCTGGTTCATGAACAAAACTCCTCTCTTGGTCTGGCCAATCGCCACCTGGCGGGGCGGGCACAGGTGCTGGCGCTCACGTATCAGGCTGCGGCCGCTGGCTTTGCTGGCAAGCGGCACGCTCCTACTTGTATCGCGCAGACCGGCACTCCGGTGCGCGCCGAGTTCACCAGCCTTGCCGATGTATCCCATGCCAACCGGCTGCGCTGTCAGTTGCGCGCAAATTTGGGTATTAGCCAGGAGGCCACGTTACTTTTGGTGTTTGGCGGTTCGCAGGGCGCGCGCCATATCAACAGCACCCTGAGCGCTTTGGCTCAGCGACTGCTCACCAATCCACAGTTGGCAGTGCTCCACAGCACCGGCACGCGAGATTTTGCCACAGTACGTGCAAAGCTGAACACGCACCTGTCTCAGGCGGAGGCGAGCCGCTGGCACCTCATCGACTACTGTACACAGATGCCCGCTGCTCTGGCTGCGGCTGACCTGATAGTAGCCCGGGCCGGAGCCAGTTCGCTCGCGGAAATTGCCGCCGCCCGCCGCCCGGCCCTGTTGGTGCCGTATCCCTATGCCACAAACAACCATCAGGAGCACAACGCTGCTGCCCTTGTTGCGGCTGGCGCGGCCGTCATGGTATTGGATCGGGATCTGGATACTCCTCTGTTTGTTGAGCAGCTGGAGGCGTTGCTGGCCGACACTGAGCGTCGCGAGTGCATGGCTCAGGCCGCCACTCTGTTGCCCAGCCAAGACGCCACAGCAGAGGTGGCTCGGCTGCTTTGCGAGATTGCCCTGTGACGCAGGTGCCGACCAATGATGCTCAGGCTGCTGGTTTAGGCTGCGTACGCTGTTGGTACGGGTCCTGAAAGATTGCCATAGGGCACAGCGCTCGACATTGCACAGAGGTGATTGATGCTGAGGAAAGTCTTGCTTTGCGAGATTGCCCTGTGACACAGGCGCTCGACAGCACTTGGCTTCCCCCGCATTTCCCGCTTACCGCGCGGCGCCGGACGGCCCTGGTAGACGCGTTTGCCAGTGAACCAACGTCTGGGGCTGCTGTCGTAGAACAAAACGTATAAACTGTACGCATGTGCTTAGCGATACCTGCAAAAATTATCACGGTTTGCGCTGACGGGATGGCCAGCGTCGATATTTTGGGCGCAAGCCGCACGGTGGCCCTGGATCTGGTTCCCCAGGCTGGTTTGGGCGATTTTGTGTTGGTGCACGCCGGTTACGCCATTGAGGTGATCAGCGAGAGTGCCGCCCGCGAGACGTTGGATCTGATTGCTGAATTTCCCGAACTGCTCGGACAGGCACCGGACTAAGAGACCGGGTCGCCGCAGTGGATGCTCAGCTGTTAAGCAAATTCAGGGATGCCGGTCTAGCGCGAGAACTGCTGGACACCGTTCAGGTTCTGGCTGGGCGACTGGCCAATGCTGGCCGGCAGCTCCGCTTGATGGAAGTTTGTGGAACCCACACCATGGCCATCGCGAAGAGCGGCCTGGCCAGTATTCTTCCCCCAAACATCCAGCTTATCAGTGGACCGGGCTGTCCGGTTTGCGTAACCGCCAATCATGACATCGACAGGGCCGTGGCGTTAACCCGCCTCAAGGATGGCGAGAAGGTCACCGTCGTTAGCTTTGGCGATATGTTAAGGGTACCCGGTTCCAGCAGTTCTCTGGCGCGTCAGAGGGCGGAAGGAGCCGGGGTGGAGGTGGTATATTCACCCTTGGACGCGCTTAAGATGGCAGCCGAAGACCCCAGTACCCACTTTGTGTTTGTGGCTGTTGGCTTTGAGACCACTGCGCCGCTGACGGCGGCCACCATTCAACGCGCTGCCAGCCTGGAGCTTACCAACTTCTCGGTACTGGCAATACATAAGCGGGTGCCACCGGCTCTGGAGGTTTTAGCCACTGATGCTGACGTGCGATTGGACGGCCTGCTACTGCCCGGTCACGTTGGTACCATCCTGGGCCTTGCGCCCTTTGATTTTCTGGCCCAACGGTTCAACATTCCGGCGGTTGTCTGCGGTTTTGAGCCGGTGGACATACTCCTTGCCATCACCATGCTGCTGCTGCAGCTGATCGATGGACACGCGAAGGTAGAAAGTGCCTATAATCGGGCGGTTCATGTCAACGGTAATCCGCAGGCAAGGGCTGCCCTCGATGCCGTTTTTACCCGTTGTGACGCCACCTGGCGAGGATTAGGCCAGATCGTCGATTCTGGCCTGCAACTTCGAAGCAACTACCGGCGTTTCGACACCGGAGAGCGTTTTTCCCTGGAGACTCTTACTGAGCCGGAGTTGCAAACACAAGGGTGCTGCTGTGGCGAAGTGCTGCGCGGCGTGCTCACCCCAGATGGTTGTTCGCTCTATGGACAGGTCTGTACGCCGGACAACCCCGTTGGCCCTTGCATGGTATCCAGTGAGGGTAGCTGCGCGGCCGCCTTTCGCTACCAAACAGGTGTGTGGTGATGCCTACCTCTGACGTGGTAACGATGGCTCATGGCACCGGCAGCAGCAGCAGCCAGCGATTGATTCGCGATTATTTTGCCAATTGTTATGGCAATAAATTTCTGCTGACGGGCGACGATGCGGCGCTGCTTGATTTCACCGGTCTCAACGCGAAATTTCTTGATCCCACAGCCTCTGGCACAACATTCCTGGATACCAAAGGCCCTGGCGCGACGCTTCTTAAATCCACAGGTTCTGCCACAATGGTGCCTGATCCCGCACAAGATGGTGTCCAGAAGGGTGTCAGTCCTGATGCGCCACCCTTGCGTCTAGCCTTTTCAACCGACAGCTACGTGGTGCGGCCCCTGTTCTTTGCCGGCGGCGACATCGGCCGTCTGGCGGTGGCTGGTACCGTCAACGATGTGAGTACGGCCGGGGCCCGACCCTTATATCTGTCCCTCGGCTTTATTCTGGAGGAAGGCTTTGCGCTGGCTGAGCTACGGCGGATTTGTGAGAGCATTGCGGCCTGTGCCCGTGAGGCGGGGGTTTTGATAGTCACCGGCGATACCAAGGTTGTGGAGCGCGGACATGGTGACGGCGTCTACATCAACAGTACGGGCATTGGCGTGTTGCCAGCAGGCTACACGCTTTCAGGACGCAACTGCCGTCCCGGAGACATCATCCTGCTTAGTGGCAGTTTGGGCGATCACGGCATTACGATCATCTCGGCTCGCGCTGGGCTCAGTTTTAACAGCCCCCTAACCAGCGATGTAGCCCCCTTAAGCGCGATGGTGGCCGCTGTTTTGGCCGCCGCTCCCGATGTCCGCTGCTTCCGGGATCCAACACGCGGTGGATTGGCCTCGACCTTAAATGAACTGGCGGCTCAAAGTGATACGGCTTTGGTGGTGGATGAGGCAGCCGTGCCTGTCAAAGACGCTGTGCGTGGCGCCTGCGACCTGTTGGGCTACGATGTGTTTCAGGTTGCCAATGAAGGAAAGATGGTCGCGATAGTACCCCCAAATCAGGCGACAGCCGCTCTGGAGGCCATGCGCCAAAGCCCCTATGGCACCCAGGCCGCCAGGATCGGCCAGGTTCTTGACGGCACGCGGGACAGCACGACATCGCTGGAAAACTCCCGTGCTTACCTGCAAACCGCTTTTGGCAGTCTGCGACTTTTGGACATGTTAAGCGGAGAACAACTGCCGCGTATTTGTTAAATGGAAAAACTGTTTACCCATCTGCGGCTCCTCTGGAAGCATCTGGGCTGGCACCCTGTGGCCTCATCTTGGGCAGAACCATCTGGACTGGCATCCCGTGTCCCCTTTGGAGCAAATCATCCGGGCTGGTGTTACGGGTTCCGTCTTTGATCAAAGTTACCTGTCGGATTGCCCCTTGCTAACAAGGTGTTCCTGCCGCCCGTACAGGTTCAACGTATAGGTTTAACGTGACCAGCTTAATGGTGGCCCCAAAAGCTCGCGGATCTGCTCAAAGGCTGCCAGGGCTCGTTCCAGATGGCCGGAGGCAGCCAGCGCCGGGTTATCAGCAACGGTATCTGTCTGTGCGATGGTCGTATGCACGGTACGCTCGCCGTTATGGTAGCGATCCACCCACAGCGGCAAATAGTCCATCGTAAGGGCTGTGACCTGCTTTTCATTGGTGTTATAACTCAGTTGGACGTTGGCCAGTATGCCCTGCTCGTTTTCTGCGTCCATGCCTGATTCCAGCCGCTGGTTAGAGATATAGTTGCCCATTGCCCAATACACCGGCACTGGCGTGCCACCACCGGTTGGCTCCAGAAGTTCCATTGGTTGTAAAACATGCGGATGAGAGGCAAAGATAATGTCAGCGCCCGCATCGGCAACCAACTGGGCCATCTCCCGCTGCTCGTCACTGGGCTGCTGAGAATACTCAATGCCATTATGAAAATAGCTGATGACCAGATCTGCGCCTGCGGAGCGAGCAGCTTCAATCTGAGCGACGATCTCGGCCTTGTCGTCCTGAGACCCGCTGGTATAGGAGTTAATCAACGGATCAAGTTCCTCACTCATTGGCAGGCCATTAATGGCACGATTGCCTCCCAGGGCCGACGTTTCATAGGTATAGGCAACCACGGCGATGCGCAAACCCTTGATACTGTAGAGTGCATAGCCCGGCTCGCTGGCCTCCAGACGGCTGCCGGCCACCAAAAGACCGTTCTCACGGAGCAGGCGCACGCTTCGCAGCACCCCCTCGGCGTATTGATCCAGCATGTGATTATTGGTCGTAATAGCAACATCAAAGCCAGCAGCGGCGACGGCAGGAGCCATCTCATCAGCCATGTTAAATATGGGATAACCTGACGGCTCACCGCCGCCAAATGGGGCCTCGATGTTGCAGATGGCCAGGTCTGCGGCGCTCACCACGTCGGTCACAAATTGAAAATAATCGCCAAACACCGCATTACCCAAGCTGTCATAACGTACCTGGTTGGGATAGTGCAACATGATGTCCCCAGCGGCGACGATGTCAAGCTGCACCGTTGGCGACGGTTGGGCCTGAGCTTGCGGAGGGGTGTCTTCCTCACCGTCAAAGGGACGAGTGGCAGCATTCAGGCGATCACGTAATGACTGACCGTCGTCCACTGATTCATCAAGGCCCGCACAGCCGCTGCTCAGGGCTAGCATAGCGGTTAGGAGAAACACCACCAACAGGTGAGCTACTTGGCGCATGCGCCTGATAACGCGCGTGTGCATTCTGCCAGGAGGGCTACCAACACCACCACACAAGCACTGCCTGATAACGTGCGCATACATTCTGTTGCTGTCTGATGCCTGTTTTGTACCCATCTGATGCCCCTTCCGCCACCACTTGTCCGTCCCAATCTTACGACCTAACTCCACAATAGCGCCAGAGCTCGCAATGTGCAAGTACACGACGGGTTTCGCGGGCATTTTTATGAGAGAGCGCAGCTGGGAAGGGGAGGGCCCTACCAGCGCAGATGGACCCGGAGAAGGGGATCGGTTAGCGCGCTAGGCTCAGAGAAGGGGCCCTATCAGTGCAGATGGGTTGGACAGAATGTCAGGCAACCACAAAGCGTGTGGCTCCAGGCAAAATAAAAGCCTCAAAGGGGGTGTGAACCCCCACGGCCTCGCCGTCATACTGGATTTGCAGCGGTGGGTCAGAACATACGCGTACGCTGGCAGAACGACGTAGCTCAATTGCATCGGCGCGGCCGGGAAAGTTACCCAAAGAGTCCAGAAACGCCGCGAAAAGTGCCGGCAGCAATTCGACGCTGTGCTGCTTTTTTACGATAGCCACTTCAAACAATCCATCGGCGGCATCATTGCCGTGGGTGATGGAGAGATCGGGAAATATCTGGGCAAAATTAATAACAAGAACAGCAATACCGTCCATCTCAAGCACCCCATCGTCCACTTCCACTACAAAGTGGGCCACCGTAGGATTGGGTTCTGAGAGCGCCGCGCCAAGATAGGCCAAGGGACCAAGGGAATTTTTGAGCCTTTCAGCCCGTCGCATGATGGTGGCATCATAGCCGGCACCGGCGATAACGGCAAAACCAGCCGTTTGACGCGCTTCTGCCGATCCAAAGCTGATTTCACCGATGTCGTAATTGGCCGTATTCATATGGCGGGCGATCTGGGCCAGTGTGCTGGGTTCCTCAGAACTGTTTATATTAATAGCAATAAGATTGGCGGTGCCAGCTGGAAACGGCAATATCGGCAGACCGCTGTAGCGCAGTTCGTAGCAGACAGCGGCAATGGTCGCGTCACCACCGGAAGGAACCACCAAGTCAAAGTCACGGGCATCTTTCAACATGGAACTAACCGGGGCACTGCCATCTGTCGCCCGGATAGTGATCTCGTCACCGTTGCGCAAAAAATTACGCAAGAAATCGTGGATGGCACCGCTGCGCAGCCCAGACACCAGGTTATCGATCACTAAAACGCGCATGCTTCTCCCTTGGTTCAACCGTAGGTTCTAATCTTATCAAAACATCTTGGCCGTAAGACAGGACAGGGCAAAACTGCTCTGTTTGGTCAACGGGCGAAGTGCTACCATAGAAGCAATAATCATGATACTGACAACCAGGAAAGATCGTTTGTGCAAAAAGAGAGTAGCTATATCACAACCTCAGGCCAGCTGCGGAACCTGAGCGAGCAGGCCTTGACTGCAACGGCTGTGGCCATCGACACCGAGTTCATCCGTGAAAAGACCTTCTGGCCCAAACTGTGCCTGCTGCAGTTGGCCTTTGACCAGCACAGTGTCATCATTGATCCTTTGCGCGTTACCGACCTTTCACCGTTAGCTGCGCTGTTGACCGCGCCCGGTATCGTTAAGGTCTTTCATTCCAGCGAGCAGGATCTGGAGATTATATTTCATAAACTGGGGTTGGTACCCAATCCACTGTTTGATACCCAGGTGGCGGCAGAATTACTGGGCATGGCGCAACAGGTGTCACTGTCAACGTTGGTGCGTGAATATTGTGGCATCAGGCTTAGCAAAGCTGATTCCTTTACTGACTGGCAGGCCCGTCCACTCACCAATTCACAAAAACAGTACGCCCTGGATGACGTGCGCTATCTGCCGCGCATCTACCATGATATGCACTCCCAGCTCAGCGCATTGGGACGCCTGTCCTGGCTTGAGGAGGATTTTGCGGCACTGGGCACCGAAAGCCGCTATCGACCCAATCCTGATATGGCCTGGCAACGCGTTAAACACGCATCCACCTTAACCCAACGTCAACTGGGAATTTTACAAGAGTTGGCCAAAAGTCGTGAAGAAATAGCGATGTACCGCGATCTGCCGCGCCGGTGGGTTGTCTCCGATGAATTGCTTGTACAAATAGCAAAAACTAGTCCGCAGAATCTTCAAGAGCTGCACCGCCTGCGCGGCGCGCAAAATCAGCTGGGCCGGCGTTGGGGTAACGCAATGCTTCAGGCGGTGCAGCGCGGCCTGTCCCTCGTTCCTGAACAACTGCCTGAGCGCAAGGGTTTGCAGATAGGTGCCGTTTGCGCTTCAGCAGCTGTTGATCTGCTGCGCTCCCTGCTCAACCAGCGTGCTCGTCAAAACGGGATAACCGCCGCGATGCTGGCCAACAAGGATGATCTGCTGCGCCTGGCCTCTGGTCAGCGCGCCAACATCAAAGTGCTGGAAGGCTGGCGCTATCAGATAGTGGGCCGCGAACTCCTGGAGCTTATGGAAGGCACCTTGTCTTTGCGCATACAGGGTGAGGAACTGGAAGTGAACCGCCACAAGGCGACATTGGAAGCGGGTTGCCAAAAGGAAATGCCGGAAGCGGGTTGTCAGTAGGAAATGCCGGAAACAAGCCGCCAACAACCGTCTGAGGAGATAGCAAGAAACCAGGACACAGCACGGGGCTGAAAGCCGATTGGCGCATCGGAAGTCCCTGATGCCAACAGCGACGAGAAACCAGGGTACGGCACGGGATTAAAAAAGGCCTGAACGCGGCATTTTGTAGCGATCCCTACACGTTACGCTGATCCTTGTTTTCCGGCGGATTGTGGGGGTTGAGGTGGCGGGCCTTGAGCTTGGCCATGCGATTGTTGTAATACATCTGCAAAATTGTCAGTACCAGCGACAGCAACAATCCAAAATACAACATCAGATCCAAACCATCAAAATCGATACCTACGATGTGCAATTCAAAGCCCAGAGCCTCTATGACCAGCTT
This sequence comes from Coriobacteriales bacterium, assembly GCA_031288185.1. Lineage (GTDB taxonomy): Bacteria > Actinomycetota > Coriobacteriia > Coriobacteriales > UBA8131 > JAITDU01. The sequence goes on from JAITRZ010000008.1 coordinate 51,211, forward strand.
AAGCCCAACAGCCACAATGAAGGTTAGTGCGAGTATTTTAACCTCTGGATTGGCGTTGATAAATTCAGCAATGGGATTGGCAAAAATGATCATCACCATAACGGCCGCTATCACCGCGATGATCATGATAAGCAGTATGTCTACCATGCCAACCGCAGTGATGACCGAGTCCAGTGAGAATATGATGTCCATAACGGCGATGGTGCCAATAGCCTGCGGCAGGCCAATGCGCCTTTGCGGCTTTGCCGAGGGCACCAGGCGCGCCTCCTCCTCTTTAAGGGAGAGCTTCTCGACAAGCTCCTGTATGCCCTTGAAGACCAGGTAAGCACCACCGGCAAGCAAAATGAGATCCTTGCCAGAAATTGCTGGATCCATGCCGGGTAACGCGAAGGGCAAACTGAAAAGCGTCAGGTGTAGGGATATGATCCAGGAAGCAAAGCAGAGCAGGATAATGCGCATGATCAACGCTGCCACCAGCCCAAAGCGGCGGCCAAAAACCTGCTTACTCTCAGGCAGACGATCAGTGGTAATGGCAATAAATACTAGATTATCTACGCCAAGAACCAATTCTAGAAACATCAGGGTGAGCAACTGAACCCAGGCTTCCGGCGTAGCAAAGATGCTGATGTCGAACAGTTTAACTCCTCACTACCATGGCATAAACAGCAGCGATCCCGCAGATCGCTCGTGCCGATTATAACCTATCGGTTTTGGGTCAGGGTAAGGAGGCGGAGCCTGTCGGTTTGACGGTTAGTGCAGGTTGGCGGCAGTCGATACATTGGATGCGGTGAGGGGCACAGCTCATGTCAGCTCACGCCAGCCCAGGTTGGCGGCAGCGTGTCTACCGGCGCGCCAACCACTGGCCCAGGCAAAGTGCAGGTTAAAGCCACCGGTTGCGCCATCAATGTCCAAAGCCTCTCCACAGGCATAAAATCCCTGGCTGTGTCGGGACATCATTGTATAGGGATCAAAGTTATGGGTATCCAGACCACCACGCAGTACCTGGGCCTGGTGGCGCTTTGGTAGCTCACGCACGGTAAAACGCATATCGGTCAAAGCCGTGGCCAGTTGTCTCAGATCGATAGCAGTGGCACTGGCCCCTGAACTGACAGAAGCCGCGCGCAGCACGGCTAAGGCCAGGCGGGGATGCACAAGACCATCCAGAAACTGTCTGGCGCTGTAGCTTGCAAGGTGCTGGCGACGGGCCGCAAGCAGTTCCTGTAAGCTATCTTCATGATGATTGGGCACCAGATTTAAGCTGAGCAGGTCGCCACAGGCGGCATGACGCGACAACTCAAAGATCATTATCCCAGACAGTGCTTTATCTTTGAACAGTAATTCGCCAGTTTGAGTAGCTATAATGCTTTCATTGGGTTTTGAGATAAGCCGCGCGCGGCAATGTGTCCGTACACCACTGAGTCCCTTCAGGTCGCCGCTGACCCCCAAAGGTCCCAAGATTGGACGCCAGGGGATAGAGCTGTGCGCGCCCACCTGGGTCGCTAGTCTGTCGTTACCGGTGGCCAGAATCAGCTTTTTGGCTCTGAGGCGCAGGGGATGAATTGCCAGGGCAGAAGAATCCACCGCTGTGACCTCAGTGTCGGTTAACAGCTCAACGCCTCTGTGTTCAACACGATTGCGCAATACCTGCAACACTGACGCGGCGCTATTGCTCAAAGGGTAAATGCGACCACTGCGGTCGGCGTGAGTTTCCAGGCCCAGTTGGGAAAACAGCTCCACCGCTCTTGTACACGTAAAACGGGCCAACAGAGGCGCTACAAAGTCAGGGTGATTGTACGCTGCTGCTGCTTCTGGTGTGTCCAAGGACAGATTGCTTAAGTTGCAGCGACCATTACCGGTTCTCAGCAACGACTGGCCCAGCCGCTCAGAGCGCTCCACAATACAGACCTGGGCACCCGCCTCAGCCGCAGCGATTGCCGCCATCAGGCCGGCCGCACCGCCTCCAACTACCACTACCTGCCTAGTTTTGCTGATATTTCATGCCCTTCTGTCATGTCGTCAAGGTGAAGCCTGTGCATACCATCAAAACAGTCACAGTCATTGTGCCCATCCTGCGCTCTTAGGTGGAGAACAGTACCCTGAAACACAACAGGCCAGAAACCAAAAAAATGACCTCTGACCTGCGAAATCTTTGGTGCGCGATGTTGGATTTGAACCAACGACCCCTACCGTGTCAAGGTAGTGCTCTCCCCCTGAGCTAATCGCGCTAAAACTAAATGCCCTTGAACGTTCATCTGCTATAGCACAACTGAGCCAATCACTTTTGGGCAAACGACAGTGTAGCAGAATTACGTTGCTCGCAACAGCATATCAGCATTCAGACAGATCGAAGGGAAAGGGAAGGAAAAACCCAACCTTCTGCATCCATGAAAAAGCTTCTTCCACCGCCAGGAATTAATGTACCACAAGATCCGATCACCGCATACAGGAACAAATCGTGAAACCTAAACCTTTGAGCGGCTCATCATCCGTCGACGCAACGTGTGCAGGCCCAATCCCGTCTCAGACAGCAGATGATAGACTGGAAAGGGTCAACCACCTGCATGCAAAAACAACCCGCTCAGATTACTGTTACGATTTTCTCTAGGCTGCTGCGCGGCATGTAGACCGTCCACTCCCTTCTAGGCATGTTGTGTTACCTGTAGGGTTTGGCGTGGCCTGGTGGGTCGCTGACAGGCGTTGCAATTTGTTAACGATATAGTGCCGGTTTGGGCAAAACGGCTCTCTGAACTGCGTAAGCTACAACCGACCTGTTAAAATGAACGTAGTATTTACTCGTATGGATTTATGGAGGCATTAGTATGCAAATAAGCTATCTTGCGCTTATCATCATAGTCATGGTTTTGGGTTTTGGTGCCCAGGCGCTCATTCGCGCCACGTACAATAAGTGGAACAAAGTGAAACTGTCCGCTGGACCCAGCGGTGCTGAGGCAGCCCGAAAGATGTTGGATGCCCATGGGCTCAGTCAGGTGAGCGTTACGCAGGTGGAGGGCACATTAAGCGATCACTTTGATCCGCGCACCAACGTGGTCTCACTTTCAAGTGAAGTGTATCAATCTCGCTCAGTGGCTGCGGTGGCCGTCGCGTGTCATGAGTGCGGCCACGCCGTGCAAACCGCGCATCAGTACATGCCCGCGCGTATCCGCTCTGCCATTGTGCCGGTAGTCAGCGTGGCTTCTAACCTCTGGGTCATCGTCTTATTGGCGGGCATCTTTTTGAGTATGCTCAATCTGATCTATATAGCCATCGCCATGTTTGCGGCAGTGCTGGTGTTTCAGATAGTGACCTTGCCGGTTGAGTTTGATGCGTCACGGCGGGCTTTGGCCTTCATCCGAACAAGTGGCTGGCTGGCGCCTTCTGAAAATACCGGGGCCGCTCGTGTCCTGCGCGCCGCCGCCCTGACCTACGTAGCCGCCGCCTTGGCCTCTTTGCTGCAGCTTCTTTATTTTATCGGTGCCTTCGGCCGACGCTGACTTGCTGGGCGTGGGCGACTTTGCGTACAGGCATCGATCCTCTAAGCACTTCGCGCATGCAACCCGTTATGCCTGTTGCCGGTGCCGGCAACAGGCACGCGTATGCTGGGTCGGTTCGTATGTGCCCGCATGATGAACGGTACTGGGTTTGTCACAGGACTACAAATCAACCATGGGTCGGTTCGTATGTGCCCGCATGATGAACTCGCTTTCAGGGCACAGTCAGACGGCCCGCAGGCAGCCATCGTAGCGCAGACCGATGACTCGCGAATCGTCACGCGCAAGCCGGATGTCTTGCCGCAATTAGACAGTGCTGTTGGGTGCGTCAGCTCGTCAATCGCTTCGCGCGAGACAGCCGCTTCGCCGCAACCACTTAGTGTGAGTGCTGCCTTGCGCATCGCCAAATCTCAACTGGAGGACATCACCCTTACCATTGTTGGTGAACTGTCCGACCTTTCGGACAATCCCCGCTATAAAGCCGTCTACTTTACCCTTCGTGATCGGGACTCGGCGCTACCCTGTTTGATCTGGCGTAGCAATTTAGCGCGTATGGAGTATCAATACGGTGAGGATGCGGTGAAATTTGAACAGGATGCGCATTATCGCGAAACCACGGCAAGGAGGGACAACACCGGGCCTGTGCCTGTCCGTTCAGATGCGTATGCACAAGGGGCTAAGAGTGGCAACAGCGGTGTGGGGGTTGATTATCATATCCTGGATAATGATGTGCCTTCGTCCCTTGAAAACGCTGCCTGTTTCTTACCTAACGGCACCGCGCTTTCGGATAACCGTGCGTCCGCACACGAACAAACTACGTCTACCTTTTGTGCAGGAACCCTTGACAAGGGCAACGCAGACTACGCCTACCTATACGCTGATTCCCAGCAACCGGAGGCGCGTAGGGGGGATCGCCTGGTTGCGCGCGACCCGGCCGGGCGCGCGGATCTCCAAAAACCGGCACTGCGTAATGGTATGTTGGTGGAAGTCACGGGACGTTTTAGCTTGTATGCCGCCAAGGGTCGGATGCAATTTGATGTCAGGTATCTCAATTTGGCGGGGGAGGGCCAACTGCGCCTTGAAGTAGCGCGCCTGTCCAGCCGCCTCCAGGCCGAAGGTCTGATGGATGCCAGCCGCAAGCTGTCAATCCCCACCTTGCCCACATCCATTGCCTTGGTTACCTCACCACGCGGTAAGGCCGTACATGATGTTCTGCGCACCCTGCGTCGGCGTTGGCCACTGGCTCAGGTTCTGTTGTTTGGTACCGCCGTTGAAGGCACTGGCGCCCCGCCCCAGATTATCCTAGCCCTGGCGGCGGGCGCGCCCGCGGCCGCCGCGGGCCGACTGGTGGTACGGGGCGGCGGCGCCGTTGAGGATGTGATGCCCATGAAAGACGAACAG
>JAITRZ010000017.1 GCA_031288185.1 Coriobacteriales bacterium
TGAAGCCAGCGCGTTTTTTTGCAGGGGAACATAAGGAGCGGGCAGAAACTGAGCCGGCACGTCTTTGGGTAGCACCTTGCTGAGGGAACGTCCGGAGAGTTTCGCAGACCGAGGAGCCAGGTTGGTGGGATGTAGGGAAGTGCGCGCTGCCAAGGCGACGAGGGCGCAGAGTGTTTGAGCTGGGGTTTTCTGTGCGAGGGGCCCAACGGTAAGGCGCTCCTGTGGCGACAGCTCCAGTAACATTTTTCTTTCCACAACATGAATGCGGGTACAAAAAGTTTCCTGGCACAGGGGCCTCCCCCGCCGTCTCTGCGCGCGAACGCAAAAAAGCCGCCTCCAACGGTTGTTGGCAAGCGGGCTTGGGCGAAGTGGTTGTACGTAGTGCAGAAGGGATTAGGGAGCTAGGAGATAAACACCCCCCCCCCCCGGCGAAATTTGTGTGCGCCTGAAGACTACTTTGCACGCTCGTTTTTCCCTTCCCTCACGGTGGTGGTGCTTAGGCGGTTAAACCCGTCTGTTGATGCCTGGCTTAAGGGGCCTCTGTATCCCTGTTTTCACCTGGGAAGGCCCGCTCACGGCAACAAATTTGCCTAAACTAACGGCAGTTTACCAGGTGGATGCACGGTTGGGTTGACCAAGGGCCGACCTCTTATCGCGAAAAACCACCTGCAAACTGAGAAACCAGACGCATGGTAGCACAAAATGAAGATCTGCGCGTCTGCGCGTAGATCGACAAAAGGTTCGGTCACCCCAGCGACTACCCCTTCAAGCTGCGCAGATCAGATCAGCAAAAAATCCCCAGCACGTCGGCGATGTTTTCATGAAACAGGATGTCAGCGTTTTGGTCATACCAGGTTTCCTGCCTGTTGATGATGACCAGTGTAGAGGCGGTAGAGAGGCGCACGAGGCTGGCAGCGGGATTAACGGCCAGTGAGGTTCCGCCGATTATCAGCATATCAGCTGCGGCCAGCGCCTGAGTAGCCGCCTCAAGCGTTTGATGGTCAAGCGGATCCTCATAGAGCACAACATCGGGCGCGAGTATCCCCACGCAGCCAGCTTGCGTACAGCGCGGCAGAGGCGCGGTTTCCAGCAGGGAAAGCACCTCGCCTGCTCGGTAGAAGGCGCCGCAGTATTCACACCTGTTGCGATGGATGCTGCCATGCAGTTCAAGCACATGGCGTGATCCGGCCGCCTGATGCAGTCCGTCGATATTCTGGGTTATGACGGCACTGATAGAGCCGGCTGCCTCCAGTTGAGCAAGCGCCCGATGTGCGTCATTGGGCTGGGCGCCCAGGGCCGGATCCAAAACCTTCTCGCGGTAAAAACCAAAGAATTGCTCAGGGTTATCGCGAAAAAAGCTGCGGCTTAGCAGTGTCTCAGGCGGGTAAGCATAGGTTTGGCGATACAGGCCGCCGGTGCTCCGGTAATCGGGGATACCGCTTTCTGTTGACACCCCCGCGCCACCAAAAAACACAACCTTCTTGCTGCCCAGCATAGCGGCGCGCAAACCGGCCAGGCGCTCACACAGACTGGCGCTTTTGCCGCCGCCACCTGTCACCTCACCGGTACCACTTATGGGTCTGTCCTCCTGATCCTCCCAATCCGTCAATTCCTGCGAAAACCACACCGCACTTTAACAACGCGCCCAAGCAAGGCAGAACCAGTATGCCGGGGTCACCTGCTTTGAGCAAGGCCGCTCCAAGAACCCTCCAAGAGCCGCTGTCGCTTTGACCTGTTATCGCTCAGTGAGCCCACCGCCGCCGCTTGAGCCCGCTGTTGTCGCTTTGACCTGCCATTCATATTGCCAAATCTCAAACAATGCGTTAGACTGTGCGCAGTAATGATGGTCTTAGAGCGGGGTTTCACTTTACACAACGCTTGATTGGGCGCGTACGCTTTGCTTTTTTGCGAATCCCGCCCCAGATTACCATATCGTGAGTTTTTTGGATGAAGCCCGATGATGGTCCCCCCTCTATCAGGGATATTCTCCAGAATGACTCCCCCAAGGAGGGGAGACTTTTGCAGACTACCCCCCCATTGCAAGGGTCTCCCTTTCACTTTTCATAGGTATGTGGGTAACGGATTTGTGCGAAATCCCTGGAGAAGATGAGGTCAGCGTTCGTGTGCGCCAGACCATCGCGGAGCGTAAGCTGTTCAAGGCCGCAGCGCCCCTGGTGCTGATGGTGAGCGGCGGGTCAGATTCTGTTGCCCTGGCCCGGCTGTTGGCACCTCTACAGCAACATCAGTGTGTTGTCGTACTGCATATCAATCATCAATTGCGCCAGGATGCTATAGATGATGAAACATTTGTGCGAAAACTTTGCGCAGAATTGGGCTTGGAGTGCGTCGTAGAGCGCGTGGATGTGGCTGCGTGTGCTCAGGCCTGGAACGATGACTTGGAACAGGCCGGGCGCAAAGTGCGCTACAAGCGGGCCGAGGGTCTCCTGGATGAGATTTGTTTGGCAGCTGGGCTGCCTGCGCAGGCAGGACGCATCGCTACCGCCCACACCATGGATGATCGTGCTGAAACCCTTTTGATGCGCGTGATAGTGGGAGGCGGCAGCGCTTCTCTGGCATCCATTCCCTATAAGCGCGGCCGGATTGTCCGTCCACTGCTAGACTGCCGCAAGCAGCAGTTGCGCTGTTGGCTGCACGCTCAGGCAGGCGCAGCGCAGGGCGCGTCCGAGCAATCCAACGTGGCGCAGGGCGCATCCATCGAGCAACCCAATGCGGCGCAAAAACACGGCGCGTTGCCCGCAGAGTACGCTTCTGTGCCGGGTAAGCAGGCCGGCCCCCATCAGTCGCCCACCAAAAACAAAAGTTCCAAATTGTGGTGCGAAGATACCAGCAATGCCAGCTTGGAGCAATTTCGTGGCTTTGTGCGCCATAGTCTGCTACCACTTTTAGCACAACGCAACCCTAATATAGTGGCTACCTTGTGCAGAAACGCCGAGGTGTTTTCAGCAGAAAGCGACTATCTTACAAAGGCTGCTCAGGAACTCTTGCCTTTGACCAGCGCCTCTTTTGCGGCTCCCCTGGCTTTGGTACGCCGTGCGGTGTATCTGGCCGTTAACGATGCCATGCAAAAGCTGGCTCCCAACGCTCGCATCACCTTTGAACACATCGATCTCATTGTAGCCAAGGGCGCAAAACCGGGCTTTGGCTGGCACCTTCCCGGTGGCATTGAGGTGCGCAATGTAAAGGGCAAACTGTGCTTTTTTCCGGCCAAGCCACCCCTGCATGACCCTCGCAACCAAGACCGCGCGCAACCAAAGTAGCGTATCGGGCGAGGCGCCAACCGGGTGAGGCGCTGGCAGGTGGATTTGTCGCACTTGCTGGTGGGTACCTGCTGGCAGGTGGATTTGTCGCACTTGCTGGCGGCTACTCGCTGGTGGATGGATTTGTCGCACTTGCTGGTGGGTACTTGCTGGTGGGTGGATCCGTCGCGCCGATCCGTCGCGCCGTGAAGTAATGTGCCCACCAAGGTGCCGGCTAAGCGACCATTGCGCAACAACGCATACACCAGAAAGCGAAAAGGCATAGAATAGGGTACTCTTTGAGATACACTTTGTAGCGCATCCCAGCACTACCTTAACAAACGCGTTGTCATGCAAGGAGAGGCCATACATGCAATCAGACAAAGCCGACACTGCGCAGCGCGCGACCCCGGTTTTGGCCACGCAGCCTACATACCGCCCATCTTTGGCATATCCTCAGCCAACAGAAATTGACCGGGTTCTGTTTAGCGAGGAACAAATCCGCGAGGCTGTTTTGCGCATTGGCGACCAGATCTCAGCTGACTACGCCGGGCAAAAACTGCTATTGGTAACGGTATTAAAAGGTGCCTTTATTTTTATGGCGGATCTTGTACGGGCGATAGTAGGAACGGTGGAGATAGATTTCATGACGGTGACCAGCTATGGCGCTGCGGCTGAAAGTTCAGGCGTTGTGCGTATTATCAAAGACCTCAATGTGAGCGTCAAAGACCGCCACGTGCTGATAGTCGAAGACATTTTGGACAGCGGTCTCACCCTTAAATATCTGGTTAAAAACCTGACATCACGCGGACCGCTTTCCGTGGAAGTGGCGACCCTGTTATTTAAGGAAGGCAAGCAAAAAACAGACATTTGCTGTCGTTATGTTGGCTTTTTGTGTCCCGATGAATTTGTGGTAGGTTATGGACTGGACTATGGTGAAAACTATCGGAACCTTCCCTATATTGGCGCTTTAACCCCTCAGACAGTTGACTGACACAAGGCTTATCGCGGTGTAGTCCAAAAAGCAAAGGACAAGTGATTAGTGAAAAACAGAAAGACCCGTACCTGGTTGGTTTACGGCGCTTTGGTGCTGATACTGATAGCGTTTATTGGCTCGCAACTTTCAACAACCAACCAGGGTGAAAAACCGGTAACCCTTACCACGTCCGCTTTTATCACGGCGGTTGAAAACTACCAGGTAACAGAGGTTAACTATAACGCGGTCAATGGCTCTGTTGTTGGCCGGTATACGCCCAACGCAAGCGAGGGCGATAAGGCTGCCGTGCCCTTTGTGGCTACCTATGTGGGTGAGGATTCCTTAAACCAACTGATGGCAGCGCATCCAGAAATCAACTATGACACCAGCGTGCAGGATCCCAACTTCTGGATCACGCTTTTAACGTACGGCCTGCCGTTGGTTGGCATCGCGGTGCTGGTTTGGCTGGTGTTTACCCAATTTAACCAAGCCAATAACCGACAGATGAATTTTGGCAAGAATAAAACCAAAAAGGCCATTGAGGACAGGCCCAAAACCAAGTTTAGTGACGTGGCGGGTATTGATGAGGCCGTGGAAGAATTACAGGAAATTAAGGAATTCTTGTCCAATCCCCAACGCTTTGTAGAGCTGGGAGCAAAAATTCCTCGAGGCGTTTTGCTGGTGGGACCACCGGGTACTGGCAAGACCCTGCTGGCACGGGCCGTGGCTGGCGAGGCGGGCGTGCCCTTTTTCTCCATTTCCGGCTCGGATTTTGTAGAGATGTTTGTGGGTGTAGGTGCCTCACGGGTGCGCGACCTCTTTGAGAAAGCCAAGGAATCAGCACCCTCCATCATTTTTATCGACGAGATAGACGCGGTTGGCCGCCAACGCGGAGCCGGCTTGGGCGGAGGCCACGACGAGCGCGAACAGACCTTAAACCAGCTGTTGGTGGAGATGGACGGCTTTGAAGAAAACTCTTCAGTGATATTAATCGCCGCCACTAACCGTGTGGACATCCTGGATCCCGCGCTGTTGCGCCCGGGTCGTTTTGATCGCCAGATAGTGGTTGATCGTCCGGATCTCAAGGGCCGCGAACAAATTCTAAAGGTTCATTCTGCGGGCAAGCCCCTGGCGCACAGCGTTGATCTGGAGGCATTGGCCAAACTGACCCCTGGTTTTACGGGTGCCGATTTGGCTAACCTGATGAATGAGGCTGCCTTACTAACGGCGCGTAAGAATAAGAAGCTGGTAACGATGACCGAGCTCAATGAAGCCATGGAGCGCGAAATTGCCGGGCCAGAGCGCAAGGGACGCATTATTACTGAGAAAGAAAAGCGCACTATCGCCTACCATGAAAGCGGTCATGCCCTGGTTGGACATATTCTGGAAAACTCTGACCCTGTTCATAAAATCTCGATCATCAGCCGGGGTCAGGCCCTGGGATACACCCTGTCACTACCCGGCGAGGATCGCTTCTTAAACAGTCGTGAAGAGATGTTTGACGATCTGGCCGTGTTTCTGGGCGGTCGTGTGGCCGAGGAGCTGTTTTGCAACGACATTACAACCGGCGCTTCCAATGACCTTGAGCGGGCCACGAAAATGGCCCGTCAGATGGTCACGCGTTACGGCATGACCGAGGAACTGGGTTCACAGGTGTATGGAGAAGCAAGCCACGAGGTATTTCTGGGCCGTGACTATGGCGCCACCCCGGATTATTCCGATGAAACAGCGCGGCGCATTGACGAGGAAGTTGCCAAAATAATGCGCAAAGCCCACGACCGGGCAAAGGCTGTCCTAAGCGAGCGTAAAAAACAGATAGAGTTGATGGTTACCGTGCTGTTGGAGCGCGAAACGGTGGATAGCGAGGCGCTTGCGGCATTGCTTGATAACCAGTGGAGCGAATACCTGGAACACGAGGATGAGATCCTGGCGCGCAAGGCCGAGGAATTGCGCAAGCAGGAAGAAGAGGATGAGCGGCGGCGCGCTGAAGCCCAAAAACAGACACCGCACGCAACACTGCCTGGTGATGCCAAAGATGAGTTAAGCGGCACGGGGACGGGCTCAGGGCCGGGGGGACGCTTTACGCTGGAGGACGTTTTTGCCGGCAAGGTGCGCCTTGATGACCTGTTGGGCAAAGGTGGTGGGCCAGAAGGCGCAGACGCAGCGGGACAGGGTTCCCCCTTGCCTCCTCCTACCGACCAACCGCAGATACCAGCGGCAGATGAACAGCCTGAAGCGGTCACTCCTGACCGCACGATATCCGGCCCAAACAGTAACGTTCAACCGGATGACACCTCATCAGAAAAGGACGGCCCGGAGTCTGTCGCCCCTGAGCCAGCAGACTCTCCAGAACCGGCCCCGGAGCTGGCCCCAGCGAACCCAGAGTCCACCACCCCTGATGAGCCAGAAGCGCCCGCCAAAAAATCCCGACCCGCTGCCGCGCGCTCAAAACCACAACGGGCGGTTCGCGCCACATCCCCAAAAACCACGCAAAAAACGCGTTCCCGTAAAACTTCTGACAGTCAACCCACAACGCACCCAACTGGACAGGGCAATGATGGATCAAAGCAAGATTGAGGCTGGCGTCAGGTTGATACTGGAAGGTATCGGTGAGGATCCCAACCGTCCTGGCATCCTTGATACGCCCCGCCGCGTAGCCAAAATGTACACTGAAATTTTGCAGGGCATTGAGCAAGACGTCTCAGAGTTATTTGTCACCAGCTTTGAAGAAGGCCACCGGGAGATGGTGCTGGTCAAAGACATTCCATTCTACTCGCTGTGTGAACATCACCTGCTGCCCTTTTTTGGCCTGGCACACCTGGCCTACCTGCCCGGTGCCAGCGGTGAGATATGCGGCCTGTCCAAACTGGCGCGGCTGATTGATATATACGCCCGCCGCCTACAAGTACAGGAACGGCTGACAAGCGAAATCGCCAGCACCTTGGTTGAACAGTTGAATCCCGATGGCGTGATAGTTGTCATAGAGGCTGAACACCTCTGCATGTCAATGCGAGGGGTTAAAAAACCTGGAGCCAAAACCGTTACTTCTGCCGTGCGGGGCGCCTTTGAGTTGTCTCAAAAAACGCGCTCAGAAGCTCTGGCCCTTATCCTGGGATCCCACAGTTATGGAGTGGGATAAAACAACCGGGCGGCGCCTGTTCTTCCTGCCTCACACCACAAACGGCCCCTCAGACTGTCGTAAGCGTTGGCCTAAGATAACACGCTGAGGCAACACACTGCGACAACACGCTGAGAAAACCCGCCTACTTTTCCTTAAAACTTGAATCCAGGCCCTTTGTTATCGGCTCAAGAAAATAGGAAAGCACGCTACGGCTGCCAATATGAATTTCCATGCTGCCTTCAAGGCCAGCGATGAGCTGTATCCCGGCGTTGGTGTCCTGTATGGTTGCGCGAATCTCATAGACGCTTCCCAACTGTTCATCCACCAAAGGAACCGGGCTGATAAAACCTACCTCTGCCGATAGTGCTCCGTAGTCTGATGAAGGATAGGCATCCAATTTGAGGACAGCTGGCATACCAATGGTGACATCTGCCCTGTCCCTGTTAAGAAGGTAGCCACCGCACTCAATGAGAGCATCTGAGGGCATGATGGCGGCAAGTACCTGTGATGTCTGCACAACTGAGCCGGGAGAAAGTGGCTCGGTGGAAGAGTAGTAGCCACTGATGGGTGCCTTTATGTCTTGGAGGGTTTGGGAGAGGTGTATGCGTGCATCTTGTGAGGAGGCTTCTTGAAGCTGTTGGGCTAAGGCGGCAAGCTGGGTAGCAATGTCTGAGCGATGTTGTTGGGTGGCACTTGAGATGGTGCCTTGTGCAATCTCTAATGCTCACTCATTCTGTTTTACGCTTTGCTCCTGCTGCTGGTATGCCAGTCCTACGCCGCCAGCCTCTTGGACAGAGGCAAAAAGGGCCTTAGCAGTGTCCAGCTCTGAGGCTGCCGCATCGCGCTGTCGCACAAGCTGCGCTAACTGGTCAGCGAACAACCGCTCATTTTCTATGATACTTTGCAGATAGACATGCGCGCCTTGAGCATAGTGCGCACTATCGATACTCTCAGGATCAGTTCCTTCATAAATACGGGTTAAGACATCCCTTTGAGCCTCCAGTATCTCTGTGGTTTCGCCAGACCACTGGGCCTCTTTGTCAAGCAGGCTGGTATCAAGTACAAACAGGGTTGTGCCCTGCTGAACATAATCACCGGTTACAACACCTACTTCCTTAAGTATGCCTGCCGCAGGTGCCTGCAAAACCACGGTGTCATCGCTTGTTACCGTTTGGGCGCGCACCTGAACAATGACATCGAGTCTGGCAAGGTTAGCCCAGATAACTGCTGCAGCAATAAGGAAAAAGATGGTGGTGATTATCACGGTGCCCGCTCTGTGGGCAGGACGCTCAATGATGTCGAGCAAAGGCGGCATGAAGTCATATTTTAGTGAGCGCTCCTTGCGGGCGGCATGTTTGAGGACATAGTTGACAGGAGAGTTTTTGTCAGCCATCAATGGCCCCCAGCATCTGCTTATGGTGCAAGGCAGAGTAAAACCCACATGCGGCCAGAAGGTTTTCATGGGTGCCACACTCAAGTAAAGTTCCCTGGTCAACAACCATTATCATGTGTGCTTCGCGAAGAGTTGAGAGTCTGTGGGCAATGATGATGACGGTTCTATCTTTGCATATTTCTTTGAGGTTATGTTGAATAATGCTCTCAGACTCATAGTCAAGAGCTGAGGTTGCTTCATCAAAGATGAGGATACGGGGGTCATTCAAAATAGCTCGCGCTATGGCTATGCGTTGTTTTTGGCCTCCTGAAAGGCCCATGCCTTGTTCACCTACTATCGTATCGTAGCCCTGAGGCAGCTCTGTGATGAAGTCATGTGCCCCTGCGGTCTTAGCGCATTGAACAATCTGCTCCAGAGAGGCACCCGGATGGTGAAGGGAGATGTTTTTGCGCACACTGCCATTAAAGAGGTAGTTTTCCTGTAAGACCACCCCTATCTGTTTGCGAAAGGCAGCAGGACTTAACATGGCTATATCCATGCCATCAATGGTTATCTTGCCTGCCTGCGCGATATAAAGCCGTTGGATAAGCAAAGAGAGCGTGCTTTTCCCAGAACCACTTCTGCCCACTACCCCCACTACCGTGCCCGCCTCAATCCTAAAGCTCATGTTTTTTATTACCTCTTGGGTAGTTGGATGGTAGCGAAAAGAAACGTGGTCAAAGACGATGGTGCCATGCAGTCTGGGAACCGAGACATTAGAGGGGCCCTGGGGTTCATCTAAGGGAAAGCTGAAGATGTCAGCTATCTTTTTTACTGAAAGGGCCGCCTGTTGATATTCTTGCCACAGCTGCACCAGGCGCAAGATAGGGCCACTTACTCTGCTTGAGAGCATCCTAAAGGCAACAAGCTGTCCCACACTAAAGGTGCCATCCATAACAGCTAAAGCTCCAAAAAACAAAACAAGAAGCTCAAAGATGCGCTGTATGAACTGTCCGGTACTGGCCGCTGTAGCTGACACCATCGCTGTGCGGTAGCTGGCCTGTACGTAGTCAGCCTGAAGATCACCCCACCTGTTGATAAATTGGGGCTCTACTGCAAATGATTTGACCGTCTCAATGCCACTAATAGACTCAACCAAAAAAGACTGCGTTTGAGCACCGGCTTGAAACTTTTCATCAAGTCGCTTTTTAAAAAGCGGGGTAACAACGGCTGAGAGCAGCGCAAAAATAGGAATGGAGGCAAGCACTATAAGCGTTAGGTTGGTGCTGTAGAAGAACAGGACAATGATATAGACAACAACAAACACAAGGTCAATGGCCGTGGATAAGGGGGTGCCGGTAAGAAAGTTGCGGATGGTGTCAAGTTCTCTTACCCGCGCAACAATCTCACCCACCTTTCTGGCCTTGAAGTATTTAAGAGGCAGTCCAAACAGATGGCCAAAGAGCTTAAAACTCAAGATGACATCAATACGGTTGGTGGTATGGGTAAAAACGTAGTTTTTTGCAAGCCCTAAGACAAACTCAAAAACATACACAAAACCTATGCCAATGGCAAGAGAATACAAGGTGGAAAGCCCTTGTTGAACAAGAACCTTGTCAATAACAACCTGCATCATGACAGGAGTCAGGATGCCCAGTATCTGCATGATAAACACCGCTATCAGTACCTGGATAAACTCCCGTTTGAACTTGAGGATGGTAGGGATAAACCACTTAAACCCAAAGGCGGCTTTGGTATCGATAGTGGCGCGTTTGCCTAAGAGTAGCGCGGTGCCGTCCCAATGGGCCCAAAGCCTGCGCAAAGAAACAACCTCAGGTGTGGCCTTATCAGGAAACAAGACCACACATTCATCACCTTGTGCCTTGGCAATGATAAAAAACTGCCCGTTTTTGCCACAGGCAATCAAAAGAGATCGTATGGACAAGGGCTTGTTTTTCTTAAAACGGTGGAGCTTTGCCTTAAGCCTGCATTTTTGGGCAAGCGCAACAAGGCCAAGAGCATCCATGTCTGCAGGAGTATTGTCCCTGGACAGCTCTTCTTGTACCTGGTCGGTCGCCAGCCCAAGCATCCTCATGGCGATAATCAGACAGGCAGCACCACTGTGTGAAGAGCCATTGCTTTTAGCCATCAACTCACTTCCTGGCCATGCGGGTTAGTGCGGTTTTCTTCAAGACAGGTCTACTATAGCAATCTTTCGCAGAAATAAAAGGTCTGATTCGTTTTTTTCTCAAGAGTTAGAAGGATTTTGCGCAGAGGATGGGTTGGTGTCATGCTCCGTGTGCGACACCTTCGAGCGAGCGAAGCAGGGCAGAAGATACGTTGTCTGTCATTTTGAACGCGAGCCAAGCAATCCAGATTGTAACGGGGTGCAGGAAGTATCCAAGCGATATCAAGCGATGCGTCTATTGCGAAATTTCCCAAAAAGACCTGAGATTTGCCCTTGACTTTTACCTTCAACTTGCTATCTTGGCTTTAGGTGTCAATAAGCTGAAAGAGGGGTACTAGAATGCACTTTCGGCGCTATGCGATATACGGCCCAAAACAGCCTGAGACATC
>JAITRZ010000071.1 GCA_031288185.1 Coriobacteriales bacterium
CCTGGCACAGGGGCCTCCCCCGCCGTCTCTGTGTGCGAACACAAAAAAGCCGCCTCCAACGGTTGTTGGCAAGCGGGCTTGGGCAGGGTGGTTATAGAAGGGATCAGAGCGCTAGGAAATAAATACCCCCCCCCCCCCCGGAGATTTGTGTGTGCCTGAAGATTACTTTGCATGCTCGTTATTCCCTTCCCTCACGGTGGTGGTGCTTGCACCTATTTGCTCATGCCTAAACGTGGGTTTATGGTAGCACAAAATGAAAGTTTATATGCGGGAAAACGGGCATGGGAAAACGATTTTATCTATGCCGCTACAAAGCGCTCATGCTGCCGCAGGGTGGTCAATTGGAGCAGAAGGCACCACAGGTATCCGCCGGCACCGCGCAGAGCACATGTCTGAGGCAGGCTATGGTTTGGATGGAGGGGTTTTATTGAGGTTGCTTAAGCCGGGGGTCAGCCGCAAAGAAGCGCAACAGGCCGAGCAGCATTCGCTGCCCGGCCTGTTGCGCAGGCCACACGTCAGACACGTACGCACCACGATGCTTCGCGGCGAGATGCCTTGGCAACGACCACAGTTAATGCAGTAATGACAGGACACGCTCCCCTTTCAGAACCGGCGGCAATAGAAAATGGTGCTAAAAAATCGACACCTCAACGCGCGAAGATGGCGACCTTTTGTTTGCCCGCCTTTTGAGCCTTGGCCGCCAGCTCTTCAAGCCTGCCGTAGACCATCACGCCGGCCTGACAATGGTGGACGCAGGTTGGCAATTTACCCTTCGATACCCGCTTGACACAGAGATCGCACAGGCTGGTGGGCAGCGGTACATGCTCATATTCCCAACGGCCGTTGCTGTTTTTTCTGGGGCCATCCTGCAAGATGCGAATACCAAAATCGCCTTTTGACATAGCATGTTCATGCTTGCAGGCTACCTCGCAGGCATGGCAGCCAGAGCAGTACTCGTAATCAATAAACAGGCCATATTTTCCCTTGTCAGCCATGAGTATAACCTCCTCCACGGGTAACCTGGTACGTGGGCTGCATGTCTGCCGCGCTGTTTTGTGGTGTGACCGGATAGACCTTGGCGATGCCGCATTTGATGGGCGCGCCATAACCGCTGCTGCCGTTTTCATTCATAGGGATGGCATTGTTGGGGTTGCAGTCAAATACTCCAAATAGCGAGGGTTCAGCGGCCTCTTTTTCTGGAAACCACCATCCATGCTCGGTTGAAATTACGCGTGGATCCAAGGTCTTGTTAAAATGCGCAATCTGCCTAAAACGGCCCAGCTGATTCTCAATCCAGGCCCATTCGCCTTCTGTCACCCCATAGGCGCGCGCGGTATCCGGATGGATCTCAAAGCGTGGGAAGGGGTGCAGCTCTCTGCTGGTTGTCTCAGCCTGGCGCCATTCGCTGTGAAAGAACTCAAAGGAGCGTTTGCCGGTAGTGAGTACCAGGGGATACTTTTCAAACAGCTCTGGGGTGGAATAGGGTGATGTTGGCGGTTCCTCATAGTACGGCAGAGGGTCGTCTCCCCAGGAATCGTATAGAGTGATGAAGAATTCGTATTTGCCCGTGGGGGTAAAAAATCCTGGTTCTCCATCGGGGCGCAAGAGGCCCTTTTTGTACTTGTGATAACGAAATTCGCCGTAGTGCATACCGGCGTATTTTTGTTCAAGATCCTCCATCGTAAAGCCAACATTGCCCACTTCCATACGCCAGTTCATATAATCGCGTGGGGTCTGCACCCACTCCGGCCAAAACTGGGGAGAAAGGCGATGCCCCAGGTCGATCATTATCTGCTCGTCTTCCTTGGCTTCATAGTAGCTTGAGCACTTGGTGAGCGAGCGCATGGGGTCAAACCAGACCCTTATGCAGTCACGCTCGTTACTCATGGCACAGGGCAGGAGCAGGTCAGAGCAGGCCACGGCAAACGGCGTCTTAAACAGGTCTATGTCAACAATAAAATCTACCTTATCCATAGCCCGATAGATGCGCGGCGCGTCCTGTCCCATATTGGTGATGGGATTTGAGGACTGAATCCAAAGCATCCGCACGGGACGCGGTTGGCCGTTTTCATCCAAGCCGGTTTCGATAGCGTCCAAGATAGTATCTGACTGCGAGGAGGCGGTGAATCCGTATTTCTTGAGCGGATATTTGCTGTTGCCAAGACGCTTTTCTACCATGCCCGGCGCCAGATATTCGATACCGGAGTTATAACCAAATTCCAAGCCGGACGCCTGGTCAATAAGGACGTTGCCTCCGGGATTGTCGATATTGCCGGTAACGCCAGCCAGGCAGGCAATGGCGTGTGCCGTAACCGTGCCTATCTTAGACATATCCACGGCCAATCCCCATTGAATTGTTGAGGGATGGGCTTTGGCGTAGAAGCGGGCAGCCTCAATGATCAATTCCTTGTCCACCCAGGTTATCTCGGCCACTTTTTCTGGCGGATAGTCCTGGACACGCTCCTTGAGCTCATCATAGCCCCAGGTCCATTCATCAATAAAGGTGTGATCCACCAGATCCTCATTAATGAGCACATTGAGCATACCCAGCGCCAACGCTGCGTCAGTACCGGGACGCAGGCGCAGCCAGTATTTGGATTTGGCGCCCATCCAAGTGAGCATTGGGTCGATGGTTATCAGTTCACTGCCACGCTTCATGCACTCAACAATCCAGTGCCCTAAGAAGGCATCTGCATTGTTGATAACCGGGTTGGTGCCCCAGATAACAATGCACTCTGGTGGCTGCCAATCCGGATCCTCCTCATAGCGCGTGGGACGAAACTGCGACATATCGGCCACCCACTGGTTGCCCATGACCACAAAGCACAGGGCGGTACGCGGCAACATGCATGAGTCGCCTGAAAGAAAGCAGAGGGTTAAATCAGGCCCCCCAAAGTTGGCATATTGGTTATGGGCAATAACCTGTGAAACGTTGCGCCCGGTACCTATCATCGAAATGATGGACTCCGGCCCACTCTCCTGCTGAAAAGTGTGTACATTTTTAACAATTATGTCGTATGCCTCATCCCAGGTGACGCGCTCCCACTTATCCTCGCCCCGCCTGCCTGCGCGCTTGAGTGGATATTTAAGGCGGTCAGGATGGTTAACCAGCTCAGTAAGTTCCAGGCAGCGCATACACAAACGACCCTGGGTAAACGGGCTGTTTGGGTCGCCCTCTACCTTGACAAGTTTGCCATCCCCATCAGTATAAAAAATTATCTGACAGCCCTCATGGCAACCGGGACCGCTCCACATCGTGGTGCGCGTAGCGGTAAGATCGCCCTCCTGCCAATGGAGCTTTTGAGGATAGAGTTCCAAATTGTACGTGTTATTGTATTTCATACTTTCTCCTTCTTCTTACGTTTCTACCCCACGCAATAACCTATGTTTCTGCTCCTCTCAACAACCTACGTTTCTGCCCACCCAACAACCGTCTACCTGTTTTTTGTTGACGTCATAAACCGTTTTATGCCGCCTTGGTGTCTTTCTGGACAGCGGCACGATCATCGGCCAACTTGGCAGCCACGCTGGTGCGCACATTGGGAAACAGAAATAACGACGCTGCCGTGAGCAGGCACAACACCAGGACGCCTACAAAAATTACCTGGTAATAGGCAATCCCACCCGCAGGATCTACGCTTAGCGCTATGGGCGAAAGCACATAGGCGGCAAGAGCGAAAAAACCGATATTCTGGAAGGTCGACTGCACCCCTCCCACAGCGCCCAGATGTTCTTGCTTAACGCTGGGCAAAAGCGCGGGTAGCATCTTGGTTATGGCCATGATGGGCCCAAAAAACACGGGAAGGATAAGGTAGATAACCCAGGTCGCCGGCCCGTAGGGCAAAAAGTATGGCAAGGCAAACAAGATGCCGGTTGCAACCAGGCATAACGCCACAGGAGCGCGCAGGCGGGTAAACCTGGCTATGGCGGCGGGCAGGGCTATCGAACAGATACAGCCAATAATGGTATTGATGGTTGAGAGATTACCGGCCTCGGGCACCACCGATGGATCGCCTCCGGCCAAAGCGGTGATGGCGGCCACCATGTACTGACCATTGACATTGGTCATGCCAAAAAAGAGCATGGCAAAGATGCTGATTCCCCAGACATCCCTGTTTTTAAGCACAATGCCCAGGTAGGTGGCGATATTTTCCTGGATTTGGGTGTCGCCCTCAGGGTGGCGCCGATAGAGCACAAGCCAGATGATGATGCCGGCGGCAATAAGGCCAGCGCTCAACCACCACGCATCAGTTACAACAGCCACTCTGCTGCCATAGGCGAGGGCCAGCGCGGCTCCTCCGCTAAGACCGGCCACGTAAATGCCCATGGCCACTGAGTTTGACGTGCCCGGAAACCAGGTTCTAATGATCTTGGCTGAGTTGGCGTTAAGCGCTGCCGTAGCAATGCCCATCACAAAGCTGGATACAAACAGCTGGATGAAGTCAGTGCCCGATAAGGCTCGCCAGATAGCACCTATCAGGGCAAATATGAATCCGGTAACAATGACTTTGTTAAAGCCAAAGCGGTCGGCCAGTACGCCAGAGAGGACACCAAACAGGATTCCAGAGAGGTAGGGGATGGACATGACCATCGAAAATTCCATCGGATTAATGAGGTAGTTTTGCATGACCAGCATGGCAGCGCCACCCGGCACGATAAACGAAAACTGTAGAGCAACGAGGATAATTGTCAGAGCAATAAGCACTGCCCATCTTCTTGGATAAAGCTGTTCTTCTTTCATTGAGCTGACCTTTCTACCCGTTAAAAGCCGCTAAGTGTTTCTGGCCTAGGTGCCCCTGGTCTCATTTTGGTTATCCGTCTTGACTGCCAGGGCCTTGTTGACCGTTCCCTTATAAAAGATTATGGATAAGATGATCCCCAAGGCCGCGACGATGGCCAAAGGGATGGTGCCCATTGCCCAGTTGCCCTGGGTAGCATCAACAATAGCGCCTACGGTATTTGCTGCTGGAATGCCCCCAAGATTGGCCCCCACGGCCAACAGGCCAAAGATCGCTCCCATAACCGAGGGATCTGGCGAAGCGTGGGGAACATTAGAAAATAGTGCCGGTGGGCAGATGTTGAGCAAAAGACCGCAAAGGATAGCCATCATTATCATCAACGGGACGGTGGTAAACAGCAACTCCAGGCACATGGTGATACCGGCCAAGATAAAGCACACCACCAGCACCAACGGTTGGTTTTTAACCCTATTGAGAATGACACCTATGGTTAATGAGCCGATGATGCCGGTTATGGTGGTGATGGAGGCCAGCGCATTGGCCGTGGGCATATCCATGCCCGCAACCATCTGCATAAAAGTAGGAGCCAGGGCAGCCCAGACTGAATAGCCAAAGGCAAAGCAAAAGAACAGCACCATTAAAATGATGCCGTAAGGAGAGGTAAAGCCCTGTGATAGCTTAATTTGAGCGCTACCGGCCGCAACCGCCTGAGCCTCGGCCTTGTCCACACGGATGCCCACAGCAGCCAATACCGTGATAATGACCACGGCGATAAGCGATGCCCACCATACTGACTGCCAGGTACCAAAACTTGTGGCGATGATACTGGCGGCATTAAACATTATCAAGGAGCCGGCTGCAGTCCAGCAGGCCCAGATAGAATTGGGCAGGCCGCGTTTGGCGGGATTCTTGAACATCACGGTTATAAGTGTTGGAGCAGCGACGGCGATAAATCCATTACCCAGGCCACCGATAAACTGAGAAACCATGAATACTTCGATAGTGGGCGAAAATACACCAATGATTATCGAGAGTATGGTCCAACCCAAGGCGGCCAACAGAGTGTTCTTGGGGCCTAACCGTGACTGGATGGCGCCAGCCGGAATGGCCACAAGGGTACCGGCTATGGAGCAGACAGACATCATCCATCCTGCAGTACCAACGTCGGTTTGAAAATATCCCATAAGTAAGGGGATTGTGGGGGGAACCTTAAAGAAACTGACACCGAGAAACACACCAGCTAAAAACACAAATACAAAAGAAGACCAGTCAGCTTGCTTTATTCTTGCGACCATCGATTTCCTCTTCTCTCTGAGCACTCTTTGCGGGTTTTGGCTAAACCGTTAATTACCCCTCCTCTCCCGGCCCTAAAAACAAATAGGCAATGATCGATCAATGGCTCAACTATACCGCACCAAACCCATGCCAAAGGGGCTCTTGACCATAGAGAAAAATCCAAAAAATTCGCGTATTTTTGTCAGATGTGACAAAGGAGCAAAGGGCGGGTTACCTGCCCTTAAGCTCGCAGGGGCGACAGGCAAGCGTGGGCGACGCAGCCAGGCAACCGATGTCCGCGCAAGATGTCCGCGCAACCGAACCTATTCTTCAGGAGCTCTGGTTGCCTCGGCAAATATCTGCTTGACCGACTCCTGGCCAGATGTCAGGAAAAAGAACTTGAAATCCAGCAACATCTTCTCGCGGGCGCTTTGCAGCTGGAGGTCAAAATCAAAACGTTTTTGCAGTTTGTTGATATGGTACAAAACTGTATTACGATGGACGTAGAGACGCTGAGCAACCAAGGTTGCGTTACGCTCATAGCGAAGGTAAAACCAGAAAAGCGCCACATTGTTGGTACCGGTTTCCTGGTCTTCGCGATAGACCTTTTGCAAGAGGGTGTGCGAGAAGGAAAAACGCAAAAAACGCCTGTCCAGCTCAGTCTCACTCACCAGATAGTAGAGCAGGGCATCCTCAAACAGAAATATCCCCTTATCATGTGCTTCTCCCGCGATGAGCCATTCGCTCTGGATGGTGTTTCTAAGGCCCAGGGTGACCTTGGTTTGCATATAGGCCATGTCAATGTCAGTAATGTCCTCAAAGATCTGTGAGACGCCACAGTTGATGCCAAAAGGTTCATAAATTAACCGCTGCAAGTCGGTTTCAGACTTTCGGTGCGACAGTTGACTATCTCCTGACTCAGCGTAACACAGCACCAGAATATCTCGTTTATAGGGAAAGTAGTAGCAGTATCCCTGGTTGATGCAGGCAACCGCCTGGGTAATCTCTGGCAATCGCTCAAACCAATCCGCATCATTCAACTCCAGCAGCAGGAGCTTGAGCTGTGGATTGGCTGGTATATCGGTAAGGCGCATCTGGTTATAGACATAGCTTGCGGCAACCTCCTCGCCTCCCACCTTAAGCAGTTTGGTGAAAAAGAAGTAGTGGGGAGAATCGACCTGTATCTGTTCTTTCCAAAAATTTTCGCAAATTAAAACGAGGCGTTTAAGAAACAGGCCAAACTGATCCCTCAACCCCTGGGAAAGAGGTCTGACATCGCAGGTCATCAACACCAGACCAAAGTATGAATCGCGCACAAAGATGGGCGCGTAGAGCTTTTTGTAGGGTGAGCCGGGGATCTCCTCAATGAGGGTGATTGCCCTGCGATCCACCAGGCGTTTTTGGATAGTGGCGATTTCGTGGGGGGCACAACCAATTTCAATCAGGCGTCGCAAGAAGGCATCGGGCGGCTGTTGGCGGCGCGAATAAGCGAGCAGATTCATATCCCTGTCGGTAATGGTGATGAAATTTTCAAGCAGCGAGTCGCCAACGTTGAGTATATCGTCCAGCCCGCCCTTCTGATAGACGACCCGATCCATCTGGCTTTCCCAGATCAGCTGTTGAATAAAAAACTGCTGCACCATCACCGTAAAGTAAGAAAGGGTTTCCTGTTGGCGCAGGACAACCGTGCGGTTATCAGAGGGTTGCAGCCACGAAGGCAGTGTATCCTCAGCGCAGAGAATAACAACAAAGGCCGCTGGCTGCTCTTCAAGCAGATGGCGGGCAGCATCAGGGTGGGAGATATAGATGGTGTCGCGGATGGGCAAAACGGAGGCGCTGATGTCGTTTTTGGACAGCGTCGCAAACCAACTGAACCTTCGCTCAAGCGTTGGTGGCCGGGACAGTATCTGATAGTGAGAAAAACTGTCCAGAAACATCGCCAAGGTTACCGAGGGCAGCACCCTGCCGTAGGTCGCGCTAAGATCCATCAAAAATGAGGCGTTGGACATTGCATCACCTGGGCTTCCAATCGGTTTTTAAAAACCCATTTTATCTATGAAACACAGTACCATATGACCGATGATGACGTAGGGTGCTGGTCGCGGGAGAATGCCAGGAGTGGGACATCGAAAGGGGGATGTCAGGCATGGGGTGCCAGAAGCGGATGCCGCCGTCCCACTGTATCGCTTCCTCTGTATCGCTCAGGCCGTTGCGTCAAAACGGAGCTGCGACTTTGCGCGCGGGCACAAAAAAGCCGCCTCCAACGGTTGTTGGCAAGCGGGCTTGGGCGAAGTGGTCGTACTAACGGTAGAAGAGATTAGAGGGCTAGGAGATAAATACCCCCAGGAGATTTGTGTGCGCCCGGAGATTACCTTGCATGTTCGTTTTTCCCTTCCCTCACTGTGGTATTGCTTAAAACACGAGACATATGATAGCGCAAAGTGAGAATCTGCGTGGGGCAGCGGAGAAGCTGCCTCCCTTTCTTTTACTATTTTATATCTGTTACTCAATAAAAACCATGATTTTGATAATTTATTAAGTATGAGCATATAAATTCTTGACCCCTTGTCTTTTATCCGCTACTCTTGAGGCATGATTAAACGAGAAAGATATCTAAGCAGGATACGTGGTACTTATGACAGTGACCTAATCAAGGTCATCATCGGCATACGGCGTTCAGGTAAATCTGTGCTCCTGGGGCAAATCATGCAGGAGATACGGGACAGAGGCATAGGTGACGACCATATCATCTACTTGAATTTTGAGGATTATTCATATGATGAATATACCGATCCAAAATTGTTTCACAAATACATCAAATCGCAAATCAAAGACAAGGCAAAATACTATCTTTTCTTTGATGAGATACAAGAAGTCGAAAACTTCGAGAAGGTGATCAACTCATTTCGTGCCACCCTAAATTCCAGCATCTTTATCACCGGCAGCAACAGCAAACTGCTGGCGGGCAATTTCTCAACCCGCCTGAGTGGACGCTATCTACACTACCGTATCCTCCCGCTGGTATTTTCAGAATATCTGGAACTGATTGGTGATGTATCCACGTCGAAAGACAAACTGTTTGACAACTACCTCCACTCTGGCGGAATGCCGCAGATTTATGCATTCAACGACGGCTACGAGCGCAAACTCTATCTGACAGACCTCTACAACAGTATTATCCTAAAAGACATCATTACCAGACATGACATCAAGGATCCAAACCTGCTCAACCGTATCGTACAGTTTTTGATGGAAAACATCGGCCAGATTACATCAGGGAATTCCATCGCTGGATACCTCAAAAATGAACGCATTTCAACAACGGTGAACACCGTACTAAACTACGCCGACCGCATAGGTGAGGCGATGGTTTTTGACAAGGTCAGCCGATACGATATTCGTGGCAAGAAGGTGCTAGCGACGCTTGACAAGTACTATATCTCCGACCTTGGTTTCTTGCAGCTGAAGAAATCTCAGATTGAGGAGAAACAAGGCGGACGGCTTGAGAATATTGTCTACAATGAGTTGATCTCGCGGGGGTTTGCGGTCAATGCTGGAAAGGCGATAGGCGGTGAGGTTGATTTTGTGGCGACGAGGTTTGGAGAGCTTCAGTACATCCAAGTCGCGGAGTACCTTTCAAGCGATGCCGTCCTGAAGCGCGAATTTGGCTCTTTGAGAAAAATCGACGATAACTTCAAAAAGCTTGTTTTGACGCGCGATCATACGGACTATTCGCGTGCCGGCATTGAGCAGAGAAACATCGTTGACTGGCTGACGGATACTGAAACATTTCTTCCGCAGTTCTCATGAGTGATCAAGGCCGAAATGCCTGGGACAGTGGGGACGGGGTGCCTGTCCCCACCAGTGCAGTGACTGCCTCTGAGATGCTGTCCTGATACGCAAGGCTTCTGCTCCCTTTGACCCATTTTTCTGCCCACCGCCGTGGTGGGATACTTTCCTGTCCTCACAGTCCCACAGCTCTCGTTTAACCCGCGTTTCCACCGTTACGCTGGTGTTTAGGCTCCGGACAGACGGCCGGAAGCCATTATGAGGTGGCGGGTGGCGTGGCGCAGGTTTTCCTGCTCATGGGTGACAACCAGCACCGCTGTTCCAGCACGGGCAATCGCAGAAAACAGCTCCATAACGGCCTCTCTGGCATCCGGATCAAGGTCGCTGGTGGGTTCATCAGCCAGCAACAGACACGGCTTGTTTATCAGGGCACGCGCTATGGATACCCTGCGCAGTTCTCCACCTGAGAGCTGTGCAGGATACTGGTTTGCCAGATGCGCTATTCCCATTTGCTCAAGGAGAGTTTGCGCGCGCTGTGCGGGATCACCCATGCGGCGATGCAGGTAAAAGGGCAAACGCACGTTATCTCCTACCGTAAAGTTAGCCAGAACCCCAGAGCCCTGGGGTATGTAACCTATCTGCGTATTACGCAGATAGGATGCTGCGACATCATCTAAGGCAGACAGCTTTTCGCCATCCAATAAAACCGTACCTTCGTCAGGTGCCAGAAAGCCGGCGATAAGGTTGAGCAGCGTACTTTTACCGCTGCCTGAATGCCCGGTTATACAGAAAAAATCCTTCTCGCCAAG
This sequence comes from Coriobacteriales bacterium, assembly GCA_031288185.1. GTDB lineage: Bacteria > Actinomycetota > Coriobacteriia > Coriobacteriales > UBA8131 > JAITDU01. The sequence goes on from JAITRZ010000071.1 coordinate 10,613, forward strand.
TTCCAGATCAACCTGGTCAACCGCCGCAAAGTCGCTGGTGGCACGCCGGTAGCGCTTGGTCAAGTGCCGCGCCACAAGAAGCATGGGCCTCACTCTCCTGCCTTTAAGAGGGTGGCCGGGATACCTCTGGGTGGCCTTAGCAGGTTCATCTCACTCTCCCGCCTTGAAGAGAGAGGCCGTCGCCTGTCTTCCGGTTTTAAGGGCGGTAAAGAGCGCGGCCAGGGGCCCGGTAACCGAGGATGCCAACAGGCCCACCACAAGCAGCAGCGCGATAACGGGTGCCGCAGGCTGTAAATAGGGCATCTCTATCGATATGCCAATAAGGGGGCTAAAGGAGAGGTACACAAGACTCACAAGGGCCGTACCCACCAGCGCCCCGCCCAGACTTATGAGGGCTGATTCAATCAAAACAAGAAGGGCAATCTGGTGCCGCGCGGCTCCCAGAGCGCGAAAGACGGCAAATTCCCTTCGCCGCTCGCCCAAAGAAAGGGTAAAAAGCAGGGCCAAGACACCAATGGACAGGATCCAGAGAAAGGAAATGAGCACCACTATGATGCCCAACAGCACATCCAGCCCACTAGAAACCGAACCAATCAGTCGCTGTGTAAGCACCACCCCCACCCCCTCGTCGCGAAAACCAGCGCGTACGCTGCGAGTAAAGGTTGCGCGATCATAGCCTGGCTCTATCTGAACGGTGATAGAAGATACGGCATTCGCATCGTCGCTGGGCACATTCATCAGACCGCCCAGTTTTACATAATCGCCAAGGGCCACGCGCGCTGTTGTCATGTTAACAAATACCGAAGTATCAAAGCCGGTGCCAGTTGCCTCCAGCTTGCCCACCACCGGATAGTCACGACCAAAGAACATGAGGGTATCGCCCACCATACCCTTGATGCTGGAGCCAACAACCACCTCGCCATCAGGCAGCCCCGCTGGCAGACTCTGGGAAAGCCAGGGCACAATGACAAAGTCTGTCTGGGGATCATACCCTATCATCTGAACGGGAAACGAGCAGTGGGATGAGGCAAACGTGGCTATGAACAGCTGCGGAGAAGCCTGCTTGATGCCAGCAAGCTGCATAAGACGATATACAAGATCACCGCTCAGGTAAAACGAACTGGGTTCGCCGCGCAGCAGCGCTCCCTCTACGTCATACTCGTATCCGGCCGGAACGATAAGCGCATCAGCCCCCAGACGGTCAGCCATGTTGGCTGCGCCATTGCTAAGACTATTGGCAAGTAACGAGCCGCCGATAAGCACAAAGGCAAGAAGCGCCACCACGCCCGCAAGGCAAAGCGAACGGGCGGGGCGACGTAGGATATTGATAATTGCGATACGAAATAGCGTTAATCTGCCAGCGGGGAGCAAGGGTGTTATCCTTTCGCAATGGCTTTTTGCTCTGCTGCATGATACGCCAGCGCTTGATCTGTCTGTGCCTGATGAACGCGCACGAGCCTGAGCAGATAGCCAGTATTTGCCACGGCAAGCGCCAGGGAAAGTATGCTGATAACGTTGAGAGCGGGCAGGGTAGTTGTATGGCAGGGCATCATAGGATCAGGATCAACGCCTATCAGTACATTGACAACAAGCAGGGTAAGTACCAGTGCTGAGGTGATGCCGATGCTCAGTCCGGCGCGAATACCTGCGTTATTGAACAGCAGGTAGACAGTCCCCAGCAAAACCAGCACGATGCCTATGGCGATGGTTGCCTGCCCCGTCCAATAACAGGCGCTGTGGCCCACATGGTGTTCCTGATCACATATCTTGAACAGGAGCTGCGGCCCCAGGGCCAAAAGTATTCCCACAACAATGGTAGACAGCCCTACCAACAAACGATTTTGCATGATTGTCCCTTCTGGTCTCATGGGTGCGCCAAGCGTGATAGTCAGGCGTGGATGGCAGGGTTCTCAAACTGGTGGGTGACGATGTCCGCCACTTTGATTTCACCCTCTTTAAGAAATCCAGATACCTCCAGATCGTCAATCCAGGGTTGAACCTCATGATCTATGACCAACGTGTCGTCGGCGTAGTAATGGGTAACCGTTGCTTCAACATTAAGGGCCTCGGCCGTTATCTGCGCCGCCTCGTCAAAATTCTGGGGCTTGTTGGCCCATATCTGTGCTTTGGTTATGGCGTTGACAAACTTCTGCACAAGATCGGGATGCTCTTCGATAAATTGATTGGAAAAATAATAGAATGCCGTACCGGTTGTGGCGCCCAAACCAGCATCAAAGCTGTCGCCTATCTGCCTGAGACCTGATTCCTCGGCCAGCCTGTAGAAGGGCGGGTGTACCTGAGCTATGGTAATGTCACCCTGAGAGACCGCCTGAAGCGATTCGCGGTCTGACTCAAAGGTCACCGTAGTAAGACGATCACGACTGATACCGTAGTTATCAAAGATGGCACCGGGCACAAAGGTTGTGCAGCTGGGGATATGCCCGTTGATAAGTATCTCGCCGCTACCTCCCTCATAGGTCAACAAATCTTCCCAGGCTTGGATGGGCGAGTCTTCCACCACAAAGTATTTCATATGCCGGTGTTCAGCCAGAGCATCATCCAGCGGCTCAATATCATCACGACTGACACCCTTGACCGGAGCGCCACCCTGAACAAAAAGCGCCAGTTCATTGGGATGCGCATCGCCCAGATCGTTTTGCCCGCTGACCACAGTGGCCAGCTGCTGGTCATAGCCGATTGTTCCCGTATAGACAAGTTTGATGCCTTCTTCAGCAAAAAAGCCCTTCTGATCGGCTACCAAATAGGGGGTAATGCCACAGTCGGTACGGGTATAGGTGTAGAGCTCGACAAGCTCCTTGCCATCTTCAACAACGGTACGCTTGGCTAAAAATTCATCCTGACTTGAAGCATTTCCTGTACCGGTAGGGCCTGAGAGCACGCCACTCAAGCCCACGCCAACCGCCAGCGCCAAGACGACAAAAGCACCAACGGCAACTCCAAATATGGTTTTGTTTCTTTTTTTGAATGCAGACATGATCCATTCTTTCTGTTTCTTATCCGCTTAGGGGTTTCCTGCCACCGGGCAGTACTGTCCTAAGGGCGGATATCGAGTAAACTGACATGCGCAGGCCCGTATCGTATGCGGATCCTCGCTGAAGACAGGGGCAGGTTTGACGGCCGGAGCCCCTGTCTTTGTTAATCCTGGTGAACACACCCTAGGCAGGCTATAGCGTCGGTAGCGCAAGCGAGCCAAGCCGACATCGTTGGTACCTTTGTTGTGTCGCCATCGCGTTGTTCCTCCTTTCCACGTTTTTGCCCGCCACCAGGACAGGCTTTGTCTTATTCAATCAAAACTTACAGAGGGCTTCCACAAATGAAAACGCCGCTCGATGAAGCTGAACAAGGCGTTGATAACAATGGCAAGCAGCGTGATGAACAGGATTATCCCGTACATCAGTGGCAGGTTATAGGCGTGATTGGCTACAAGATAGAGCCATCCCAGACCGTCATTTGCCCCTACCATCTCAGACGCTATAATCATGAAGAACGCCAGCGTGGCAGAAAGTCGTAAGCCAGAAAAGAGAGGCGGCAGCATAAGTGGTAGTATCACCTTGGTAAACAGCTTGCCTCGCTTGGCACCCATCGAAAGCGCTGATTTAAGCAATACCCTATCCAAACCGTGGGCGCCGTCCACCGTTGAAAAGAGCAGCGGCCAGAGGGACACCCAAAACACAACCATCACTTTTTCAAGACGCGCGATACCAAACAGGATGATAAAGATGGGAAATAACGCAAAGGGGTTAAGTTTTTCGCAAATACGAAAAAAGGGTAGAACTATCTGATCAAACCGGCGCAGATACAAACCCACCACAAACCCAAGCGTGATACCCACAACTATGGCAAGCGCAAGGCCCAAAACCACATTGCTTAAACTAAACAGCGTTGGGTCGGTGAGCTTGCCTGCAAGCAGATTTTCAAAAAACACCTCAAGCACCTTTGTTGGCGGCGGCACTAATGAGCGAGGAATCAGCTGAACCGTTGTCACAAATTGCCAGAGCGCAAAAAACAGCAGTATCCCCAAAACTCCAAGACCCAGGCGCCTGAGTCTTTCTGTGAACGTCACCGCCATCATGTCACCACCAGTTCCCGCTGCGCGTCATCGCGCCAGACAACGATGGTTTGTTCCAACCATTCAAACAGGTAGTTGATAAGCAAGCCAACAACCGCAACAATCAGGGCCATAAGGTAGATGCGGGGAATGACCGCCATGCGCTGCGCCATATTTATCTCCCATCCCATGCCGGATGACGCTCCCATGGTTTCAGCACCAATAAGCATCATGAAGCAGAGGGTCAGGCCGTTGCGCATACCGGTCATTATCTGAGGCAAAGCGCTGGGAATGATGACATCGATAAAGATGCTCAGACGATCAGCTCCCATTGAACGCGCGCTTTTAACGTACAGGGGGTCAATGTGATGGGAGCCCGCAATGGTGGAAAAGAGCGTTGGCCAGAAAACCGACCAGATGATAACCGCAAGAATGCCCGTCTCACCCACTCCTAAAATGATGATGAAGACCGGAAACAGGATGAAAGGTGGTATCTGCGAGAGAAAGGTCATAAGTGGGGCCAAAAGTTCAGAAACCCATCTAAAGGCGCCAGCTAACACAAATCCAAGAGGAATCGCCGCTACGATGGCGATAAAAAAACCGAGGATGATGCGCCAGACGCTTATGAGCACATCATGAGCAAGCTGGCCAAAACCAACTGTGACAGCTTCTTCCAGCACACGGCTGAGCGGCGGCAGATAGACCGGATTTGCCAGGCCAATGCTGGGAGCCAGCTGCCAGAACGCAAAAAAGGCGATGATCAGCCAGGCTGCTCTGGCGCGCTGATTGATTATGCTTAAAAGCGAGCGAAAACGTTGCATGGGTATCATCCTCTATCTAAACGTATCCAGAACCTTGGTATACAGATCCTCGACAATGCGAATGCCGCCGCGATAGCCAACAATGGTCGCCCCTAACACAAGTTTATACACCAACGGAACACTCGCTATGAACAGGTCGGCCCCGATGTCTGCTGCCAGCTGGCGCTCCCAGGATGACCCAACAATCAGTGAGCGGCTTCCGTCGCTTCCGCTTCCGCTGCCGCCAACATTGATACCTCTTTCTAAAGCTGCGTTATGCGCTGCCGGATCGATGCCAGCATCCAAACGTATGAGATCATGGGCCAGGCCGGCATCGGTTAGAAATGTCACCTCGGCCGTATGCAGCCCCAGATGTGAAACCTCTAAAAAACGCTCCTGTATCTCATCGCGGTACTGTTCAGGCGTGTTATCACATACAAACTGCCGTGCGGGAATAATACCCACTTCATTAAGCAAAAATCGTGTGAATCCCAGGGCGTATGAGGCATCAAGCAGGGTATAGAGCCGGCGGGGTAGCGCATAGCGAAATTCCAAGAGGAAGTCCATCAGTGTGTCGATATGGGCATAAAACTTACGCTCCTCACGCCGGATAAAAGCCTCCGCGCGCGCACGTCCCCGCTCATTGGGATTCACGGCATCAAGAACCTGGCGCAGGAAGGTGGTGGTATCCCGTGCACCAATGGGAAAGTACGGAAAGTGAACAAAGGGTGTACCGTAGCACTCCTTGAGATGTCGTGCTATGTCCAAGCCGGTCCAGGCCCCAATGACGATGTTGGCCTGTGCTTCTGGGATGGTAAGCCACTCCGCGATGCCGTCGGAATCCTCTCCAAAGAGGATGTTGACCTCAAATCCAACGCCCTCAAGGATGCGCTTGTACTCCTCAAGATTGCCATTCCAGAAGGGATCCTGATACGGAACCGAGGCAAATACGTTGACGAGTCCCGCTCTGATCTTGCCATCGTCCCTTTTGGGATCGACGTATTGGTTGATGATGTTGTTGACTACCAACTCGTGACTGACATAGTTGTTTGATTTGAAGCCACCTGTTTCCGCAAAGACAATGGGGCGTCCCTCGAACTGGTAATTACCAACAACACTAGCAGTATCATCGCCCACAATATCGGTGGTACACCCGGTGAGTACCACATAGAGATCGGCATCAATGACCTGGAGAGATCCATCGATGACTTCGCGCAGACGCTCCTCGCCACCATAGATGACTTCGGCCTCACCCGCGTTGGTGCAGGGTATGGTGCTTCCACCAGCATAACCCTCCCCTTGGCCGATAAGTGCCTGCACCTTTGTTGAGCAACCCGGACCCGAATGCAGGATGGGCACCGCACGCCGTATGGCTACTACGGTCTGCTGAGCGCCAAGCGCGCAGGAGTAACGCGGCCACTCGATAAGCGCAGAATGCGGTGGTTTGGGCAACGACGACAGAGGCTGCGGTAGCGCGTTAGGTGCCGCGTCCATCCCTGCAGGCAGGGAGTTAGTCTTGTTGCCGATTTCAGATGAAGCTGACAATGCACCCGCCACCTCTATCCCCTGCCTGGCCTCAGTACGCCTCGACACGTGCCTCACCTCCCAAGAAGCAATATGGTTCCTGTTCTAACCACCACTTCGTATAAGGACTAACACTCTTAGCAGCAAAATTAGCCAGATATTCGCGATTATTGAGTGTGTCCTCGATGCGCTCGCCGTAGTTGAGAATGCCCTGATAGCCAAAGCCAAATTGCTCATCATCCACCAAAAAAGACGGTATTCCCAGTTTTGCGCCCCAATGCGCCATACCACCATGGCGCGCAACTAGGATATCCGGGCGATAGCGCGTAAGCAGATTAACTATTTCATAGGCCTGTTTGTTGCAAACGCTGTAGTTGGTAATGTCGCCATAGAGCCGAATATTTTGGGCAAGGGCATCAGATGTGGGATCCTCGTTGTCATAGAGAGGGTCATGGTGAAAAATAGCAGCGCCTTTGACATAAAATCCCAGCTCGCGCAGGAGCGCTATGATGGCATGTCCGTGCGCGGCACCGGCGGTGAGATAGGCGGTTTTTCCTTCGAACTTCTTGCGGTAGAGCGCCAGCCTGGGCTTTATACGCGCATGCTCTCTGACGATAAGTTTTTCGACCTCGTCGCGCACACCAAGCACATCGCCCAGCTCGCGCAGCCAGCGATCGGTACCCGCCAGACCATAGGCAGGCGGTGCCTTTATCTCTGGAACTTTGTATATTTGCTCCAGGGCAGCCCCAAAATAGCTGCCGAGCGTTGGACAGATCTGAATGGTGGCGGCAGACTCTGACACCCACTGAAGTTGCGCGACAGTCGAAAACGGCAGAATATAGTTGACCTCATAACCCAGGGGTTCTAATAATTCCTCAAAGATATGCGAGCCCCAAAAATTGATGATATTTATCTTCTTGGTTTTTTGACGCGGCGGCTTTACCAGGCCGCGAACCACCGAGTGGTATGCCGAGTCAAACCCGCTGGTCCAGATCTTGGAACGAAAACCCTCGCACACACAGGCGATAACAGGAATACCCAACTCTGCCTGGGCATCTTTGACGGTACCTTCGATGTCGTCTCCGATTATGCCAGAAGCACATGAGGTGGTAACAAAGATGGCCTTAGGCTGGGCGCGCCGGTATACCTGGCGTATCACCTGTGCCAGCTTTTCCGCAGCACCAAACACCGTGTCGCTTTCGGTGATATTGGAGTTATAGTAATGGCCCAGTAGTGGCGGCAGGCCACGCTCCATCTGCCCGATGCGATACGTTACATGAAACTGTGGAAAGTCGCCCGCGCAACCAATGGGCGCATGGTTTATCACGGCGGCATCAATGATCATTGACAACTGGCAAAACGCCGCTGTTGACGAGCACATCATGCCCTGGGTAAAACTGCGCGTCTGTTCACGAACCTTGCGCGCATGAGAGCAGCCAACCAGCTCCCTGGCACTGCCAAAAAACCCAGTTATTGAGTTAAGGCGCACCTCGCGTACGGGCACCTCCGGAGTATGTACGTTAACAACGCTCATTGTTTCTGTATCCTTTCCTGCGATTTATCGCCATTTGATATGCTTTCATCGGCTTGCATCGGCACCTGTTACCCTGGCCCGTTTCCTGTTACCTTGGCCCTATTTGCTCTCGCCTGTCGCATGTCACAACCGCAGGGGCGCAGTCGTGCTATCACCATCGGCATCTGCATACTCAGCACAAGCTCCCGCAAGCGCAGGGGCGCAGGCCATGATGGATAGGAAACTGGATGACTGGCTTGCAAGTTCCCGCAAACGCAGGGGCACAGAGGTTGTCCCTTACGCTCGTACAGGGGTTCTTATAACTAACAGCTCCTCTGCTTCCTTTATGACAAGCTGCTCTTCAAGTTGGCGCTGACCATGACCGTTTTGCTGGATAAGCTCCCATATTTCATGGCGCAGCTGACCAAAACGAACCGATGAGCGATCAGTCTTGCGTGGACGCGGCAGATCAACTTCAAGCAAGCTTTTGAGCGATCCGGGGGACGAGGACATGACTGCTATACGATCCGATAAAAATATGGCTTCATCTATACTGTGGGTGATAAAGACCACCGTTTTGCCTGTCCTTTCCCAGATACTCAGGAGTTCTTCTTGCAAGGTCTCTCGCGTTTGCGCGTCAACGGCAGCAAAAGGCTCATCCATCAAAAGAACTTCAGGGTCATAAGCCAAGGCTCTAGCAATGGCAACGCGCTGCCGCATACCGCCGGAAAGCTCATGCGGATAGCTCTCTTCAAAGCCGCCAAGCCCTACCAGTTCGATATAATGCTGGCTTATGCGTAGGCGTTCCTTTTTCTCGACCTCTTTTATTTCAAGACCAAACTCAATGTTCTTGCGCACCGTGCGCCATGGAAAAAGTGCATAGCCCTGCAAGACAATGCCAACACGCTGGTTGGGCCCGGCGACAGGTTTCCCATCAAGATAGATGGTACCGCCGCTGGGAGCCTCAAGACCTGCCAGGAGATCAAGCAGCGTTGATTTTCCGCAGCCACTGGGGCCAACAACGCTAAGGAACTCGCCTTCACGCACCTCCAGGCTAAAATCTCTAACTGCCAAAAAAGGCTGCGCAGCCGCCCCGCGCCTCCCTTTGTTTTGCCGGGTGTTAAAGGACTTGCTCACACCTTTAATAACGATACGTTCGATTGGGCCGTCAACCACCGACCGCTCCGCTTTCAAAATTGCTGGTGTTGTTATCATAATGTTTCCTCCTGATACCCTGTGATCCTCTATAGCTTTTTACGTGGTTCTTGCGGTATGGTTCTTGCAGGAGACTCAGGGCCTTTATGGGCTCTAAGCCGGTATAATCGCCCTGTTCGCAGGATGCCGATACTGAGAAAATCTAGTACCGTTATAAAAACAAAGCGCAGTCCGTCGACATCGGACTGCGCTTCAATGAGAAGCTGTTTTGTGACAGTCACTCGAAAATCTTACCCAGGATTAAACAGGCACGTACCCGTGTGGGCTCCGTGCCAGGGCATGATACATGGCTCGATTCTTAATCTTTGTTCTCTGGGTTTGTACACCAACAATCCCTTCCTGCTGTGGCCGTTACAGCGCCATCTGTCCAAGCGACAAAAGGACAACACCTTGGGCTTTTATCAGCGCGCGTTTTTCTCTGATCGGTCTTTCGCTTGCCTCGATTTCCTATATACTATACTATTCATATAAGTTTTATAAGATTAATACCAGCCATCATACTACAAAAGCGTCAAGGTATTGTCAAGAGGGCATTTTCAGATCTGTTGGTTGCCCGATAGGGGTGCCTGACAGGAACTGAGGTGCATACACCCTTTTCAGATTTGATGTGGGCTACCGTTCAGCAGTTGCAAACTGAAAAGCACCGGGAAGCAAAGATGACAGAATGTGAGGAGCAGTCATGAGTGAACAGGATATCCCTGCGGTATCGAACAGTTTGCCGCCTGATGTCATCAGGCGGCTGAAAAAGGCCGCTACGGGACTCCAATACGGAACCATCACCCTGGTGTTCCACGGCGGTAAGGTCATCCAGATAGAACGCAACGAGAAGCTACGCCTCAATTCCCCACAGGGGTCAGTTTGACCAGACAGGTGCCTTGTTTCCTAAGCCTCCCCTCTTGTCTTTTTGCGTCCCCTTTTATGACAGATTCATACGAAAAGCGGGGCGGACACCGTACGTGCCGTCCACGAGGGTGGAATCGACCGTGCCCGCAGAGGCGTAGACCAAAGCGGCCCCGGAAGTGAGGTAGCGCGGAG